>CAIZES010000402.1 GCA_903932045.1 uncultured Silvanigrella sp. | reverse complement strand
TTCGTTGCTCGCAAAATCTCACGACCATCTTTCAAGTTTGGCTTCACAATAGCACTTCCCGCATAACGAGAAATATCCGTAGTTTTAGGATCGGTCACAACAGGAACTCCTGCCCCATTGCAGAGCGCAATAGCACTCACCAATAATTCACGTGGCAACATACCCTTTTGATAGTCTGAAATAACAACAACCTTATGTCCTTCAAACGCAAGAAACTTTTCCAAAAATTGAACCACACGTTTTTGATCATCTTCGCACAACGGAACACAGTCTTCGTTGTCAATGCGTACAATTTGCTGGTATCCCGCCAATACTCTTGTTTTGGTGATTGTAGGAACAGTTTCAGAATGCAACAAAAAACAAGCATCTACTCCCTGATTCTCGCAAATTTTCTGCAAACGCTCGCCATCCTGATCTCGCCCCACTCTGCCGCAGATCCAGGTTTTTGCGCCAAAGCAAGCAACGTTGGCTGCAACATTGGCCGCACCGCCTGCTACCCATTTTCGTTCCGATTGATGAATAACAGGAACAGGTGCTTCGGGTGATATCCTAGAAACCCGCCCCGAAATATAAGCGTCAAGTAACACGTCACCCAAAACAAAGACCTTGGTTTCTTGCATGGCAAGAAAGTGTGAGACAGAATGAGTAGCCGAAAGCATCCCGAATCTCCGTTGAACACGATAAGCGAACCCCTACCGGGTTTGACGAAGAAGACCTTCGCCGACTTCATGTTTTATCATAGGAGATTGGCAATGTCAGCGATGCCTCAAACTTGTATTTGTTTCCCTTGCTCAGAAGGAACTCCGTATGTTCTCTAAAAGTGACAAAGTCAGAAGCAGCAACGCCAAAGTCGGAAATAATGGAAATATCACCTTTAACTTCATCTTTGCTTGTACATGTGCCTTCATCCCAAGCTACGTTGCTTTGGGAACGAACGATCCCACTCTCGACCTCATAGACGTCCCGTCCGTTTCGGGGGAAGCCCAAACATTCTACGGACTCTCCATTTCAGGAATTCCCGTAGGAATTGCAGCCACTGCAATAAAAGACGAAAAGATTGGTGCCACCGAATTAGACATGCGCATTCTCATGCGTAGCGGTGGAACCCCTTTGGTGATGCAACTTCAATCGGAGTTATTTGAAGAAAAAAATATCAAGACCATTAAAATGAAAAGCTCTTATGCCTATCGAAAAGAAGTTTTTGGCAATACAGAATGGTCGTGGACTTTTGACAGCGATAAAATGATTGCACAAGGAAAACCTGTTTCGCTTGGTTCATTGCTTACAGGCACTCAAACAGCGGAAAATTATCAAACTATCACACGCACGCCAAACACCTTTTTCTTTCCATTTCAGCCCAAGAACACCTCGCAAGACAAATCGCTATTCTCAACTCCTTTTTCAGGAGACGTCTTTTCTATTTCTGCATTAAATGCCAAATTCGACACCGAGCCCATGCCCACTTCTTTTTCGTTCCCCATGTCAGACGGCGTTCGGATTGAATTTTCGCGCAAAGAGAAATCCCTTGCAAAAAACTATATTGATGAAATCCGCAGCAACAACATCGATCCCGCATGGTTTTCATCCGAAAGAAGTCTTGAATCCGATATCCGAAATCTTCAAAAATCAGTCAAAGAAGGCGCTGATTTTATTGAATCCACTGAACGAGAAATAAAAAGAAAAACGCCAGGAATACCTTATCTCTTACATCGCAAGCTTGTAAACTATAGTTCGCTTTGCAAACGGGTCCTAGATACTCTTGCCACGCAAGAATCACATAGAACATCCAACGACCATTTGTTCGGAGAAATTGCGCAAGATTTTCTTCTCATTCAAAAGGAAGCACAACGCGAACTCCCAAGCACACTTGCAGTAAGTCCAGAACTGGCCATCTTTGGAAAACCTCCTCTTCAATGGCAATATATTCGAGCAGCAAATCATATTGTTCGCAAAACTCACTCTGAAGTCGCTTCTCTTTTGGCCGTCGATCAAGAACGAAAAACGAATTTGGAACTTACCATATCCGCAATAAAACAAGAGCGAAAGGCCGTATTGAGAGCAAACCTGCGCGCAAAAAAATCAACCCTACGCGTGAGCTTGGAAACGGTAAGCGAAAACAACAAAGAAGCTTCCAACGCCAAAAAAAATCCCTCTCTTGTTGATGGAAAATTCTTTGTTCTTGCAACAAATCCCGAAGTCATTCTCGAATCAATTTGCCAAAAAGAGCAAGGCTCAATCACTGTCGACCTCGCCGACCGGGAAAATTTCATTGTCCGAAGCGACCTCGCTCGGGGCATTTGGGATGAGTCCACACGTAACAAAATCCTTGCTGAATTTTTGAACCGGGTAGCAGCGGTGTCCAACTGTACTCACATTTCTGCGCGAGTTCCTGCACGAATGGAGCGCGAAGCTCGCAGCACCATTGAAATATTCAGACACGATGTGGTTCAAACAGAGAACGAATTTCAAGTCTCAAATGGAAAAACAACACGTCTCAAAACATTCCCAGGAGTTTACGAACTCACACTCACGTCGTTTGTGACGGGAAAACTTATTGGCAAGCAAGAAATTAATGTCGAGGAAAAAGACAAATCAAAACTTAACCTCTCATTCAAATAAATATCACATCATTGTGGCGGCGTTGGCATCTGAATTTTTACCGTAATTTGCCTGGGTCCAGTATTTTCCGCTGCCTTCGTTTGTTGCTGCACAGTTGTTGTCACTTGTTGCTGCACAGCTGTTGTCGCGGTGCTCGCCGTTTCAACCTGGGTTTGAATAGCCTTTAATGTTTGAGCAGTCTGCGTTTGTTGTGTTTGAAAAGATTGTTTGCTGAAGTCGGGCGCTACCACTTTTTGAAGCGATGCATTTCCAGTAACAACAACCGATGACGTTCCCTCAGGAGAAAACACAACCTTGCTTTCCATTGCGGGAGGCGGCGCTGCAGGCGGTGGTGCTGCGGGAGCGGGTGCCGCAGGTGCGGGTGCTGCCGCAGAAGACGACGCGGCCGGTGCCGATGACGCAGATTGTTGTTGTTCCGATGCGGGCGCAGGTGCGGGTGCTGCTGCAGAAGACGACGCGGCCGGTGCCGATGACGCGGATTGCTGTTGTTCTGATGCAGCCGCAGGTGCAGGTGCTGCTTTTTGTTCACGAACTTCACCCTTTGCTTCAGATTTTTGCTCAGCCTTAGGCTCCGGCTTCTTCGCATCGTCTTTCTTCACATCGTCTTTCTTCGCATCGTCTTTCTTCACATCGTCTTTCTTCAC
>CAIZES010000401.1 GCA_903932045.1 uncultured Silvanigrella sp. | reverse complement strand
CGTTGCCACAATGCTTTCCGGCCGGAAAACACAACTTATGACTATTTACTTTTTTAAATTGGAGATGCACGACTCGGCTAGTGATCACTTACTGATCACTTACTGATCACTTACGCAAAAACTGCAGTATTTATCCAACGTGCGTGGGCCTGGGTCCTTCGCAAAGGGTATAAGGCAGCATTCACAATTTGCAGACTTCATAGGAATCCATTTCAAGCAAGTGATGAAATGTTCGGATGATAAGCGCTTTTATGCCTTCTTGTAACTATTTTTCGAGGGAGTATCAAATTCCTTTTCCATTGCGTGAATTGCGCGAATCGAATGCGATTGCGTGAATGCGATTGCGAGCGGAGTGCCAATGACAAGGAAAAAGACTTCGAAGGGTGCTACCGCAAGCTAAAATGGGTTAATTGGGTCAGCGCGGCAGCGCGCAAGGCAGGGATACGATATATGGCTCGCCCAGCTATTGCGTACGACCGCAGGAAGTACCGTGGTACGACCGCAGGAAGTACCGTGGTATGAACGCCTTTCTCTCACTGCCGACAAATCAATAAAGCTCCGACTCAAGAACCTATGGCGTGACGGGACGGAGTCGATTTTGTTTTCTCCTTCTGAGTTCTGCGACGGCGGACCGATCGAGAAACTTATCGCTCTTGTTCCCATTCCATGGTTCCATCTAACACGTTATTACGGAGTATTCGCAAACCGTTCGCAGTGCTGCAGTAAACTACCCGCCATGCAAGAGCTACCAGCAGACCCGCAGCTTGGATTTATTAATGAAGACAATAATCAGAATATATCGAATGAAAGCGGTAATAAATGCAAAAAACCCGGCAAACGCTCTCGCGGCAAGCGTTATGTGAGTTGGGCGGTGCTATTAAAGCGCACGTTTGGTGTTGATGTTTTGGAGTGCCCAAAGTGCCACGCGCATATGAGTTTAGTAGAAGTTGTTTGTGACTCGCTGGCGATTGTCGCGACATTAACGGCTATTGGTGTTTCACCACGAGCGCCGCCAATTGCTCCAGCGTGCTGCATGGGAGTTTTCGGGCTGCGAAAAATTGACCGTCGCCGGCTCAGCGGGCTAAGGTAGTTTATGTGGAACCCCTTTGGAAATTCCTTAACCCAAATTATTCATTGTGCGGCCCCATCTTGCTCAAAAACAGTAACGATATTTTCGCGAAGACTCACTAATTGTTGCATGATGGTTGCGCCATTGCGTGCAACAACATCGCTAATCAACGCTTCAATTTTAGTTCGCTCAGGACCCATAACATCGTGTGCATGCCGAGACGCCTGAAGCGCATTATCGCGAGTTTTATCGCCATTTGCTGGTGCCTGCAAAATAGCAGTTGACGTTAATTTTGTGGAGGGACAATGGGCAGAACCTGAATTGTATTCTTGATTATATGTATATTTGAAAAGAGTTTTCATTTGCAAAACCACATCTCCGGGCAAAGGGGTCTTTCGATTTTCATATTTCTTTATCAAACACGAAAGTTCTGTTTCCGTGGTTTCTCGTGACGTAAATGTTGCCAAAGATACAGCATAGCTCTCGGCCACCGCAGG
>CAIZES010000400.1 GCA_903932045.1 uncultured Silvanigrella sp. | reverse complement strand
CGCTAGCGCGATGCTCACCAGCAGCGGAGCCACAGCACATTTCCACCGCTTGCGTGCGCTGGGCGCGTACTCATCGTGTCTAGACGCCCTTACCCCATAGATAAATTTAGGGGCTTCCGGGCTTGTTTGGTGAATGAGATAGAAACTTTTATGTGCTGTTCATATTGGCGAACACTCACGACTTGCTCAATAAAACGACTTGGAACAGAATAAAGATTACGAGCGATAAAAATGTTGCTGAACTTCGTGACTTTAGCCTTTTTTTAATCGTATTCTTTTGATTCAAGAAAAATTGCAGGCGAGCATTGCTTTCTGCTCTTCCAAAAAAAATGAGCTTCGTTTTTCTGCAGCGTTGCGATCATGAGTTCGTTTTTGTAGCCACTTTTCGAAATTTGCAACGCATTTAAAACTTGTTTAGTGCACGCGCAGAAGTTCAACTTTGAAAACAAGAGCTTCGTTGGGGCCAATGTCGCGCCCGGCGCCGCGCGTGCCGTATGCGAGATTGGACGGGATATAAAGTTCCCATTGCGAGCCTTCGTTCATCATTTGCAGAGCTTCCGTCCAGCCAGCAATAACGCCGTTCACAGGAAATGTTGCGGGGTCGTTGCGGGTGTAGGAGCTATCGAACACTTTGCCGTTAATGAGCGTGCCGTGATAGTGGGTTGTGACTTTGTCGCTGAGCCTGGGTTTTTTGCCTGTGCCTGCTTTGAGTTCTTTGTACTGAAGTCCACTTGGGAGAGTGACAACGCCTTCCTTTTTGCTGTTGCTTTCCAGAAACGCCTGGCCGAGTTTGAGATTGTCTTCGGGGCTGGTGGCGTTGCTTTTGTCGCCACAACCGCTACCGCAGCTTCCGCATCCGCCTTCGCCGCATCCACCTTCTTCTTCTTCGTCTCCGAGTTCTTCTTGGAACTTTTTCATAACTTCTTGCGCTTCTTCTTGCGAAAGACGGGGTTTTGCGCCGGAAATAGCGTCCATAACACCTGCAGCAAAAGCTTCAGCAGTGATGGTAACGCCCTGCGAAGCAAGATTCTGACCGATGTCGAGACCAATAATGTAGCTGACTTTTTTTTCGTGTGTATCCAACATTGAGATATTCCTTGTTTCAATAACTGCACCCCTGCTAGGGCTGCGAAATGTTGAGGTAGCTCGATAGCAGTCGAGGGGCGCATCCTAGCCTCAGAGAGAGTGTCTGTCTAGCTGGTTGTCTGCTGTGTGCCTAAAGAGAATAAAAGTGTTGCTGCGACAGCAATCGCTATGGAGACGGAAGGTGTTGCAGCAACCGTAAGTGCTGAAGGGATGCGACAAAATCGGCCGGCAGCGGAGCTTGAATGGACAGTTGTTCGCCTGTGATAGGGTGTTTGAACGTTGTATGGAAGGAATGGAGAGCGTGGCGTTCCATTTTTGATTGATCTTGAACACGGTTTGATGCGCTTTGGTACAGGGTATCTGCACAAATGGGAAAGCCGGCTGCAGCCAAATGAACTCTGATTTGGTGACGTTGCCCTTGGGAGATTTTGACTGAAACGAGCGTGTGATTTGGAAACTTTTCCATAATTGTGACGCGTGAATGAGCTTCTCTTGGTGTGCCTCTGTGTGATTTTTGAAGAGAATCGTCAGAATCACTTCCCACTGCAACCATTTTTTTAGGGACGGTGCTGTGGTGTGAAATTGGGAAATGAACGTCAAAAGGTGACGGAACTTCACCAATAACAATGGCTAAATATTCCTTTATTGAGTTTGCGTCGGATATTTCTGTTCGGAGTTTTTCATAAGCTTCAGATGTTTTTGCGGCAATAAGCACGCCCGATGTTTGGTTGTCTAACCTGTGTACCAATCCACCTTCGCGGGCATTGGTGCCGATGTGCGCAAATTCGGGCGCAATTGCTGCAATTCCGTTTGCTGTGGTGTTGGTTTCCGAAAGTTGGAGAGGATGCGACGGAGTGTTTGGGGATTTGTTAACTGCAATAATGTGGGCGTCTTGAAAGAGGACTTGAATATTGAGTGTTGGGTTGGGTTGAATGCTATTTGGAATTAGGCTGTTTGGGCAAAGAATTTTGATGATTTGTCCTTCGCATACAGAATCGCTTTTATTGCATCGCTTCTGATTCACAAGGACTTCGTTATTTTGAATGCGGCGTTTCCATTCGGCTCTGGAAATATCTGGGAATCGCTTTGCAAGAAAAAGATCAAGTCGGAGCAAATTCTCGCTGGTTTCAACTAAAAATTCCGTATTCATGAACAGCGAAGTATCCTTTGGGTGTTGCCTCAAAAAGAGAGGGTCAGAAAAGTTGCGGCAAAACGAAAGCAAAGTGCGTTATTGACGTTGTAGACTTTGCAGACCGCATGGGCTTTGATAACACAGAAGGTGAGTGTCCCCAACTTTTGGGTCGCAAAAATGGCGGCAAAGAAATTTTTGTTTATGACTTTGGGAGAATTTGTATGCGCCTTATGATATCCAGTGTTCAAAATCCTCGGGTGAAAGCTGCGGCTGCGCTGCACGATCGCCGCGCCAGAAGGGACCAATGTCTCATGTTGGTTGAGGGATTTCACGAGTTATCACTGGCATGGGAGGCTGGGATGCGTCTTCGCACGCTTTTTGTTTGCGAAGACCTTATCAAAAGTGAAGAGAGATTGCTTTTGAGCAAAATTGAATTGACGGGTGTGGAATGCGTTGGTGTGAGCGCGTCTGTGTTGGCAAAAATGGCGTATCGTGAACACCCCGATGCGTGGTTGGGGGTGGCCGAAATTCCTGCTACGTCTTTGCATGATATTAAACTGCCCACAAATCCTTTTTTAGTGGTTGTTGAGGGTGTTGAAAAACCGGGCAATTTGGGAGCTATTTTGCGTTCCGCCGATGCCGTTGGTGCTGCTTGTGTGCTTGTTTGTGATGGACGCACGGATGCGTGGAATCCAAATGTTGTGCGTGCCAGCAAGGGGTCTATTTTTTCGGTTTCGGTTGTGGAAACCTCATCTGTCGAAGCAAAGGCGTGGCTAGCGGAAAAGGGGATCGCAGTGTTTTCGGCAACGCCAGCGGCACAAATTGTGCATTGGGAGGCCCATTTTGAAGGGGCTGTTGCGTTGGCTGTGGGGGCCGAAAAGGAAGGACTCACTGAAATGTGGATGAAGGCTCCGCACACCAACATTAAACTCCCCATGCACGGACATGTGAACTCACTGAACGTGGCTCAGGCTTTCACCGCTATTGCCTATGAAGTTTTGCGTCAGAGAGTGAAGGAATAATGCTTAGTATTGGCGGTATTAGAAATATGCAGCAACACCGAATTGAATGTCGTACCACGCGGCTTTTCCAAGTTGCATGCCTAGGCCTGTTGTTACAAAGCTCTTTTCCCAAACTTGATAATCGAATGAGAAGTTTGCTGCGGGTGTGAATCCATAAGTCGATTTTGTGGTGCCGAAGAAAACGAGGTCCCAGGCGTGCAAGTGTGAGATACCAATGTAGCCGGATTCACGGAAACGCATTTTTTCTTTGAATTTTTGTTCGACGCCTCCGCCAATTAAGTAAGTTTGAGCAACATAGCTTTGATCGTCAATGCTTTTCACTCCAGATATTGAAGTGTAGAGAAGTGCTGCGAATACGTTGTTGTGAACCGTATAGTTTGCTTCAAGTGAGAATCCCATGTGGTCGGGGCTGAATTCTTTTGTGCCTGTACCCAGACCAAATCCAAGGCGAATAGCTAACAAATCATCAAGGACGTCCGGTGTTTCTAAATGATAATCGCGAGAGTCTTTTTTTGTTCCGCCGGCCTTCATTTTTTCCAGGTCCGTTTCCGGCTTTTGTGTTTCCGAGGGTTTGCCTGTTTCTGTTGTTGGCGTGGGTGCTGCGGTTGGTGTTGCGGTTGGTGTTGCTTCTGGTACGACGGGTGCAGCAGTTGGTGTTGCTTGCGGTGTTGGCGTTGCTTGCTGTGTTGGGGTTGCTTCTGGTGCGGGTACAGCTGTTGGAGTCGCTTGCGGTGTTTCCGGAGCTGGAGCAGCGGCGGCAGAGGCTGGAGCAGTGGTTGCAGCAGCGGCGGCTGGTGTTGTCGATGTGGCTTCGCTTGTTCCTTGTGCGAACGATAAAACGGATGCGGAAAAAGCTGCAATTGCAATTGAGCTGGTGATGATTTTCATATTGTTTCTCCTCACAGCACAATTCGTGCGTTGATCATGTGTCGACGTTCCGGTTTTTGGCCAGAGGCATAGCCCCGTTCTTCAACGTAGGTGGCGTAGCGCAAATTCAAGATATAGAGCTTAATTTCTGCACCAAACGAGGGGGCGCTGTTCGCCAGACCTGCTTGTAAAGTGACGAGGCGTTCGAGCCCGCCTTCAAATCCAAGGCGGAATTTTTCCGATGCGGGTTTGGGAAGGTTGACGTCACGAAAATCCATGGCACCTCGCACAAAAAGTTTTTTTCCAAAACGCGGCGTGAGAGAGAGACCTAAATTAACGGCCTGTTGAAGTGCGTCCGGCTTGGTGTTTGAGAATTTTTGCGTATAAGAAGGAAGGTAGAACTTGGCGTCTCCCACGTTTTGGATGGCCATTGCAACTGTTGGCGACCATGTTTCGATGGGCGTAAACATCACGCCAAAATCAACGGGCATTGCAAAACCGGTTTTCAGTTTTTGCTTGAGAATGTCTTGGTTATTGCCTCCAGTGTATTTGCTAATTTCGTCTATTCGAACATTGAAATCTACGTTACCTCGCAAACGATAACCAGCCGTTGCACCAACTGCGAGTTTCTCTCCCATAAAACTGTGAGCATAACCAACACGAGTGTCGGCATCGAGCACGTCTTCAATTCGGGCGAGAGTGTTTCCGTCATGAACCGAAAGCGTGAGTTCGTTATTTAAGTAGACGCCAAGTCCAAAATTCTTTTTGATAAAGAATGGATTGATGCCCACTCGTGCGTAGTAGGGATTGTTTCTGAGTTTCGACAGAACTTTTCTAAAGTTGCTGAACGTTGCTGGGTCGGTTGTGAGGTTTGATAAGTTCAGATTCATCATGTCTTGGAAGTCGTTGACTGCGTGATAGTCGTAATTTGTTCCTACCAAAAGTGGCGAAAGAACTTCAATATAATCGTAGCCCCATGAGCCTAATTTTGCTAGGCCTGCTGGGTTATAATAAAGAGCATTTTGATCGTCGGCGACAGCAGTAAATGCTTCGCCCATACCTGCGGGACGCGGGTTTACGAGATGATTCACCTGACTTGATGGATAGGGTTGCCATTCAACAGCATGAGCCACCGGAAATGCAGCGAATGCCGAAGCGGCAACAATATATTTTCTCAAAATGTTTTTCATGTTTCTTCCTCTGGGATTGAGCGTGCACAGCATCCAATATAAAGGAAGTTGCGCCAGAACCCGAGTGCAGGACAGCATCGGGAGTCAATGCCATGGCGCTCTGGTGCTCAACCGAGATTTCGGCGACGGAGTGGCATTTGAACGGCATACGTATGAATGCGTTGGGTTGTGCATACCGTGCTGGAAAAATTGGGTTTCCGGATTTTGAAAAGCCGAGCATAAGAATGGGGAAGCGCATCCCGAAAGTGTGAAAAAGGCGTGTGCGGGTAAAAAGTATTCCTTCGTTGGCTGGCAAAGAAAAGTGGTTGAGAAGTCCTGTGCTTTTGCTTGAGAATTGCCTAGGGCGCACAAGGTTAATTGTGAGGTTATCAAGTTGAATTGTCGCACTTTTTTTGTCAATAATTCTTAATTTGATCATGGGTCCTGCGTTGTTGTTTGTAATTATTCGGAATTGGGTGTTTTAGAAATTTGAATGACGCCAGAAAAGTTATTTTTATAAACTATTGTGCCTTGCGCTGCCGTTGCTATGGCTTCCAATGTTGCCAAGGGGTGTTGCGCTTTTTCGTATTCGCCAAAAACAATGTGAGTGACGTTTTCGTCTCGCAATTTTTGTGATGCAAAGCGCGCCTGGATAATTTTTTCTTGATTTGACATAGGTCCAACAGCATAGAGGTTTTGTGCGTTTGCTTCGATGTCAACAAGATATGGCCACACGTGTTGCCCAGTTCGAGGGGAATTTCGGAAAATTTCGTGATGTAAAAAAGAATGCATTCCCCACCCACAAACCGATGTGCGTCCACTGTATCCCGAAATACGTCCAGCAAACGTGTACGCGGTTGCTTTAGGTGGCATACCGCATTCTTCAATAAGTACAACTTGCCCAGGAAGTGTGTTCAGGAACAGAACAATGGCTGCGTCTGTTGGGTGCTGTTTTTGAAAGAAAGCCAAACCCGTTGGGTCGGAGGCATGATTTGCTGCCGCAATGCGATTGCGAAGCGTTGCCATTTGTACCGTTGCAAAAGTACCTATAATAATTATTATGGCGGCAGTTGCTGCGGTGGTAGCAGAATTGTTGTTAATAGAACCGAACGAATTCGAGTTTTTTGTAAAACGAGTGACGTTCTTTGGGATGATAGATTTGGGGATTGTGAAAATAAAGGTGAGTGCAAGTGGAAGTGTAAAAAATGAAGTGTAAAGAAATTTGAAGGTGGTGTTGAATCGGATGTATTCGGGTCCCATGTTGAAATTTGCCGCAATGACTTCTGGGAATGCTAGCATGAGCGCAAAACCAGACAAAATGGAAAATGAGAAATAGCGATCTTTTTTATTGAAGAAAGATGTTGCCATAAATCCGGTTCCCAAAAACACTGCTGCGACTCCCACAACCGGATATCCCAGTGTAAGCATGAGAGCGAATAAAATAGGCAAAATGAGCAGAATCATGGCATTTGACTTTGAGATAATTCTTTTCCAATGAAAACTTTTTTGTGATGTTTTTTGTTGAATCGTGAAAGTAATAAAAGCAATAAAGAGCAAATTGAGCGAAAGGTAGACATTGAAAAAGTCGGCAAGGTTTGTAGCCAAATTTTTTGGAACCCAGTGCCATAATACTTTGGGTTGAGAACGGGTTACAAGATCTGGCATTGAGAAAATTGCAGCAAAGCAAACAGTTAAGACTGGCGTTGTTAAGAAATTCGAAAATGTTTTTTTCTCACAGTGATAGGTTGCAATGAGTATTGCTGGAATAGTGAAAACTATAACCACAATAAAAGCGCTTCCCGATTGCGACATGTACAAAGCTGCAGCCGATGCCCCTGTTACAAATGCGGTTGCTATTTTCTGTTTTTTTGAAAGTTTTTCTCCAAAGGAGACTATGAAAAGAAAAAGAAAAGTAACAAAGACGTCAAGGAATGCTGCGTTGTTATGTGCGTGGTTGTCTGCCCAAACATAGTTCCAAAACGGATATTCGTTAATTGTGAAGGGAATGATGCGAGAAAGAGACCACAGTTCTATTTGCCCGTGAACGGTTTGGATGAGGGCTCGCGCTGGAATTGCTAGGAAGGGGAATGTAGCAATAGTGCAGGCTATTGTTGTGTTCAAAATGCCACGGCTGTTTCTTGATGCGAGTAATAAATAGGCAACTGCGCCAAGAGTGGCTATTGCGAGAGAATTGTAGAATGCATCGGAAAGATGAAAAAATATGCCTGCAATTTGCGACGACATTCCAAAGAAATGAATTGAAAAGGAAGTCGCCAAACCCGGTAATATTCGAGGTAAAATGTAGTAGGCTTCGCTTTCTCCTGCGAGCCAAAGACTTTCCGGAGGATAGGAGTGTCCGTACGAAAAGCTCTGTTGCAAGCTGAGGTTGAAAAGTTTTTCGCCGCCGTAGTGCCCGGGATCATAGTGAATGTCCGAAAATAACCAACGTGGAATCCAAAAGAGACAGGTTATTGCAATCACTATGAGCAATGGTGTTATGCGCACAGCAAAATCCAATATACGCTTCGAAAATAACGGAAAATTCGGAAAATTCGGAAAATTCTGCTGAGCTAATGAATTGTGCTCCGTTAAGGAATGTTGTCGCACCATAAAATCCTGTTGCGTAGCGAAGTGCTCTTTTGTTTGCAACTTTAGCGCAGCAGCTCCTGCAGATACTGCAATTGCAGCAATGCTGACAAGAGTTGTGATCATGTAGTTTGGAATCATTCTTCCAAATAGAGAAAAATACAAAAGGAAAAATATTGTTCCCAAAGGAATTGAAAGTGCATGCCCCAAAAACAAACGTTGAGTTTTTCGGATTGAATAATTGCGGGAAGAGCAAAACGAATCTATCAGGCAAAATGCAAGCGGCAATGACGCTAATGCGGGAATAATCCAAAGAAGCGAAAATAGTAAAAATGCACAAAGAGTGTTCATGAAACATCCGCTTGTTGCTATGGTTAAATGGGTTGTGCAGCTTACAACGAACGAGTTGTGGGCTTGTATTTTTCTATTTGTTCACGTTTGAAGCTAATTTTGCAAAGTGGAATTCCTCCGGTGAGCGGGCTTTGACCCGACGCGTAGAATTCAACAATGTATCGTTCGGGGTCGAACGTTACTTCGGAAACAATTCCTGTTGAACCCTTGATAATTTTTTTGCCGTCGAAGTCTGATGTGGCGTCAACCAGAGTTGTGATTTTATCTCCCGAGTGTGCAAGCAATGGCATGAGTGGATTCCTTTCTTGTTTTGTGCTTGAGCTGAAGGCATGGCTTCATTATTCTTGAGAGTCAAAATTGCTGCTATTGTTTGTTTCAAATCGCGAAAACCGGGATGAATCGATTCGATTGCGAATCATTTCAGATTTTCTGTTTTCATTGTAGTTTTTTGTGATGTAAGCTTCAAATTTTTTGAGATTTCCTTTTGCAACAAGCTCAAGTTGTTCGAGCTTGAGCTTTACCTCCGCGCTGACTCTTTCCGAGAGGATTTCGTGGGGGTCCAGTCCTAGCCATTCCAAACGCTCTGGTGAGTAGCCCAATGCTTTGAGTCGTTCATTGCTGAGTTTGCATCGGGCCGAGGCTTCAAGGGTTGCGGTGACCTCATTGCCAATCTTGGCCGGGACGACACTTATGCAGTGAATGGAAAGTTCCCAGGGGTCCTGTTGCGGATCATGGATGTTAGCGCTTGCAAGGTGCCAGGGAAAATTTTGAAAGGTTTCGCCACGTATGGGATCGCCTGTTCGTGTGATATTTTCAAAAGACTTGTATCTTTCATTCTTCCAAAAGTTCACAATATTTTCTCCTTAATTTGGATGTTTTTGCACTGTTCGGCACAATCGTCCTGCGCCATTTTTATGATACTCCGTTGTCGTCTTTGTCTGTGGGAAAAAAATTCTTCGAGAGTCTTCTTGACATGGGGTACAGTTCCGTTAATACGCCGAGTTACCTATAGTGAGGACTGATTGAATGAACGATTCCACTCTGCAGATTTCTCGTCAGGTTTTCGGAATTGATGCTTGGGGCAACGGATATTTTGGCATTAATGCTGCCGGAAACGTCTGTGTTTACCCATTCGGCGACGAGCGTGCCTCGTTGGATTTGGGTGAACTGATGAACACGGCCACTCGCCGTAAAATTCAGACTCCCATTTTGTTTCGGTTCCCTCAAATTTTGGAAACGCAGCTAAATCGTCTGCACAAGGCTTTTCAAAATGCCATGGAAGAAACCAAATACGAGGGCAATCTTCGATGTGTTTTTCCGTTCAAAGTGAATCAGCGCAAAGAATTTATTGAAGAAATCGTGCGTTGTGGTCATAAGCATGCTTACGGATTAGAAGTTGGTACCAAAACTGAGCTTTTTGCCGCATTGCATTACGAACTTCATCCCGAGGCCCTTCTTATTTGCAATGGCTTCAAGGATTCTCATCTTATTGAGTTGGCGTTTGACGCCAAAAAAATGGGTAAGAATATTATTTTGGTGATTGAAGGCACAGACGAGCTCAAGTACATCATTGAATATGCAAAAACAGTTGGATTTTGCGTGGATATTGGCTTGCGCGCTAAGCTTTATGCCAAGGGTTCCGGCTTGTGGGAAAAATCGGGCGGTGCCGAGAGTAAATTCGGTTTGTCCACTGTGGAAATGACCGAAGCCTTGTACCTCATTGAGGAGGCAGGCCTAAAGGAGCACCTTGTGATGGTTCACTATCACATAGGTTCTCAAATTACCGAAATCAAGCGCGTTAAGAACGCCATGAAAGAGGCCTCGCGCGTTTATGCGAAAATTTGCAGAAGCGGATTCAATCTCAAAATTCTAAATATTGGCGGCGGAATTGGTGTGGACTACGACGGGTCTAAAACCAGTTTTTATGTGTCGGCAAACTATACTCTTCAAGAATTTGCCAATGACGTTGTCTACATTATTCAAGAAGTGTGTAAGTCCGAAAACGTGAAGTGCCCTACCATTGTTAGCGAAAGCGGTCGGTTTGTGGCTGCGTTCCACTCGTTGCTCATTACAGATGTGCGTGAAGTCGAAAAAATGGGGGGCGAAATCAGCGAAGTTGTGCTTTCTGAGAGTAGCCACAAAATACTGGTTGACTTGCTTAATGTTTGTAAGTCAATCAATGGCAAGAATTATGTTGAATACTACCATGATGCGCTTGAATATCGTGAAGAGCTTTTTACCTTATTTAATTTAGGTTTTCTAGAGCTTGAAGATCGTGCGCGGAGTGAGGTGATTTTCGACGAAATTTGTTCGAAGGCACTTTATTATCATGCGGTTTCCGGTGTTCATCTGGAAGAGTTTGAGGATTTGGCTAAAACCCGCACCAGTAAGTACCTTGCGAATTTTTCTATTTTTCAGTCCATTCCCGATTTTTGGGGTATTCAGCAGTTGTTTCCTGTTATGCCTATTACTCGCTTGAATGAAAAAACAACTCGAACCGGCGTGATAATGGATATCACGTGCGACTCCGACGGATGTTTGGGTAAATTTGTTGATAAACATGATGTGAAACAGTCTTTGGAACTTCACGTTCCTCAATCCAATAAACCCTATTATGTTGGATTTTTCCTTGTTGGTGCTTATCAGGAGGCTCTTGGGAATAATCACAACTTGTTCGGTGCAGTGAATGAACTCAATGTTCGTGTTGGTGAAAATGGCACGATAGAACGCATTGATGATGTTCGCGGAGAAGATGTTGGTGAGTTGTTGCGTATGTTTAATTATCGTGACGACGAAATTCTTTCGGGTTACGTTAAGCAGCTACGCAAACGTTTGGACGATCAGGCCATTACTTCGGCTGAATACGATCTGATTTGGGCTCGTATTAAGGTCTTCCTTACGGAATATCCTTACCTGGTTTCTAAGAGCCGCTTAGAAATTATTGGCTAAGGTTACCGGTTTTGCTCAAGAGTTGCGTTTTATTGAGATGTCGTTCTGTTGCATTGAAATGTGTGTGTCATACAAAAGTGCCGTTCATACTATAAAAGATATGAGCGGCACTTTTTTGCGTTGATCGGCAATAGAGTTAGTCTTGGCGCTTTTTGAAAGGCTTGAAAGGTTTCTTTTGTTCGGTGCGAGGTGCTGCCCGATCGGTGCGAGGTGCTGCCCGATCGGTGCGAGGTGCTGCCCGATCCGTGCGAGGTGCTGCCCGATCCGTGCGAGGACCACGGTCGTCGCGAGCGCCACGACTGTCGCGTCCGCCACGGTCACCACGATCGCCGCTGCCACGCCTGTCGGAGAACGTTTTCTTTCCGGGCACAAAATCGAGATCAACTAACGGACGTGTCACCACAATTTCGTCACTATAATATGTTTCCATGCGCTCAAGTTGGCGAACAAGAGACTCCAGGAGAAGAGTTTCTTTCTGTTCGGCCGAAAGTTTTTCAAGTGCACGTAGCGCGGCTTTTTCGGCTGTGCGATTTGCAGGAATTGTGCGTGGTGCCTGCAAGTTGGTAATGTGATTTTCCGCAGCCTTGTGCAAAATTTCGGAAGCATTTGGTACCGCAACAAGATCGGGTCGCAGATGCATATGTCTCATAATAAATTCAAAATTTCGGCGCGATTGGGGCGTCACAATTGTCCAGGCCATGCCAGGCTTTCCATTGCGTCCGGTACGACCCACACGGTGGGTGTAACTTTCCACGTCATATGGAACGTTAAAGTTTACAACCAAGGGGAGTTCTTGAAGATCTATTCCACGTGCCGCAACGTTGGTTGCAATGAGATATTGAAGACGGCGCGAACGGAACCGATCGAGGGCCGCATTGCGATCTTGTTGCGACAGATCGCCGTGCAAAGCTTCGGCATGAAAGCCGCGCTTGAGCAAGGAATCGGTGAGTTCGGCGCACTCTTGTTTTGTTTTGCAAAAAATAAGAGCTTGTTCTGGATTATGATACATAAGTGCGTTTACTAGCGCGCGTTGCTCGGCTCCATTGCGAACTTCCAGATAGGAGTGGCTAATGGTTGAGGGCGACTGGGCCTCTTTGCTGTTGGTGGTAATTTCAATAGGATCTTTAAGAATACCGCGTGCCAGCTTGCGAATATCTTTATTTAATGTTGCCGAGAAAAACAGCGTCTGTTTTGTTTGCCCAATTTGTTCGCGAATTTTTTCGAGGTCATCGGCAAAGCCTTGGTCCAACATTTGGTCGACTTCGTCCAGAACCAAAATTTGTACGTCCTCAAGAAGGAGAACTTGCTGATTGATAAGATCGACGATGCGGCCGGGGGTGCCAACAACAATGTCTACACCCGCTTTAAGAGCACCTTTTTGCTTGCCATAGCTTGCGCCGCCTGTGATGGGCAGCGTGCGGAGGTGAAGCGCTGAGAGCGTGGTTTCAAATACGCGTGAAACCTGCGTGGCGAGCTCGCGCGTAGGAGTGAGAACCAGTGCGCCCACATTGCCGCGGTGTTTGCGCTCTTTAAGAAGCAAAGCAAGAGGAATTCCGAATGCCAGTGTTTTTCCCGACCCCGTGTGCGATTGCGCCAAAAGCGAACGTCCTGCAAGAGCTGCGGGAATGGCTCGCGCCTGAATTTCAGTTGGAATTGTTATGCCTTGTTTTTCGAGTGTGCTAGCAAGGGCTGTTGGGAGATTTGCAAACGTCTCAAGGACGCCAATTTCGGCGGTGGGATTTTCAATTTCGTGATTCACGAGGGGGATTTCGCTTTCTACAGAAAAGAACGGGAATTCGTTCGGCTCTGACATTTCACAGGAATGCCTCAGGGTCAATGAGTTTTTTCCGATTGGCTCTCCCTGCTTGTTCGTGGTTAATGGAACTTTTGGCAGAGTGCGTTTTGGAGGTCTGTGTGTCGTTTCAATTTGACTTGGACTCATCGAGTAAAACTGCGTTGTATGGTTCATTGGCCGAGGCTTTGAGAGCCTTAGTCTTGGCAGAACAGGATTGGCTTGCAAACTTGGCCAATGCCTCTGCGTTGTTGTTCCATGGACTTCCTCATTTGAATTGGGCTGGTTTCTACTTGTTGAAGGATAATGTTCTGGTTCTGGGGCCGTTTCAGGGCAAATTAGCATGCACGCGTATTCGAATGGGGAAGGGGGTTTGTGGGACGGCTGCACAAAATAGGACAACCATGGTTGTGCCTGATGTGAATGCTTTTGATGGGCACATTGCGTGTGATAGCGACAGTCGCTCGGAACTTGTTGTGCCTCTTGTTGTCAACGGCGATCTTTTTGGAGTGCTTGACCTCGATAGCCCAATTTTGAAACGGTTTGATGCAGAAGATGCGAAGCATGTTGAAATTTTGGTTGGCATATTGGCTGGTGCATTGGCAGCGGCCAATGTTAACTGCCGCTACACCGAAAAATAACGTGCTTGAGGATGCCATAAAATCAGTGCCGACGTGCTTTGTTCAGGTATCATTTGAAAGGATTCCGATAGCTGAATGCCAATGCGGTGAGCTTCTAATAAATTGAGAAGAGTTTCGTTGGCTTCCATGTTGGGGCACGCCGGGTATCCAAATGAATAACGGCTGCCCTGATATCCCTGACTAAAAAGTTGTCTTTTATTTTCAGCATCGCGCGAGGCAATCCCTAAATCGACGCGCATTCGGTAGTGCATAAATTCGGCGTATGCTTCGGCAAGTTCCGTGGAAAGACCATGCAAGTAATAGTAGTCGGAGAATTGGTTGTTGGCGTAGTGTTTGAGTGCCTCTTCCGAAGCCGCAGCTCCCATTGTTACAATTTGCACTCCCAAAACATCCAACTGTCCCATTGATTCGTGACGTAAAAAATCGGCAATACAAAGACGGTGGCCTTGTGGTTGCCGTGGGAGTGAAAAACGGGCGATAACTTTGCGATCGTCTGGACGGGAATTTGGTTTTGTTTGGGGATCGTAAACAAGAATTTCGTGGCCTTCGCCTCCGCTGCACGCAGGAAAATATCCGCAAATGGCTGCAGGTGCAAAAAGGCTTTCGGCAATAACGCGACGCTTCAGCGATGCTAACAAAGGAATGGCTTTTTCCTTGAGCTGCGCATTAAATTCCGTATCGCTTTTTGTTCCTTGTGAGAAACCCCAACGGCTGCGAATAAGAGCAAATTCGTCGAGATATTCAAATATGGAAGAAATATTGTCACGAAAAATACGAGTGCCCCAAAAAGGAGGTGTTGGGGCATCTTGTGAGTGTTTTATCCATGCACTTTGGTTGTTGCTGTTGAGTGGAGTGCCTTTGTTTCCCTTGCGAACGATGACAATTTCCGATGCGGGTGTTTCGGATGTTGGTGTAGCTGTAGTGTTAGCTGTAGTGTTAGCTGTAGTGTTAGCTGTAGTGTTAGCTGTAGTGTTAGTCGCGGTGGCGGTTGGTGCTTCAAGAGAGGCCAGGGATGTTGAAAAATTTGTATTGGGAATTTTTCCAGAGCAAATAGCATCCATAATGCGAAGGCCTTCGAAGGCGTCTTCGGCATAATAAACAGGACCCGAATAGACGGCGCGGCACTCGGTTTCAACAAACTCGCGAGTGAGGGCGGCTCCTCCTAAAAGCACGGGAGTGGAAAATCCGCGCGCCCGCATTTCATCGAGGTTTTCTTTCATAATGACGGTGGATTTTACCAAAAGTCCGGAAAGACCTATGGCCTGTGGGCGCTCGGTTTCACAAATTTCTAGAATGTGCTCAACGGGCTGTTTGATTCCCAGGTTAATAACATCAAAGCCGTTGTTGGAAAGAATGATGTCAACAAGATTTTTTCCAATGTCGTGCACATCTCCCTTGACCGTTGCTAATACAATTTTTCCTTTTGTGAATGTGGCATTTTTTTCTAGGTGTGGCTCTAAGATTTTGATTGCGGTTTTCATGGTTTCGGCGCTTTCCAAAACAAAGGGAAGTTGCATTTCGCCTTTACCAAAGCGTTCACCTACAATTTTCATACCTTCTAAGAGAATATTGTTGATAATATGAAGAGCACTGTGTTTTTTAAGAGTCTGATGCGTGTGTTCAATAATGGCAATTTTTTCGCCATCGACAATGTCTTGTTTGAGTTGGTTTTCCAAAGAGAGCTGAACGGGGACTGTCATGCTCACGATGTCTGTTGGATTTTCTGCATTTGATTTTGTTGTATTGGCAACGAATTCTAGAATGGATTTGAGGGGGTCTTGATACTTTTCTCGATTGTTGAAAAGCAAAGCTTCGAAAAATTCACGTTGTTCCGGAGGAATTTTTCCAAGGGGTAGAATTTTTGAGGCATTCAAAATAGCAAGATCGAGTCCTTGCTTAACGGCGTGATAAAGCATGAGGGAATTCAGAATTTGTCGCGCCCTGGGAGCGAGTCCAAAGCTGACATTGGAGAGGCCCAGCAATGTGAGCACGCCTGGAATTTCATGTTTGATAACTGCAATTGCTTCTAGGGTTTCTTTTGCCGAATTGCGCCACTCAGCATCGCCGCTTCCCAGGGTAAATGTGAGGGGGTCGATGATGATATCTCCAGGGTGCATTGCAAACTCTGTGGTGGCTAAATGAACAAGACGTTTGGCAATGCGCACTTTTTCGGAAGCGGTTTTTGCCATCCCCTGCTCGTCAATTGTGAGTGCAACAACGCTTGCTCCATATGTTTTGCACAAAGCTAATATCTTGCGAGCTTTTTCTTCGCCGTCCTCAAAATTGATGGAGTTCACAATACATTTTCCAGGTGCGCACTGAAGCGCTTTTTCCATCACCGGAATTTCTGTGGAATCAATCATGAGTGGGATGTTTACTTGCGTCGCGAGTTTTGTAATAAATTTTTCCATGTCTGCAGTTTCGTTGCGTGATACACACGCTACGGACACATCTAAAACATGAGCGCCTTCTTTGAGCTGCGTTTTGGCGACCTCTACCATGCCGTCCAAATCTTCGGCCTTCAGTTTGTCTTTAAAAAGCTTGGAGCCGTTGGCATTTGTGCGTTCGCCTACAAATAAGGGGCGTGGTTCTTGGGTGAGTGAAACGGCCGAGTAAAGGCTAGAAACAAAACGCTCCGAACAAAGTGCAGGCTTGCGCGGTGTCATGTGGGAAATGTGTTTGGAGAGCTCGTTGATGTGTGCAGGTGTGGTGCCGCAACATCCTCCCAAAATATTCACTCCCAGTGGAGCGCATAAGTTAACAACATGTTCTGAAAATTGTTTGGGATTCAGCGGATATACTGTTTGCCCGTTGAGGTTTTGTGGTAGTCCAGCGTTGGGTTGGCAGCTGACAAGCGTGGATGAATTTTCGCACAAATGTGTGAGATGGGGACGCATTTCGGTTGGGCCCGTGGCACAGTTCATGCCAATAACATCAACGCCAAGAGCTTCGATTGTTGTAAGGGCAGCTTGAACATCTGCACCCAAAAGCATGGTTCCTGATGCTTCGACGGTGACCTGAACCCAAATGGGAAGTTGAGCTTTGACTTCGGCAAAAACGCTGCGTGCTGCGCGAACTGCAATTTTAATTTGTGCGAGATCTTGAGTGGTCTCAATTAAAATAGCGTTGGGGCCGCCAGCCATAATGCCGCGCATTTGTGTGACATAGCTTTTGAACATTTCTTCGTATGAAACGTGACCAAGAGTGCGGAGTTTGCTTCCGGGTCCAATGCTTGCAACCACGAATTTTGGAGTGTCAAAGCTTTGTGCCACAGTGCGTGCGTTTTCAACCGCCATTTTATTCAAATCAAATGTGCGATGCGCAATGCCAAATTCGCCCAATACAATTTCGTTGCAACCAAATGTGTTTGTTTCCACGGCATGCGCGCCGGCGCGATAATAGCTTTCGTGAATGGAACGAATCCATTCGGGGCGGGTTTCATTGAGAAGTTCCACGCAGCCTTCGTATTGTGAGTCACCGTAATCGTCGATTGTGGGTTTTTTTGCAAAAATTTGTGTTCCCATGCCGCCATCAAGTAAAATAACTTGTTGCGAAAGCATTTGTGTGATGCTGATATTTTTACTCATAATATTTTTGTCCATGCCTTGTTATTCAGGATAATCTACGCTTACGTTGCCTAAAACGCGCACTTGGCATGCGAGACGTTCTGTGTTCGGGCTGCCCAAAGATGCCAGAAAATCTTGTTCCTCGCGGGCGCACGGACTTAAGTTTTTGAGTCCTTCTGTAATGCGAACGCGGCAGGTTCCGCAGGTTCCTTTTTTGCAGCCGAAAGTGAGATCTGCGCCACTTGTTGTTGCAATGTCTAGCAAACGGGTTCCGGCCGGAGCTTGAACATCCATGTCATCGGGTACAAAGTGGACGGTAACTTTCGATGGATGATTCACTGTGTTTGTCATGCAATCTCCCAACTTATTTCACAAGGTCCCAGCTTATTTCACGAGGTCCCAGCTTATTTCACGAGGTCCCAGCTT
>CAIZES010000399.1 GCA_903932045.1 uncultured Silvanigrella sp. | reverse complement strand
CCAGCAACCGTTCCTCGTGGATGGGCGAATGCAGCAACGCCGTCACCTCGGGCAACGGCAACGCCCGAAATTCCTTGGCCAGCTTGCGCAAGACCGGCACGCGGATGCCGATGAATTGATCCCCCGCGCCATATTCACCCGGCGCGGTTTTGAAAAATCCTTGCGCCACCTTCGCCGCGGCTGGCGAGGCGAGGGTTTGCATTTGCGAACGCAAATTTGCCAATGAGATTTTGGTTAGGGCGCACACGTGAAGACCATAACGGAAACCGTCCAATGTGAAAAGCCACGCTAGCAAGACCCGCTAGCGGTTGACGCAAGATCAGTCGTTTGATCTAATCGCCCCATGCTGACGCCAATTCCAAAAACTGTTGCGGCAATTTTGAGTGATAAATCAAAGTATGCGATTCCTCTTAATCCGCGCGCATATAAATGGGGTTTCGAAGAGGCTGACGATTTGGTTGAAGATTTAAAAAGCTATCAATCAACGACTGACACCCAAAAGAAAAAGAAAGAGGAAAAGCAAACCACATTATTTCTTGGGAACTTCATCACAGAAGAGCCAAAAAATGAAATCATACACATCGTGGATGGACAACAAAGGCTAACGACCATAATACTTCTTTTGGTTGCTTGTCAAAGACGCGCTACATCGCTGGGAGCACATCACGTTGCCTCGGTAGCGCAAGGGAAAATCAGATTCACCCACCCCACAAAAGAAAACATATCTTTGGGTTGTAGGCTTATCGCTTCAGATTCAATTCGGGATGTGTTTGAGCATATCGTCGACCCGAAATGGGATGGGGTGATTCCGAGCAAAATCGGAAAAGTTTCCGTAGTGCGCCGGGCGAGCAGAATTCGGCCTGTATACGAACATTTTGAAAAACATGTTTCTGGTTTCAATCAGGATCAGCTGGGTGATTTTTTAGACGCTCTATACGATGCGTATTTTTTTACGGTCGAAGTTAAAAGTCATGAACAGGCACTGGCCATATTCGAGCGGACAAACGGGCGTGGGCAAGACTTAGAAATTTCAGACTTGTTGAAAAACTACTTATTCCAAAAAGAGGTTTGTGAAATTGATGCTGCATGGAAAACAATTATCGCGAATTCAGATGGGACTATTCTCCGGATGCTTAAGCAGTTTTATATTTCAAAGAACGGATACATCCTCAAGCCTCAATTATACAAAGAATTGAAGCGATACGCAGAGAAAGTTCACCCCGAAAAACTTACTCAAGCATTGGCGGAGTTCTCTAAATTTTATCGGCTTGTAAAAGGTGCTGACGCGAAGGAAACCAAGAATTATTTTGCCGAGTTAGGCCTCGACGAGGTGGCAAAAAAACCAGACAGATATAAGGCAATTTGGTCTGCTCTTCAGGGCTTGCGTGAATTTAATGTTGTTCAGTTTTGCCCAGTTGCATACGCGGCTATTGAATGCTTGATTCGCAATGGCGCGAAAGAAAGCGAAGGCCACGCAAAAGCTTTGGTCCGCCTCTTCAAGGCATTCGAAAACTATCACTTTATAAACAATGCGGTTTGCGACAGTGTCGGCAACGTGGTGGAAAAACTTTACGCTGATTACTCCAAAGAATACGCGAAGGAGTCCTCAAACTTTTTCTCCGTAACTGATAAGCTGATTAACGCCTTGAAGGCCAAATCGGCTTCATTGGAAGAATTCAAAACCAAGTTTTCCGAGATCTCCTACCCAGACAGTTCAAGTCTGATTTTATACATTTTTGACAGAATTAATAACCAGGGTTTAGAAGTTGGGCAATTTACACCGATTTATGATCCGACTTCGGATGTAGACCGTCACGATTTCACCATTGAACATTTTCTGGCACAAAAATTTAAAGATAAGTCTAAATCTAAAAACGAGATGTCGTATTTCGACATGATTGGCAACCTTCTTCCAATTTATTTTAGGGACAACAATAAACTTGGAAGCGCAACACCTGCCGAAAAACATGACATGTTAACAAATGGTGGCAAGCTAGAGAAGAATGTCCACAACTTGCCCATCATAAAAGATTTTATCTCCAAACATTCCAAAGATTTTGAATCTTGGGATAAAGCGAAGATTCTTAAGCGAACCGAAGCAGTTGCGTCGGACGCCTATTTAAATGTTTTTGCAATTAAATAGGCTTTGCCCGAAAGATTTCGTCTCGCGTCTGTTGCCTTGTTGTGTTTAACCAATCGATTCATCAAAAAAGCTGCTGAAACCTTGGCGGTCGCAGCGGCTTGATAGTTTAATCGTTTTACAGCTTCTTCCCCGTCAGCCGTTCGTAAGCTTCCAGATACGTCGCGCTGGTTTTGGCGACGACTTCGGCGGGGAGCGTCGGGCCGGGCGGAGTTTTGTCCCACGTCAGCGTTTCGAGATAGTCGCGGACGAATTGTTTGTCGAAGCTCGGCTGGCTGCGGCCGGGCGCGTATTTATCCGCCGGCCAGAAGCGCGAGGAATCGGGCGTGAGCACTTCGTCAATGAGGATGAGTTTGCCTTCGAATAGACCGAACTCAAATTTCGTGTCGGCGATG
>CAIZES010000398.1 GCA_903932045.1 uncultured Silvanigrella sp. | reverse complement strand
CATTTGTTGAATTTGAAGCGTTTGATGCAGAAGAACCTGTTGATGAAGTAGAAGAAAGATCTCCCAACGTTGCAGCGTCTGCAGTGAACACTCCGCGAGCACGCACGCCTGGGCGCAAATTCACGCCGAGTGAGAATTGAGTGCCTCCACCTTTCGACTTGTTTCCAATTGAACCACCGAATCCGTGCGAATAACCAATACCAAATCCGGCGTAGCTATCGGCAACCGCAGATGCTTGTGGGAGTGCTGGAACGTGGACTCCAGCGTCAACAATGGCATTGACGTAGGGAACAAAATTGAGATTTTTGATGCGCACCGAAAGAAGTGATATTGAAAGCGCCCCGTCGATTTGTTTTCCAAATAGTCCACGGACGTTGTCTAACAGATTGAGAGTTTCTGATATGCCACCTGATGCATTGTTGCTGGACTTAGACAACTTTTGCGCGTCTTGGTAGAGATTCACAGCCCCCTGTGATGCTGTGCCACTAATGCTTCCAAACTGCATTGAAAAAGATTGTTTTTGATCCGCTGCTAGTGAGGGATCAGAAAAGAAAATGTCAGCTTGATTTTCCGACATCTGACCGACGCCCCCAAGTGCGTTTATTGTTGCCGACTGCCATTCATTTTCTGTCGAATGTGACTCAAATGCAAGCGCGTTCGGTGCTATAATCCCAAAACTAATTATTGAAAGTGTTGTGCGAAAAAGCCGTGATGTAGACGTAACGTGCATGGCATGCATTGGGTATCTCCACAATTCATTTTCTTTCACATTTATTATTGTAGCGCACCCTGTGTTTTGTGACTCGTGGAAAAGTGATGTCAGAATAATGTCGGAGCCTTTGACGCTGCGGAAAAAAAAGCAATCGCCTGTTCTCAAAAAAGAAGCAAAAATGCTGACAGGGATGAAAACTCTGTGGGGGGTATATCAAATATGGCGCGCTCTTTTTTTGGATGTGAAAATGAATGTTCAGTGGCATTTCTGATTCAGAAATGCATGTCATACAACATGTGTCGAGCTATTGTTTTAGGAACTCTGGTTTCGCTCTCGGGTTGCGTCGTTCCTCTTGGTGCGGGCGGAATTTCTCGTCCACAAAGCTTAATGGGTTCATTGAGTGGCGCAAAGTCGAATTCTCCAGTGAGCTCAGAGTCTCGGCAAAGTGAAAGTCGTTTTCAAGGTTCGCAAGGTTCGCAGGGTTCGCAGGGTTCGCAGGGTTCGCAGGGTTCGCAGGGTTCACAGGGTTCACAGGGTTCACAGGGTTCGCAGGGTTCGCAAGTTGCACAACCGCGGCAAGCTTCTGCGGAACGGACCGTGGAAAGGACTGTGGAAAGATCTATGGAGAGATCCATGGAAAGATTTATGCCCCTCCAGAAAGTAGATAATAATGTATGGAGAACCTCTGTGCCTGCAGCAGTTGCGTTTCAAAATTTGGCACGCATTTTGTCGCAGTCCTATGTACTGGGACAGACGGATCGTAAGCAGCTGACAATTGCTACGGAATGGGACAAGTTTCTTTTGGACGGAAGAATGTTTCGCAATCGTGTTAACGCGACTTTGTTTCCTGTGTCTGCTCGTTCTACAGAAATTGCCATTCGCAATGTGGTGGAATATTACGACGGCGACAAAGGTTCCGACTTACGCGAGTCGAATTGGATTCCTACGGCTGATATCACTGACGAAATTCCACGGATTGTGAATACATTTTCTCGCCAGAGTTCCCAATACGCACGCTCACGATAAGGAATTTTTTTCCTATCCGTCAAATTTATAGTGAACACTACAAATTTTAACTCAAACTGAGACTAAAAAATTCCGTTGAAGACCATAGAACTCCAAAAAGGAGGTTACAATGGAACGGGTTTTTCCGTTTTTGATAATTGTGTTTGCTGTGCTTTCTATCGTATTATCGCTGTTTTCTCCTTGTGAGGCAGCAGCACAGGGAAGGTATTTTAATGTTTCGGTTCAAGGTGGATATCAGCGAACACTTACCGAATCTTCAATTTTTACGCGTACGTCGCTTGGAGCGGATTT
>CAIZES010000397.1 GCA_903932045.1 uncultured Silvanigrella sp. | reverse complement strand
CGTTGGGCGGTTTTACTGTGGCGTTTTGTTTGTGGCCCAACGCGTATCCTATAACAAAAATACTGGCTGTTGTTATTGGTTTAATTGTTGTTGTTATCGGTATGTTGGGAGTTTTACGCGCCGTTGGTGTTTCTGCTAATAAGTTTTTGAGAAAAGAGACGCATGGAGCAGTCTCCATTTTTGGGTTTCTTTTTTTGAGAAACGAATTTTTGCCTCCCGAGCCTCGCAGTAGTGTGCCTGCTCCAGAATTGGCGTTGCAGAGTTTTGTTCAGCAGGTTCGCGCATACGCTCAGGAAGTGAATTATGTCCGTGGACGGGAACTGAGAACTGACGAACGCAAACCAGGTTCTCCCGATCCCACAGATCTTATGAAGCGTAGGTGGAGTGAGGTTGTCGATAGCTTGAATGAATTTGAAATTTATCTTGCTAACGCACCTTCTGCGGTAATTGAAACATTTGTGTCCAAGTCTCCCACTCAGCATTTGGATGTTTCACAAGTCTTTCGCGATGTAGCCGATGCCTTCGATACAACTTGGCGCAGAAAAGGTATTAACATTGAGTCGGCAATTGTGTCGCCTTTGAAGGCTACGGCAAACGAAGCTCTTTTGCGTCGACTTTTAGTTGGGCCATGGCGATCTTCGGCGTATTTTGCCCGACGTGGTACCGGAGTGGTGTTTTCAGCAAAGTCTGTGAACAATAGGGTTGTGGCAACCTGGGAGTGCAACGGATTGTGTATTCCCGAGAGTTATTTGGTAACGGCATGTGACTCTTCAATATCGTTGAATGAGCGCATTGAACGTGGCATGGCTGTGCTTTCTACCGATGTTTCCGTAAGCCCCAACACATTTTTGGGGTTGCTGAGTTTTCTCACCTGGGTCGATCTCGCTAAAGCCTGTGAGGCTGATTTCGAGCTAAAAAATGCGAGTGAAGGCTTCCAAATTGTGCTGCGTCTCCATTGATATCTTTTCGCTGCATTATTGTTGCTTGTGTTTTGGTAGCGGTCTTTCGAAGGTGCAGAATAAATGAACAGATTTTTGCGTTTGCGCAGCCATCCGGTTTTATTATGGACAATAGCCATATTTGTAGCGTTTTCTGTGATTATTTTAAGTCACTATGAGTCGTCGGATCCCGACTCCGAGTTTTATACGTTTTTGGTTCGACAGCTCCACGAACGGCCCTGGACGGATTGGCTGACACCCCAGTGGATGGGGAGGCAAAATCTTGCTCTCATTGGGTACGTTCAAGATCATTTTGTTGGACATCTCATTCCAGCTTTGCTTTTGTCTGCTGCGGGTTTTCCTGCGCTTCAAAGTTTATATGCGTTGAATATTTTTTACACAGCTGCAACTTTGTGGATGTCATGCGCGTGCGCTAATCAATTTTTTTCAGAGAAAACTTCGCAATCTCTTTTATGGTCTCTACAGTTTTTGATTATTGCGTTCGCTTATCGCATTCGTGCGAATCACGAACAACTTGTGTTGCTCACATCTCTTGTGGGAGGCTACGCAGGAGCGCGCATGCGGAAACACCTTGGTTGGGTGTCTCTGGTTGCGGTGGCGACATGCGTTTGTTTTTTGGTGAAGGGCGTCGTTTTCTTTATTGTGATTGGCGCTGCCGCAATTGCTTTTTCAACAGATTTTTTTGCCATGTCGCGAGCTCGTTTTCTTTCTGGAGCACTTCTCATCTTTTTGGCATTGTTATCCCCAGTGCTGCTGGCAGTGCCATATGAAATTCAGTACATCGCAGTGAACGGTGAGAGCATCCTGAAACCGTACTGGGCAATTCAAATTTGGGGAAGATCGGTTGTTGTGGAGGCGAGTGGAGGTCCGTCATGGCTACTTCGTTTGCGGAATATAGGATACTATTTGGGTGCAGGAGTTTGGTTTTCCATGCCCTCAACAATTGTTTTGGGTTGGTGGATATACAGTTGTCGCAAATGGTGGCGTCTTAAGAGCCAAAAGCATTGCCTCAATACAAAGTGGACAGCAATTCGTTTGATTCGTTCGATACGTTCGATACGTTCGATACGTTGGGGGGAATGGCTGCGCGCAGTTCGCTTGCTTTTTTCGAAGCCTGAAACTAAAGGTTTTGTTTTGTTTTTCACAGTTTCGCTTTCCATTATTTTTATTTTTTCTATGTCGAATCGAACTGGAGTTCGATATGTTTTTCCTCTTTACGGGTTTTTGGGCGTAGGATGTATGCTCTCCTTAGCAATTGTGAGCCCAAAGTTTTTTTCTCTCATTGAACGCGTCAATGCGTGGGGAGTTCATCGTTTCTCTGCCCTATTGTGGTTGTTTTTTGTTGTCGTAACAGTTGTTACAACAAATGTTGGGCCGCTGCGAGGGTCGCGTGAAGGCGATGTTAAGAATTTGTTTGAAGGTGCCCGTGTTTTAAAAAGAGAGCTAAAAGCAGGGCGTGCGCAGGTTTCAGAGGTAAACCGTTTGCGGTTTTCAACAAATTCTGTGGCTGTGATATTGTCCTATTTTGAGTCACTGAATATTAAGGCTGTGCGAACAAATTTCGGTTCTTATGCTGCCATAAAAATTGTTCCAGGAAATACTTCGGATTTGAATAAATTGGCAGCAGCCAGTTCGAAACCGGTTGTGTTTGTCCCTGATGCTTTGTTGTTTTTGTCCTCGGGTGTCATTTCGGATATGGAAATTCTTTCCGAAAAAGACATTTGGAAAGCTGCGCTTTAGGTGCGTTCTGATGTGTTTGTGAGCTGCAAAACCATGGATTCGACCTCGTTAATTCGAACGGGTTTGTAGAAAACTTTTTCAGCTCCTCGTTCGAGGAGTTCTTTTTCGGATGTTTCTGTAAAGCCTGTCATGAGTGCAATAAATGGAGGGGGATTGGAGGAGGAGCTTTTTATGAAATCGAGCAAATCCAAGCCCGATCCTTCAGCCATTTTTATGTCCGAGAGAATGATGTCCGGTAAGAATTCCTTTGTGGCTTTTATGGCTTCGAATCCGCCATATGCAATTCGGACAGTGAACCCCTTTCTTTGTAGGAGTTTGCTGAGAACCTCGGCGAGATTGGAATCGTCGTCCACGACAAGAATTTTGGGTGAAGGGTTTGCCATCAAATGTGACTCCATTCAAATTATTGACGAATTTTCGAACAGGGTATGGTGACATGCTAACATGCAATAGGTTTAGTGTGCATTCTTGTATTTGTATTTGTATTTGTGTTTGTTGTGTCAATTTTTTTAAGAGTCAAAGTTTTTGATACCTTTTTGGGGTTCGTGTGGGAAATTCTTCAATTCTTGAACTTTTGATATCGCAAAAAGGAACTACTGACGCTGCGTCATTGCGACGAATGCGAAGCCTAGCTGCCTGCAGTTTGTTTGTGTTTGTTGTCTCTGTGTTTTGGCTTTTTATTTGGTCTTTCAGGCCAGATGTGCTTCGCGGTGTGTTTTTGCCCTATATTTTGGTTATCGCATTGAGTTCACTTCTATCTGTGCTCTTAATGGTAACTGGGCGTCACAGAACGGGACTTGGTGTTTTCTTAGTTTCTTGTATGTTTGTGATTCACATGCGGCCTTGGCTGGGAATGTCTCCCGATCGAGTCGTGCCAACAATGGCTTTTGTTTCCATAGTTGTTTCAGCAGGCGCTTTGGTTCTGCCTTTTCGCTATGCCGTTGGATTTTCGGTTATCAATCTGTTGTTAATGGCTCCTCCGCTTATATTACTCCCTATTTATCGGGGCCCTGGGGCACAAGGAATTGTGGCGTTCAATATTATACAAACACTGTTTCTTCTTATGGCCGCTAGAATTAGCGATATTGAGCGTGAGCTTGCTTCTCATGCATCAGCTTTGGAAGCCGCTTCCGATCTTGCGGCTCGGGTGGCGCACAATCTGAATAGTCCGTTAGCCGCAGTACACGCTTCGTTGTCTTTGTTGGAAGAGGACATTGATTCTGTAAATAGTTCGACAGAGTATAACTTCCCTGATAAAAACTCGCGAGAGAATAACTCTTCAGGTGGAAATAAGGAAGTTCTTCGTGCCATGTCTCAATCCATTGAGCGTTCGCTTCTTATTTCTAAAGGCTTGCATTTTTTTGTTAAGAAATCTGGAACATCACTGACTCAATCTATAAATTTGATTTTTATCTGCGAACAAGTGAAGATTTGCTGCCGCAATATGTTTGGAGACAAACGCTGCACCATAAATATTGCTAGTTCGGGGTCAGTGGCGGAAGCGTGGGCGCATAGTGAACGACTTATTCACGCAGTGTCCACGTTGATAGCGGGAATTGTGAAAGAAGCTCGGCCCGGTGTTGTTGTTCAAATAGGCATCGAACTCCGCGAGAAGGAAAGCTCTATTGACGTTTTGTTGACTTCTGAATTTCCCGGATTCCAAGAATCCAATCTGTCTCTTTCCCAACAAATGCTCCCTTTTAAAGTTGCTCCAGAAGATACGGAAAACCTGGAGTTGCGCATGAGTAAAGCACTTTTAGAGCAAGCTGGCGCAACATTTTCGTTTTATATTTCAGGAAGAAATGTGACTTTTATTTCGTCATTGCAAAAAAAAAGAGAATGAATAAGAAAACATTCCGAAAATGCCCTATTCCTGAGTAGACCCCGTTTGCTCCCTTAGCTAGTTTTTGTTCCGTGTCCGCTCGAGTCACTGTAACTACATTTTCCGAAGGCCTTGTTGCCTCATGTGGGGGTCGACTTGGGCAGCGAGTTGAAAAAGGACAGTGGATGCGCACGCGCACAGGGGATGCTGCGTCTTTTGAAAAACCTTTTTCCTTGTGCATCAGCCAGCGGCATTTCTCCGCTTCCCGATACTGTCACGCGAACGGTGCGTATTGAGCTTTCATTAGCACAAGTCTCGCCTTAGCTTCATTGTTAATGTGGGGGCATGGCAAATGGATTTTGGGCGATGTCGTTGGGGACAATAATCTCCAGTGCGGGTCGTTTGGGAAATTGTCCAACCTTTGCGGCATTGATTAAATAATTTTTGTCTATTTTATAATAGCCATTTTCCGAGCCTCCGAGCCGAATTCCTGCCTCGTTTGTTTTGGCTCCTAGGCCCCAACTGTTTTTTGCAAAAAAGTAGTCTAAATCGTTTTCGCTCTTAAAAAATTCTTTCTGAATTTCGGGAAACGTGAGCGCATTGACTGTGCTACCTACGTTTACAAAGTCCGTCACAAGCATAAGATGCCCTCCATCGCGCGCAAAATCGAGCACGTCGGATTCTGTTTTGATGTTAAAGCCGATTCCTGAAAATGTGTCACCTTTCAAGCGTTCAATGTTGATTGGGAATCCCATTGGGACGCTGATTCCGCGGAGCAACGCGAGTTTTGTGGCGTTTACAATTTTTGCAAAGTCTTGGTCTCCATGAGCTTCAACTGCAGCAAAATTATCGGGATCGAATTTCAAGAATTTGAGATATTCTTGCGGGGTAAATTCTTGTCCGTCCACGCTGAAACGAATGGGAGGGCGCGAGGGAATGCCAGGTGTGCCAACAAGAACTTTTTCAATAACCTCCTCAACGGTAAGTGTTTGTGGGTTATACGAGTTCACCAAAGCCCGTGCTCTGTTCGAAATTGCGCGAAACAATTCTGTTTTGGCGGCGCCGTTGGGGATTTTGAAGTTCCATACACTTTCGGGCCAGACTCCGTAGCGTTTTGCAAGATCAAGGCCATCTTGATCGTCTTCAGTTTCAGTGCTGTCTCTATCGTAACTGGTGAGTCGCATGTTCCAACCTTCCGGGATTTTGTCGAAAGCCAGTGACGAATAGAGTTCAGCTCCGTGGGTTGTTACAAATATTTTGTGCAAAGCGTGTGCAATACGAAGCATTCCCAGTGCTTCTTCACTAAGGTTCACAGTTTTGCCTGTTTGTACCTTGTACTGAGATTCTATAAATGCCATTTCTCCGTAGGCCCAGCAGAAGCCAACTCGGCCTTGGTTTTGGACAGGTGTTTCTGCAATAGATACTGTTTCAACGTGGGCTTGGTTCATTTTGTTGTTGTCAACGCCGCAAGCGGTAAAAAGCAATGTGAGAGCTGGTATCAAAACTGTCTGTTTCATGTTCATAATTTGTGCTCCTTTTCGGACTTTACCTGTATCGAAAACTTCGAAGATTCGAAAGGTATTTTTGGGGCAAACGCGTGTTTTCAAAAAGTTGGCAGTTTCACACCCAATTTTTTTGACAGAGGAGAGTTGCGGCAGTTTCGCGCTTGTCATACGGTCGATTGAGTCCAAACAGATACGAATTGAATAAGTGTCCATTACTAAGCGATCATTCATCGGCCATCATAATACCGTTGAAGAACGTTTGAGAGATGGGTCATTGTTTTCGGAACTCACTTTTTTGGGGAGGAGTATTATGATGCGGAAAGCACGGAAGGCTATTTTTGTGAGCGTTGTTTGCGGAACTTTGAGCATGGGCTGCGGCAAAAAGAAAAGTACCGACACACCTGCGAATGTTGTAGCGGGTCCGGGATTTTCAGGCGTTTCTACCCAAATGAAATCCATCAATAGTGCTTTGGTGCCTCAGTCATTGGCTTTTCCTTCTAGCTTCCAGTTCAACAAGGAAAGTGAACCAGCGTCTTTTTCGTCAGGTAATCCTTGCCAAGGTTACAATTTATTTACGTGTCAACCGGTTTTATTGCGCCTTTATTTGTCCCTCAATAAACAAATGGGCGCCCAAATATTAACTGCTCTTGATGAAATAAACACTCATCTCGCAAGTGTTGCCGATGGCGCAACCGGTACTGTTACCGACAATGGGCAAGCCATTAGCTATACAAAAACAAATAACGCTAATTTTTCGATTTTGGTAAAAACAGCGGCGGCCGTACCATTTATTTTTGTGAGTTATGCAAATTCTGCCTTTAAAATGCAAATTAATATTGCAGCTATGCCCTCCGACTCCTCTGGTGGCCCTTCGCAGGGTGTTATGGAAATATTTGGCACCTATACGGATAACAACAATTGGAACGTAACCACACAGATGATTGGAATGGATTGTCAGGATAATGATGTTGGTGCTCCGGCAAATATCCGCGTGCAGGTTGCAAAGGCTAATGGTTTGT
>CAIZES010000396.1 GCA_903932045.1 uncultured Silvanigrella sp. | reverse complement strand
GGGTGTTTTTAATCCATTTATTAGCGGATGCTTGTACCTTTATGGCCTAATGTTTGGTCTTCTCTAATTTGCGTCAAAGGAATGGTGCGCCATGGTTAGGCAAACCTACACTCTTTATTGTCACGAAGACACCGATGGCGGAATTGCTGCAGCCATTTATGGCCAACATATTCTGAGAAAATACAAATCATACGGATGGGAGGTTGAAATCACTTCCGTAGCGCATGGTTTGCCAATGGATGATTGGTCTTGCCGAGAAATTTCTTTCCCGTGTGCAATACTTGATTTTAGCTTGCATTCACAATTTCTGAACGAACGTTTTTTTCAAAAGGCTCAGCCATGGATTCGGAAACTGGGCGCGGCTGAACGGATTCCTCCCTGTGCATGGATTGATCATCATCCAACCGGATCTACGTTCTCGGTGTTGACGCCTGAAAATATCTCAGAAGCAATTCCGCAGGCCGTGGTTAAGTGGGATACAAAATCAATTAGCACTCCAGGACTTTTGCGCACTCATCACAAAGAATTAGGTATCCCACAGGATATTATTCAGACGTGGGAAGAATACATTGATATTGCCGAAATTGTAGATGGAGCGTTGTTTGCAACGCCCGATGCTGCGCACGATTTTTCTTCTCCTGCAGTCCAAATGCAAACTCTTTTTTCCACAGAACATCCTTTGGTTGATAGGGGCGCGCTGTTCGGACGCTTGGTGCGGGATGTTATGGCTGACCCAAACCCCGAGCGTTTGCTTGAACGAGATCCACTTTATCCGGCAATTCTGGAATATGAATGTGATAGACATATTCAACGGGTGCAATTTTATGAGCGTTATACCACACGTGTTAAAAATGTAGCTGTTTCTAATTTTATACATCATAACAACTTTCCGGGCTTAAGCCGATTCTTGCCGTATGTTTTGTTTCCTGATGTTGAATATGCTGTGCAGGTTTTGCCAAAGTTGAAGGGTATGGCTTCAATTTCGTGTGGTATTAATCCCTGGAAAAAAACCCTTCATCCCAATAAACATCTTGGGAACTTTTTTGCAGAAAACTTTTTCGGCGGTGGTCATTCTTTTGTGGCTGGCGGAAAAGTGGCTGAAGAAGATTCGTACATGATAAACAATCTTGTTGAATTTTTATGTGAGTAGGGTTTACGGCGAACAGTCTCACGGCGAATCGCGTAGCCAACGCATTCGCCTCATCTGTTTTCATCTACTGGCATGCGTAATTGAAACGAATGACCACTGCACGTTCTAGAGACCGGGCAAGTGTTTAAGTCGCTCTCTTTGCATGATTGCTATATCGCCAACAAAGCGAGCCTCTTCCCATGGTTTCTCAATTCCTTTTGCTTGGGCTTCGGCAATGATGTCCGTTGCAGCTTCATGAACAACAACACGCCCGTGATGCTCCATCTCCCTGATAACGGAAGTTTTCCCGCTTCCTGGAGCGCCACTCAAAATGTATCGCTTTACCCTGAGATATGCCGAACCCATTTCTTGCCTCTTATTTGCAAACCAACGACTCGACTTCTTTTTGCGAAGGATGATTACGAATTATCCAGAGTTTCACCCTTTATCTGCCGTGTTGTGTTTCAAGATTTTCCAGCGGCCGCCTTTGGCACCGCCAATGCGTTTTAGCGCGCCAATTTTCTTTAGTTTGGAGATATTGCGTTCAATCCACCGTTTTTCTAGTTTGAGCCTTTGGCTAATCTGAGAAATAGTGAGTGATGGCTCTCTGTGTAACAGATTCAGGATGCTGTCTTGACTCGAAGTGAGACCATCGCCGGTCACATCGCCGGTCACATCGCCGGTCACATCGCCGGTCACATCGCCGGTCACATCGCCGGTCACATCGCCGGTCACATCGCCGGTCACATCGCCGATCCTATCGCCGACAGTCTTTCTACCCGCAGGCGCAAAGTGGAACTTTATCCAAAAACTTGTTGGCTCCAGAATGATCTCAGGAACGGGTATTTTTGCTTCTTTGCACGCGTCCAAAATCTTTTCGATGCCACGACCCCACGATTCCACCATTCCTGCTTTGTAAAACACATGTGAAATATCTGGATTTAAGGGCTGGGACGAGTGTTCCTTCAAAAGTCTGCGCATTGTAAGCTCTGCAGGCAGAGAACCCATGTTGAAAATCATCAAGCGATTGTTGTGTACGCGAATTTGAATAGGAATTGAGCTTGCATAGTCTTTGTGAGCCACGGCATTCAAAATGGCCTCACGTAGCGCGGTTTCTGGCACCGGGTAGGTTTCAATCCGCTGAATTCCCTGATACGAGATCATGGCTTTCAGATATTTTGCGTGGAGAATTTCTATAACCTTATCGACCTGACTGAAAACATCGCCGTGCACTTCATCTTGATACAGGATTTCGGAATCGGTCTCAAAAAAGCCAATTTTAATGTACGACCCCGTGATGAATGCCTCGGGGTCGGGGTGAAACAAAAGCACGCCCGCGCGCTTGAGATGCCCATCGTGAGTGAGCCGCAATTTTTCGACCAAGGCAGAATCGGTCTCGTTCAAAATAGCACTGCTCATGCGTTTGCTTTGAATGGCTTTTGTTCGAAAGTCCTTGATGGCATTTTTATCAAGATTTTTTACCCCAACTTTTGTTCACGGCGGATGTGCACATCCACTACCACCCCTAAAATGTCGCGCGCTTTGTTTGGGATGGTCTCTAAAAGGTGTCGCGGTTCTGAAACTCCAACCACTATGCCGCGATCGTTGCGGCCAATATGCAGAATACCTCCACGGGTGTTGGCAAAAGCGCAAATCCATTTGAGGTACTCGTCTCGCCACGCCACGCCTCTTTCCACTCCACAGATTGATTTTCGTGGGCTGTCACTGCCCGAGTGGGGCGTGTGGTTTTGGCTTTAATCATTGAAAACTCCAGCAACCGGCAATTCATGGAACCGGGCTCCATAGTAGCACTGCCGCAGGCCCAGACCAACTTTCTTGTACCCGACGTCAAGGCCAAGTCCCGGGGTTGAGAAAAGAGTTATGACTCGCCAATTGATGATATCGCGGATGGGCCGGGGCTAAGAAGTTCGAAGAGTTTTTACAAAGGTGCAGGTGTCTGTTGATGATCTTTTTTGGGAGAAATTTGTTGCATTATCAACAAATTCTCCAGACAATAACACATCAATTTGTCGCCGCAGCTTTGTGGAAAAGAGGGATAAATCAAGCTTGTCCACCGATTTGCTGGTGTCCAATTTCGATAAGTTTAGCAAACGAGCCCTTTTTTGTTGTTCTCTTTGCTGTATTTCACCATCACAAAGTTCGCTTATAATTTGAGGCTCTTCACAGAAATTTGTGGGCAGCAGGACAAGGTTAGCATACCGGCACTGACCCCTGCCAAGTGGCCCCCGTCAAAAGACCTGAATCCGTGAGTGTCGAAAACTGACGGAAGTTTTCAGATGCGCATTGGTCATTTTTGAAGACTCTCCAGAAACATTGGCGAATTGGTCTTAAGATTTTTTCGGGAGCGGCCATTCATTAAAATATTTCGTCACTTTTTTGACCTATTTTTAAGAAAATTTCTCTTTTTTCGTGAGTATTTGGAGCTCTCGGCGCGAGAGTTCTGTAGTGC
>CAIZES010000395.1 GCA_903932045.1 uncultured Silvanigrella sp. | reverse complement strand
CACGTTTCGCTGCAAAGGAACGCTCCACAAGTCGAAAGCGGAATGGCAGAAACTCAAAAACGCTATTGCACAATCTCATAGTGCTGCGGTCTACGAAACTCGCAAACTCCAACGGGCGGGAAACAACGCGGATCTTGAAGCAATATCGGCAAAAATAATGCCCACTCTAGGAGCTACTGCCGGCGCTATGGTGTCTCGCTCCACACCATTTCCACAAACGCGCAGCAACGATTATCGAACAACATTTTCGGGAGGTCTCATACTTTCTTGGGACATCCCATGGAATCTTGCGTATCGTGACGACAAAATGAGGGTTGCACTCCGTGACATAGACCTTCAAATATCCGAACAAACAGAACACAAAACCCGCAGCGAAAAAGAGCAAACTGCAGTGGTAAAAATTGACTCGCTCATAGAACAAAACACTTTGCTAGAAATGCAAGTTACAGTGGTTTCACGCAATCTAAAAATTGTGAAGCAAAAATACGAAGCAGGAAAATCGTCTGCAACCGAACTTTCGGTAGCAGAGGACGAAGCCATTACAACCGAAACCGACGCAATGCGCAGTCAGGCCGCAACGGCAGACGCCCTATTGGATTTGGCCGAAGCAAACGGAAACACAAACACAGAACTCATTTTCGCTAAGGAATAACTTCATGAGCAAAAAAACTATTATTGGGATTGTATTTGGTATTGCAGCTGTTTCTGTTGGCGGATATTCTTTGTTCTCAAAAAAGAACGGCTCACAGCAAGAATCAGGAATGCGCAAGCGTGACAAAGATCCCATTCCTGTAAAAGTCACATTGGTCCGCAAAGAAATTTCTCCTCGCGTTTTGGAAGCCACGGTAAGTCTTGAGGGCTTAAGCCAAGTCGACGTGTATGCACGCGCCGCTGGCCGCCTTGCATCACAAGATCTCCGGGAAGGAACTGTTGTCAAACGTGGGCAAATTCTGTTCAAAGTGGATCGGACCGATCCGGGGGAAAACTTCATGGCTACGCCAGTGGAAAGTCCGGTAAACGGCTGGGTCGCTAAATGGAACTACAACGTAGGAACACAAATCACAACTCAAATGCCCATTGTGCAAGTTGTAGATGACCACATTTTACGTGCAACAATTTCTCTGCCCTCAAAGGAATGGGCACTCATCTCCACAAAAACAGGGGTAGAAGTAGAAACTGGCGATCAACTTCGAAAGGCTCGTATTTTTTCGGTCGCACGCGCAGCCGATCCAAGCACTGGTCGAGGAACCTTTGACATTGAGGTTGACAACGTCTCACGCTCTCTTCGCGCAGGAATGACGGGGACTGCGAAAATAAAAGTTGATCCAAAGCCACGCATTATTTTGCCTGCACAAGCCGTTATTCTCACCGACGAAGGCGCTTTTGTTTACGCTGTAGACAACAACATTGCCATTCGCAAGGCTGTTAAATACGACATGCTCAACAACGATGTTTTGGAAATCCTTTCCGGAATAGACAACGACACCCTAATTGCGACAAGCGGAAACAACATCCTTTCCGACAAAGCAGCCGTCCGTGTTTTGAATGGAAAACCCGGCGAACAGAAAAAAGAAAGCGAACGCAGGCCCGAAGAAAAAAAAGAGAGTGAAAGGAAAGCGCCATGAACATTCTGCGTATTTCCATCGACAGACCAATTTTTATAACCATGGTTGCATTGTTTTTAGCAACTGTAGGAATTCTTGCACTCAATAAACTTCCACTGGATTTGTACCCAAACGTTTCCTACCCCGTCCTTGCTGTTCGCACCGATCTCGCCGGTGCCGCACCAGAAGAAATTGAACAGCTCATTACAAAACGCATCGAAGACAACCTAAGCACAATTGCCGGAATAAAAACAATTCGGTCGCTGAGCAGGGAAGGCACTGCCTTTGTGATGCTGGAATTCGATATTGGCGACGACATTCGCTATCAAGAAATGCAAGTGCGCGCCAAGCTTTCCAACATGAGAAACTCCCTCCCAACAGATATGAGCGAACCCATCGTCATTCGCCAAGACCCCGACGACACACCTATTATTGAAATCGCCCTCACCGGAAATCGTACCGCGGCGGAGCTTTCCGATCTCGCAGATAATGTTGTTGCCAAACGCCTGCGACAAATAGACGGCGTTGGTGATTTGGATATTTCCGGTTCGCGAACAAAACAACTTCAGGTTTCCCTACGTCCACAAGCCATGGATCAATGGAAACTCAACGCCACGGAAATTGTGCAAGCCATTCAAAAGGCAAACCGTAACGATCCTGTTGGAATTCTCGAAGGAAAACATTCAACCTGGGTGGCCCGATCTCTTTCGCAAGGGAGAAACGAGCGCGACATTGCATCCATGGCAATTGGAAGAACCCCCGAAGGTGAACCCTTACTTTTGCGCGACGTTGCCGACGTTTCCATGGGCTACGCAAAAGTAACGCGCGTTTCGCGCATTCACGATGACACTGGAATTCAGCCTTCCATTGTGATTGGCGTGCTTAAACAAAGCGGCGAAAATACCGTTGCAATTTCCAACAAAGTGCGCAGCGCTCTCAAGTCGATTTCAGAAACCTTACCACCCGACGTCAAACTCCGTGTTGCCCGAGACAACGCGGACCTCGTGCGTGACAACGTTGCCGATGTTTACGAAAGTCTTATTCTGGCAGCAATATTAACAATTGTGGTTGTGTTGCTTTTTCTGCAAAGCTACCGTTCTACAATTACAACCGGACTTGCGCTTCCCAGTAGCGTTATCACCACGTTCATTATTATGGCTGCAGCTGGTTTCACAGTGAATATTCTCACTCTCCTTGCACTTTCCCTTTCCATTGGTCTTTTGGTTGATGACGCCATTGTGGTGCGCGAAAATATTTATCGCCATCTTAGGACCCACTCAAAAAGCGGAAAACAAGCGGCATTCGAAGGCGCACGGGAAGTGGTGCTTGCTGTGGTTGCAACCACATCAACACTTGTGGCCGTGTTTCTGCCCGTAGCATTTATGGGCGGGCTTGCTGGGCAATTCTTTAAATCGTTCGCACTCACGGTTGTGTTTGCAATGCTTGTCTCCCTATGGGATTCCCTCACAATGGCTCCCATGCTTTCGGCATACTTTGCAAATATTCCCAACCCGGCCGACGAATGGAAGGTCTTTGGAAAGGCTGGAATTCGGTTTCATGCCTTAATGGAAAAATTTGAAGAACTCTTTGTGTGGACCGAAAAAAAATATCACCTCCTGCTCGCTTGGCTTTTGCCGCGTTGGTATGTGGCGTTGGGAGGCACTGTAGCAGCAATAGCCCTTGCCGTAGCCGGCTTTGGTGTTGTAAAAAAAACGCTTGTACCCGCACAGCTCGGTACAACATTTCGCATCAACATCGACGGACCTATGGCCGTTCAGCTCGCCAGTGTTGATAAAGTCGCAGCAGAAATTGACTCCCGTGTCAGCAAAACAGAACTCTTCACATGGTGGACGCTCTCGTCTAGCGCTGGAATTTCGGGTACTGCCAGCGTTAATCTCTCGGTGAACGTCAAACCCGAATTTTCCAAGTCACAAGATACACTCGCCGAAGTTCGTCAAAAAGTGCGCAAAGCACTTTCGGGAATCCCGGGTTTTTCAATACGCATTTCCGAGCCCGCCGATCCCTTATCTGGAGCCTCCGGCGGAGGTGGTGGCGGAGGTGGCAGTCGATTTATGCCGGTGGCGGTTTCCATTGTTGGCGACGATATCAACACACTCAATAATATTTCTAGAGATGTTCGCGTCATCATGGCCAAAGTTCCAGGACTTACCGACATCGTGCCCTACCAAGAAGGCGGATTGCCCGAAGTTCGCTTCCGCGTTCATCCTCTGGCTGCGGGAAAATACGGAATTCCGGCACAAACAGTTTCCGATAACCTCAAGATTTGGGTCTTGGGAGACACAACCAACCGTATGCCCGTGGGAGACGACCAAATTCCCATCAATGTTCAACTTGCAGATGGCGAAAAACTTTCACCCGATCAACTTTTGCAGCGCAATATTGTGGTTCACGGTGGTGGCGCAAACAAAACAGATCTCGTTGTTCCCCTTGGAAACATTGTCACAACCGAACCCGGCGCAGGACCCAGCATCATTGTTCGTGAAAATCGGCAACGCATGGTTCGAGTTCCTGCCAATTTGGATCGCGGGGCTGCACTTGGCACTGTCACACAAGATTTGCAAGAAAAACTCCGCGACATCGTTCTCCCAAAGGGCTACTCAGTTTCAATTGTTGGTCAGAACGAACAAATGAAAGATACCACCAACAATGTGATCTCTGCCATTCTGATTGGTTGCTTGTTTGTTTACATGGTTCTCGCATCACTTTTTGAATCGTTCCTTCTTCCCATCACCGTTATGGCTGCCATTCCACTTGCCGCAACCGGTGCCGTACTCGGACTTGTGATGTTTGATGTTGCGTTGGACATCTACGGAGCAATTGGCATGATTTTACTTGCAGGTATTGTGGCAAAAAACAGTATTTTGCTGGTGGACTTTGCTGCCAAACGTGTTCGCGAGGAAGGACACACTCCCCTCAATGCCATTTTGGAATCGGCTCCATTGCGTTTGCGCCCCATATTAATGACATCACTGGCCATGATTGCCGGAATGTTACCCGTTGCAATGGGAATGGGAGCGACCGGTGCTTCACGACGCGGCCTCGGCATCGCAACAATTGGTGGTGTTTTGAGCTCAACATTCCTCACACTCCTTATTGTGCCCAATCTTTTTATTGCTATGGAAAAATTTTCTGTTTGGTGCAAAATAAGTTTGTTCCGACAAAAGCCCAAGCACAAAATTTAGCTTTTTGGAGGTCTATTTGTGAGCCAAAAATCTTTTACCAGTCGCATTCGCAATGCTCGGCGTTTGGCTCAGGTCATTCAGGTGTTCACACGCCATGGATTTTGGTCGCTTGTAGCGCGATCTCCGCTCAAAAATAGCCTTTCCAAAGCGGAACGCAGGGAAATTGAATTTTCTGCAGAAAGTGAAGGCTCACAAGAAACCCAGTCGCAGTCTATGGCAAGCCGACTCCGCATGGCTTTGGAAGACCTCGGCCCCGCATTTGTAAAACTCGGACAAATATTAGCTACGCGCGACGACCTTCTTTCACAAAATGTTCTCGACGAATTGTCTAAACTTCACAGTTCTGTTCAGCCCATGCCATTTTCCGACGTCAAACGCGTTTTGGAAGCCGAACTCGGAAAAGATGCTCTCGCAAAATTTGCGAGCATCGACGAAAAACCTCTAGCCGCCGGCTCCATTGGTCAGGTTCATGAGGCACGCACACACGCTGGCGAAAAAATTGTTTTAAAAGTACAACGCCCAGGTTTGGCACGCATTATTCGCGCCGATCTCGACCTCATGGCGCAAATTGCCACCGACCTCGAAGAATACGCTCCCGAACTCAAACCCTTTCGCCCAGCAACACTCATTGCCGAGCTCGATTCTGCACTTGCGGGCGAACTCGATTTTATGCGCGAAGCAGCCAACACCGAAAAAATGGCAAAACATTTTGCCAACAACGAAGGAATTGTTATTGCAAAAGTGTATTGGGAATACACAACGCAGCGTGTTTTAGCCCTCGAGTTTTTGCAAGGCGAAAAAATACCCAACACGCCTCACCCCAATGCGACAATCATTATGCAACGTGGTTTAGAAATGTTTCTCCGAATGGTTGCCATTTATGGCGAATACCATGGCGATCTTCACCCCGGAAATCTTCTCATTCTTTCGGGAGCGCGTGTTGGTGTGATCGATTTTGGTCTCACAGTGCGCCTTTCTCATTTTCAACGCTTACTCATTACCGATATTTTTCTGGGACTCGTTCAAGGCGATTGCGATCGCATTGCTCGAGCCATGTTTGAACTCGGCGAACCATCCACAGAATTTAACTTCGACAATTACAACGCCGACCTGCTGAACACCATTGGCCCTTACATGGGTGGCCGCCTTGCAAACGTCAAAACCGGAAAAATTTTGGTTGAGTTTGGCAAAATTTCAGCAAAACATGGTTTACCTGTTCCACGCCCGCTCTTTTTAATTCTCAAAACACTCACCAGTTTTGAATCCGTGGGCAGGCGCTTGGATCCCAATTTCGATGCCATGGCTCTTTGCGAGCAAAATGCCGATATTTTACGAGCCGAGTTTGATTCTGCAACACAAGTGCAACATCAATTGCAAAACATGTCGCGCGATTTGGCTTCACTTGCCCGAATTGCTCCGTTTCAAGTGCGGAAACTTTTACGAGCTGCCACCGACGGACAATTGCGTTTTTCAGTATCCAACGACTCTACCATCGAGCTTTCAAAGCAAGTTGCCCGTGCTGCAAGCAGGGTTGCTGTCAGTATTATTCTGGTTGGAACAATTCTAGCTTCCAGTTTGCTGGTGTGTCTTTCACAAGATTGGCAACATATGGGCGTTGCTGGTTATGTTCTTTCTGGACTTCTCGGCTTGTACGTTGTTTTTTCCATACTCACCAACCGCTCGGGAAGTTGACCACATCGCATTTATGGACGAACACTAGTTATGCAATGCACCCATTTCCAAGGATTTGATTGTCTCACCCACTACTTGTAGCCATGTGCGGCAATTTCGCGGTCCATATTAAACACACGGTAGCAAAGCGAGTGATGCGGATCGTTCAAATTACCAACCGGAACATAAGCAGGCTGTTTGTTTGCATCCAACCAACCCTGAGCACGCAAGGCAGAGCACGCAGCAAAATCTAAATCGCCACGATTGGGTGGAGACTTGCGCAAAAACTCAAGCAGAGCATCGCCACCCGCACGCGCCGGAACGCCGAGTTCATTCAAAAACTCTAGTGAAAAATCGTCAGCCTCCTGTTCGAAAGTGTAATAACCAAGACGCCGCTCGTTCATGATACGTGTGAGTTCTGCAAAATTTCCCTGTTCCGCCAGCTGCGTTAAAGCGGGGTCCGGCATGGGTCTAGCAGGTTGGTTAACAGGCCCCACACTGTAAAAAACTTCGAAATCTTTTTTTGGAAGCAACGGATGGGCACGGTAATAATGTCCAAGTTCATGCATAATCACAGTGAGCATTTGTGCTTGATTTTGAAATCCCTGCACCAGGCCCGTGGAAAAGAAAATTTGTGATGAAACTGATCTCAAAGCAAAACCATTCGAATGTGAATATTTTTCAAAATATTTGTTCACCTTGCATTTGGACCCAAGTACAAGAATATTTCCTTTGTCTTCAATTTTGCAACCATGGATCAAACTGTTGATAAAACCTATGCCATTCGGAAGTAATTCTGGGCGAGCCGGTATACAGCTTTCAGCGTCTGCCAAAATTCCATTTTCACTCAAACGCACATTTCGTTCCAGAGGTGGTTTCAGCGCATCATTCGACAATAAAACCGGTTTCTGAAAACAAAGATTGACAGTTTCAACAAACGCCCCTGGAAGGGAGTCGCTGAACAAAGCAGCCTTTGGCTGCGGAACATTAGCCAATGCCGGATATTTTCTGACAACAATTTGATGAATTCGGTTCATTGCATCTTGAATTGTTTTGCTTGGCTCGGTTGCGGAAGGAATATAATTCGCAACGGTGGCCGACGTCATAATTCCAGGAAGCACGTTGGCTGCAAATTGTTCAAACGTAAGGTCACTCCACAAAAACGGTTCTGTACGCAGCGGCACTTTACCCACAACGTGTTCAACATCACTGGAAGACTGAAACAACTTGCAAGCAGTAACAAATGGCGAAAAACCAAACAACAGCAATGGAACAACAAAACACCGAAAATATTTTGCAAAAAAATTACGCCTTGCAAATGACTGCACAGAAAATAACCTCTTCATTATTCAACCCGCACAAGAAACTCTTTATTAGCGGTAGCCGCAGAGACACTATATTTATCTACAACAATTCTGCGTCCTGTTGCGATATCCACAGAACCCTCATCATAGGCAAGAATGTATTTAGACAAAGCCTCTAGCACAATGGATACTGTGTATGCTTCAGAGCGCCACTGCGCCAAATCCCAGAATGACGCAGAAAAAAACAAACCCGATTTCCAGCGATATCCCGTCCTTTTTTCGTTTGCATGAGAACGAGACCTATCGAACGTATCTTGATGCACCAAAGAATATTCTTGTCGAGAGCCCACCAAATAAGCAATTCCACGTTCAATTGCAGTATGGAAATTTTGTTCCAAACCT
>CAIZES010000394.1 GCA_903932045.1 uncultured Silvanigrella sp. | reverse complement strand
TTTGGCTACAATAAGTTACATGGAAACAAACCCAATGCTTGTTTTGCTTTCGTGGATATGGGCCACAAGCTTTGAGCTTATGGAAAAACGCGGTGCCCAATGGACGCTACGCAAACCGAAGACGCCATTTGTTTTTCGATTTATCCGTAGCAGGCATACAAAAAATGATGCAACAAATAATAAAACAAACAGAACACAAAATGCTGGTAAATCTAGCGGAAAGTATGGCGACGACGTCATTGATGTATAATAAACCGTATTACGCAGCGTTCTTTCCCCTGCTCCTTTTTAACAGCGCTTATTTCGGAAATTACTCATGTATTCAGGAACACCAGTGCCCTCGTGACCGCAGACGCAAACCGCCTCAATCCCATCAAGCACCCCAGCAACTTGCTCATCCACAAAGAGCAGTGGAAAAACGATCCCATGCATGGCTTCCTTGGAATTATCCAAACACCATCGCATGGGTGACCACCGAGCGATAAAAATCTATGCCCAATTTCTAAATTTCAAAAACAGAGGAATGGGGAGCTCACGTTGCGAATAAATTTTTTGACACAACAGCTAGCCCGGATCTAGTGCCTCTGGCAACTCTGGTACAGAGGGGAATTAAACTTTCTTGTCACTCTCACAACTGTAAGTATTTCTGAGGTTTTCCGAATGTCGGAATCTTGAGGTTAAAAATTTGTGACAGAATTCTCGGAGTCTCTAGATGACATCTATTGAAATGCTTAAGTTGAATCTTTTGTCACCCATTGTTCTTGCATTTTTGCTTGGTGCAATCGCAAAGCTTGTCAAAAGCGAGCTTAGTTTGCCTAAAGAATTGTATGATTCTCTGTCTATTTATTTGCTTCTGGCACTGGGTCTTAAGGGCGGCGTAGAACTTTCACACTCATCATTTGATGTGATTGCATTCCCTGTTGTCGCCTCCGTTGCTTTGGGAATCATCACTCCAATTTCAGCTTATTTTCTCATGCGAAAAATTGGAAAAATGAGTGGAATTGATGCCGCTGCCCTTGCAGCTCACTATGGTTCGGTTTCTGCTGTTACATTTATTGCAGCCAATCAATTTGTTTCCAATATCGGTTTTGATGCTGAGGGTTTTATGCCCGCACTTGTCACTTTTATGGAAAGTCCGGGCATCTTGGTTGGCCTTGCAATTGGCGCAATTTACAAATCAAAGAGATTATTACCAAATTCTGAATCCATTATTGCTCCCTTGAAAAAAGATTTAATACGGCCGCAAAACCTAAATTTGCCAAAGAATTTATTCCACGAAATTTTCACATCGCGCTCAATGCTTCTTATGGTTGGGGGACTTATCATAGGATTTTTGGGAGGCGCCAAAGCCTACGAACCTGTAAAACCCTTTTTTGATACGGGTTTTAAAGGGGCTCTTGTGCTATTTATGCTGGAAATGGGCATAGTTGCTGCGTCAAGAGTAGCGTCACTTAAGAAAGTTGGATTTGCGCTTACCTCACTTGCACTTGCATTGCCAATTCTTCACGGTTTTTTGGGGGTTTTATTTGGGACCCTTGTGCATTTGTCTGTTGGAGGGGCTGCTGTATTGGGAGCCATTACTGGAAGTGCATCTTATATTGCTGCCCCCCCCGCAGTTCGCATGACTTTGCCCGAAGCAAACCCAACATATTATCTAACGGCAAGCCTTGTTGTAACCTTTCCTTTCAATTTAGCATTTGGAATTCCTCTCTTTTTTAAAATGGCCCGCCTGCTTCACGGATAAGGAAAAACACATGAAACTGACCAATGTTAAAATTGTAACTGTTGTGTGCGAACCTATTTTACGCACGAGCATTGTAAAATTAAGCCAGAATTTAGGTGCTACCGGATGCACTATTTGGGAAATTATAGGCCGCGGGGATGGGGAAAATGAGAGCGAGCAAATTCCTGGAGCTAAAATTAAAATGGAGATCATTTTGAATAAAGAGGTAGCGCACGATTTTTTGCAGCAGATTGCCGAAAATTATTTCAACAATTACTCAATTATTGTGTATATGTCTGATATTCAGGTGGTCAGGCCCACAAAATTTTCAGCCCCCACAACAACGCTCGAATAAGAACTGCAACCGCACAAAATATTTTGCATGGAAACGTGTTTATGACTTCAAAGTTTTTCAATCTCGAAAATTCGTACTTAAGCTTATCGAATCAGTTTTACGCACACTCTGCCCCTACTCCAGCTTCGCAACCCAAGCTTTTGGCTTGGAATGAGGCGTTGGCAAAAGATTTTGGCTTACTTCAATCCAATTTCTCTGACAAAGAAAAGGCTCTCTACTTTACAGGATCAGACATCATTCCTGGTTCCACCCCTGTTTCGCTTGCCTATGCTGGCCATCAATTTGGCCGATTTGTTGCAACGCTGGGTGATGGGCGAGCTCATCTTTTAGGCGATTTTATATCGCCCGATGGAAAACGCTACGATATCCAGCTTAAAGGTTCGGGCATCACACCTTTCTCGCGCAACGGTGACGGAAAGTCGGCTCTTGGACCAGTGCTTCGTGAATATCTTGTGAGCGAGGCCATGCATGCCATGGGAATTCCCACCACCCGAGCACTGGCCGCAGCCTCTACCGGGGAATTTGTTTTCCGAGACACTCCTAAACCAGGAGCCGTTTTTACGCGTGTGGCACCAAGTCACATCAGAGTGGGAACCTTTGAGTATTTTGCTGCCCGTGGAGATACCGACTCTTTGCAAAAGCTCCTGCTGTTTGCTGCTGCCCGCCATTTTCCTGAACTTCCGGCGAATCCCACTTTGCCCCTTGCTTTTTTACAGGCGGTTGTGAGGCAGCAAGCAGACCTTATTGCGCAATGGATGAGTGTTGGATTTATTCACGGTGTGATGAATACCGACAACACTGCCGTAGGCGGTTTTACAATCGATTTTGGGCCATGCGCCTTTATGGATGAGTACAACAGCAATAAAGTTTTTAGCTTTATCGATAAACAAGGAAGGTACGCATACAGTAGGCAGCCTCTAATGGCTCAATGGAATCTGGCACGTTTGGCTCAAGCTTTGCTCTGTTTGTCGCAAGAAAACACAAATGAAGTCGCCACCCTTTGTGAGCAGGAAGTGCAGAAATTTTCGGAATTGTATGAAGCAGCATGGCTGAAACGCATGGCCGCAAAAATTGGAATTATGTCTCCCATTTCAGAAGATGCAGCTCTTATTAAGCAGTGGCTTTCCTTTGTTGAAAACGGCTCACTCGATTTTACTTTGAGTTTTAGAGTCCTTGCAAATATGCTTTTTTCAAATAATACAACCGATGGAGCTGCAATAGCCGAAACAGCTGCAACAATCGGGACATTGGAAACATCCGGAGCCGGTAATAAAAATGATTCCCATGATTTGTGTTACAGTTTGCCTCAAAATAACGGTTGGCACGATTTTCGGCAAAAGTGGTACCATCGTGTGCTGAAGCAAAATTTGCCACTTGCGGCCATTGCTGAAAAAATGAATTCTGTAAACCCCTTGTATATTCCCCGTAACCATATTTTAGAAGCCGTTATTAGCGAAGCAACCGAAGGCAACTTTTCACTGTTTCAAACCATGCAAGAAATTTTGTTAACCCCTTACAATGAAAAACCTCAATATCTCAAGTTCTCGCAAGCTCCTACACCGCAACAACGAGTTCTCAATACATTTTGCGGAACATGAGAATTGGCACAAGAAAAGAACATCGTCGTGATCTTGACGAATCATGGGGCGATGCGTTGGAATAACAACAACATTAAGAGAATATGCTTGTTTGAAGCCACGGGATAAAATTTAGGGATCCAAGGCCACTTGGTTTTTGTAGACAGATGATTCAGGGGTGTCTCATCTCATTTGTAAGTGTTTTTAGATGTTTGGTTTTTCGGTAGAGTGGCGCCATCTCCAATATCCCAACGAGGTGGCTGCGAACCTATCTTCCCTTTGAGAATGGAGTTCCCTCGCATCAGACGGTCGGTCGGGTGATGTCATTGCTAAAGGGCGACTGTGT
>CAIZES010000393.1 GCA_903932045.1 uncultured Silvanigrella sp. | reverse complement strand
GATACCCCTCGTATATCGGTTTTTCACCCATCCTTTTCCACATAACGATATTCTCTCCCCCATCCGCTTTCTTTAACAGAAAACTCATGAACTCAAATGCAATGCAACTAAGCCTAGCTTTGGTTCAAAACATCTACGACCCGTTCAAAACGAACCACAAGAGGAAACAACCGATCATCCGAGTTCTGTGATCGAAAACATTGCAATGCATGAGAATAAAAGTTTCGCGACGCATCTTTTCCCAAAGAAAATTTTGTCCAGACACTTTCTCCAAATCGTGAGAGATCGAGGGCAATGGATTCCGCATTGTGAATTTTGTCACAAATCATAACAAGCCGAGCTGAATCGGATGCCGTTTTGAGCGCATCCAAATAAAGACGCTTTCGCACAGACTTTTCGGAAATAGACTTATCTTCTGAGCATGCCTCGACAATGGCGCACACCGTTTTTCCAAAGCGAGTTATAATGGTTTCGCGAATTTCTATTTGGAGTTTTTGAAGTTCCTCTGGAATTTTTTGTTTTTCCAATTCCAAACAAGATGTTTTTCGACGCAGCAAACAATCCGGCCCATCTTCCAAAGCATCGTGCAGCAGTGCAGCAATTGCCTCATCTTCGTTGCCGCCACTTTCCACCACAAGTGCCGAGACAGCCATCAAATGAGAAAGGTATGGAACATCTTGTTCACTGTGTTTTCCCGCGGAAGTTTTCTTTCGAACTTGAGTTTCGTGCAAAGAGGCTGCAAACAAAAAAGCATCCCGAAAACGGGATCCCAAAAACGGATTGCTAGTATGACGCGGCATAATGTTCTCGCTTTAGTGAAATATCAATTGTATCTTTTCATGTCTTTCAACTTAAGTGTACCCTGCCATTTTTCGACTTCTGTTAAAGTAGCACCGGTTTGACCAAGAGGCGTAGCAATTCGTGACTCGGCTGGAATGAGAGGAATATAACTACGCGTTGTTATAGCACCCGTAGAAGAATTAATGATAGCATGCCGCACGGAGAGAATATTGATAAATTCTGTTTTATCTCCAGATGCAAACCGAAAATAGACTTTTCGCACTACGGATTTATCCAAATATCCACTGCCGCAGTTTGGGGAAAGATTCGTTAGAAAATAAGATTTATCGGTCCAGTTGATAAGGCAAGTTACAGCGCCCGATTTTCCGGCTACTTTGCACTGCTGTGGAGAGCTCACATTTGCATAGATATCTTTGTCACAAAACTGAACAGGGATAACATCAAAGTCGTTGACAAAACGACTCGATTGCGGAATTTGAACTCTCACTTCCAACATAGGATCCGTTAAAAAACTAACCGGTATTAAAAAATCAAAGGGAACAAAGTTTTCTGAGGTACCGGACACAGGATCTCCAACAACTATCGTCCGCGCATTTGGAACAAGTCTCACTGTAACCTTTGAAATTTGAGTAAAACCACACGCGACAGCAACACCCGCAGGAGTGACACAAGGAAGAGTTGCTGTGGAATTTGCTGCTATTTTTTCGGAAAAATCGAAACTAACTGAACTCCAATCGCTACCTTCTTCGAGCAACAAACGAACAGAATCTTTCAATCGATTTCCACTGCTATCAACTAAATTGAGCGCAAGAAAAGCATCATGACCCGAAAAAGAGGAATCGCCAGTGCCAACAGCTCCCAGTAACTTTGCTTCGAGGGAAATCTTCGGAGTTTGAGTGAAATCGGCCAGAGAACCTAGTGAAATCTCGGTTGCCTTATCAACAGGAGACGCAAGCGGAGCTCCAGAAGCATCATTTGTTGCCTGAGTGGTACTTGTGTAATTCGAATCCGTCACCAACGAAAGTTCCAGATTTTCGGAACTCCACGAAACCGTAATGCCCGAATTTTGGGCGGATACTACGGACGCTTTTTGCAGCTCGGTAATATCGTAACTGAATGCCAAGGCCGAGCCATCTGTTTGCTGTTTTCGTTCTGAGGATCTGGCGCAGCCAAGCAATGCAACCGTTAGGAACGCAGACATTCCGAATTTGGTCATAAGCAAACTCTCCTCAGAACATCTTATCCGAACACTTTCAAATGGTCTTCATCTCAATCACAAACTCTTGACCATTTTCAGCGGGAAGAATCTTGCATTTTTCAAAGGTGGGTGGCCCCATCAAAGACGGATTTTGGGTGAAGCCGAAAGGTTCGGCTGGAACCTGTAGTCCAAACAGACTGCGTGTATCAAGCTTCCCATTCATGTTCATGTCTTGAAACAAACTCACCACATAGCCCTGGGGTGACTGTGGCATTTGATTGATTCGAAACACGAGAGTGCCAGAATTAACCGGAAGACAATCCTTTCGAACAACTTTAGTTGCATCATTGGGAAAACCCTCGGGCCCCGCAAAAAGAGCCCAACAAAGTTGAGTTGGCGCCGATGATTTGGGGTTTGAATAGGAATACTTCAAGCCATTCACTACAAGCTTAATTTCCTTAATTTCCTCTAATTGGAAACCAGCTGAGTGCGACGAATTTGAAATTTCAGGACCTCCACAGCCCTCCAGCAACACAAGTGGGATTGCAGCAAAAAATCCGGCTGAAAACCTAGCAAAAAAAAAGTTTCTCCTAAGCAACATAACAAAAATCCTCCCGTAAAAAAAACAACAAAAAAAGACCCCAAAGGGGTCCCCAAAATGCACCGCATTTTTAGGAACACAGTTACACTTTTCCACGAACCTCGCCGCGACGCAAGCGACGATACAAATCGAGAGAATCCCGAATGATTTGAACTGCGTCAGCTGGACCCAAAAAGTCTTCTACGACAACCTGTTTGTGCTCCAAAACTTTGTAGTCTTCAAAAAAACGCTTAATTTGGCGCAACGCATGGGGCGGAATTTGCTTGTGGTCGTATATTTCCTCGTACGCGGGATCACAGACATTGACAGCGAGAATTTTATCGTCAATACCTTTGTCGTCACGCATGCGCATCACACCAATAGCGCGCGCAGGGACAATGGTAAGCGGATGCACACCTTCCTGACTGAGCACCAGGGCATCGAGAGGATCGCCATCGTCACAGAACGTACGAGGAATAAAACCATAGTTTGAAGGGTAGTACACTGCACTGTAGAGAACCCGATCCAGACGAAGCAATCCGGTTTCTTTGTCCAGTTCATACTTATTAGAACTTCCTTTAGGAACCTCAATAACCACGGGGAAAGTTGTCTCGATAAGCTTTTCGTCGATGTAAATATCATGCCAAGCGTGCATTTATTCCTCCAAATGACGGGATACTAGCCTTATGTTAACAAAGGCACAAGCTTCAGCCCATATCATCTCAGGCGACAACCCCCTCTTGACGTCTGAACATTTGCGCTTACCTTTGGCTGGTAACATCGAACCGGAGGCAGACATGACAGTTGAGACCCTATCTTTTCAAACCGAAGTTCAGCAACTTTTGCAGCTCATGATTCATTCGCTATACTCGAACAAAGAAATTTTTGTTCGGGAATTGGTATCCAACGCGTCGGACGCACTCGACCGGCTCCGTTTTGAAGAAGTCACAAATCACAATATCGTCACATCCACCAAAGAAAATGCCGTTCGTATTTCTTTGGAGACCGATGCCAAAAAAATCATCCTTGAAGATAATGGCATTGGAATGAATCGGGATGAACTCATTCAAAATTTGGGAACTATTGCAAGCTCTGGAACGCGCAAATTTTTGGAAAACCTCAAAGAAGGCGATCGCAAAGACGCCAATCTTATTGGTCAATTCGGCGTTGGGTTTTACTCGGCATTCATGGTTGCCAAGGACGTTGTTGTAGAAACTCGCTCTGCACGTGGCGGACAAGCCTATCGCTGGGAATCCAAGGGCGACGGCTCATTTACCCTTACGGAAATTGAAAAAGCAGAACGGGGAACACGCATTGAAATTAACCTCAAGGACGATGACGCGGAATTTTGTGAAGAATGGCGCATCCGAGGAATTGTTTCGAAATACTCTGACTACATTACCTATCCCGTTATGTTTATCGACAAAGAAAACAAAGAGGTTCGGCTTAACAAGTCGACCCCTGTTTGGGCTCGAGCGAAAAAAGACAACAAACCCGAAGATTATTACGAACTCTACAAACAAATTTCCCGTGACTATCGCGAACCAAACCTTTATGATCACATCGTAGCCGAGGGGCTCACATCTTTTCAATCAGTGGTATTTATTCCACAAGAAGCACCTTTCGATTTGTATACTCGCGATGCTCACGGACTACACCTTTATGTAAAACGCGTTTCCATTATGGAAAAGTG
>CAIZES010000392.1 GCA_903932045.1 uncultured Silvanigrella sp. | reverse complement strand
GCATTTGCTAACAACACGCCAAGCATTTGCGGCGTGCAAACTTTTTGCTATTGCGAAATGTAATGATCGTCGTGCGCTGTGGCGTGGATTCGGACAAGATCTGCCGGATGATTTTTGCAGAAATCGCGGAATAGGTTTCGCATTTCTTGCAAAGAGTTGTGTTTGCAAATTTCACAGCGTAATGTTTTGGTTCCAGGAAATCCTTTGGCGTACCAAAGCAGGTGTTTGCGCATGAGCACTGCTGCGGTTTGAGTGTCGCCGTAGGTTTCTTCTTGATAATTGAGGTGCCGTAACACAACTTTGAGCCATTCTTCGAGGGTGACTTGCTCTGGTGCGCCTTTTGTGATTTCGCGAAAAATCCATGGATTTCCCAGCGCTCCTCTGCTGACCATAACACCGTCGCAGCCTGTTTCTTGCATCATTTTTTGTGCATCGCTCAGCGAAAAAATGTTTCCGTTGCCAAATGCTGTGAGCGGCTGTTGTTGGTGCCGTAAAAGTTGTATTTGTTCTTGTTGCTGTTGTTGCTGTTGTTGCTGTTCTTGTTCAGATAAATTATGGGCGGTAAGGATGCCTTGTTTGATGCCAGCGAGGTCTACGGGTTTGGAATAGTCTTCACTGCGTGTGCGCCCGTGAATTGTGACCATTTGCAAACCTGCAGCCTGCGCGCGGCGTGTGGTGTCTTCCACGGACACGGTTTCACGGGTAAAGCCAAGGCGATATTTTACCGAAAGTGGCCTTGTTGTGGCTGCGCGTGCAGCATCTAAAATACGAGAAATGAGATCGGGATATCGAAGCAACGAACTTCCGCCACCGGCATTCACAACTTTGCGTACGGGGCAGCCCATATTGATGTCAATGGTGTCGAAGCCCATGGAATCGAATGTTTTTACTGTTCGTGCAATGGCCACAGGATCATTGCCCTCAAGCTGTGCTCCCAGTATTTTTTCCGAGGCGTGGCGGCGAGCCATTTCCAGTGTGCGGCGGTTTTCGTAGTTGAGTGCCACCGCAGAAATCATTTCTATGTATGTGAGTGCCGCTCCCATTTCTTGGCAAATGCGGCGAAAGGGGATGTCGGTAATTCCGGCAAGGGGAGCTAATATCACTCTGCCCGGAATTTCTAGGGTTCCAATTTTGATTGGCAAAGCAAATGGATTTGAGTTCATGTGGCGGTGATTTCCTTTGTTGAGGAACGCACACTACCGAATTGTTTTTAGAATTGTCAACAAGTCTAAATAGCTCTTTCCTATTTTGCGGGTGGTGGAAAGATCGGTCACAGAAACCTGATTCAAAGGCGCTTCTTGGGGATCTTTTTTTCCTTCTGGGCTTTGATCATCAATAAATCCTGCTCCAGCGTGGATCACATATTGGTGTCCTTCGTGTTCTCCCAAATAAATCATGATGTGACCTTTCCAACCCAGTAAAGTGCCTGGCGGAGAATTTGTGACTTCTGCTTCTTTTGTAGACATGGGTGCCAACTTATCAAATTTGATTTCTTTGCCGGGAAGAGCAAGTTCCATGCGAGAATTTCGCGGAAAAACGAATCCCATGGAGCGGTACACATCAGCAACAAAAAGGGAGCAATCGCGGGACTCAAAATCGCCGCCCCAGCCGTAGCGTTCACCTTGTGCCTTGAAAGCTTGTTTCACAAGATGAGCTTGTGTAAAGGGCAAATATCCTACGTGAACGTCGGCAGAAAAAGGAACAAGAGCGGGCTTAAAATCCAAGCTACCGTCGGTATTGCGCACGGGGAGTTTGATAATATATTGTCCAGATGTTTCCATTCTATCTAGAAAACGTGAACGTTCGTTGTTGTCCACCAGTGGATATGCATTTCCCATGGTGAGCAGTAAATTGGAAAATTGAGGTGTGTAGGGATTCACTCCCAATCGGAGTTGGCTTGCTAAAATAACCAACTTGTTTTTTGCGTTTATGTATGATTCCCATTGCGCGCGGTTTTGGGCTATTGCAATATCGGATGCCAAAACCCATCCATCAACCTCGGGTGATTGTACATATTTCCAAAGTCCGTTGGTGCTTTCGTGCAATACGAGTAAAGGATTTCCAAGGGGAACGGCGCTTTCAATAAACTTATCGAATTCTTCGTTGTTTAGGTTGCTGTAAAGTTTTTCTGCTGAAGGAAATGTGTGTAGCACTGTGCGTCGCACGGCAAGGGCTGGCAGAATTTTTTTTCGCCCCACAAGGGCATTCATATTGAGTTTTGTAAACAATTGTTTTTCAAATTCGGGCGTCGTTGCCTTTTTTTCGACAAAATCCTGTCCAACCTGAATACGCCCTGTGGTGTTTTCCAAAATCATTTTTTTTATTTCTGCGCCATCCATTTCCTCTGGAAATTGAATGGGATTGATGACGCCAAGGTCGGTTTGAATAATTCGCTCGTTGTAGGCAGCAACTTCGTGATCGTTCATGAGCAATGCATTGGGGTGTTTCTGTTTTTGAATCCAAAAATGTGCGCTAAACATTTGGGAGTGCACGTTGGGCATTGTTGGCTTTGAAAGAGTTTCTGTTGAGTGATGGGTCGTGCAACAATCAGACATCTGGGTTGTGCAACATCCAGATAGAATTGTGGCAGAAATAAGTGCGGCGGAAATAATTTTGGCAGATATGATTTTATATGTTGTGGTCATTTCTTACATACCTTTATGCGAAGCATTTGGTGTTCGTGAATGCGAGTCTATTTTAACCTGTTTTCTTATTTTAACCTGTTTTTTTGTGAATGGCGATTTGCATCCCGGCAACACCCTTTTGTGTTGGAGTTTTGGCGAAAATCTCATGTTTCGCTTGAGTCCGCTTTAATTCGGCATTGTTGTTCCGATACTTGTTGGCTATCAGTTTGACGATAAATGAAGAACAAGGATGCAAGGAAACACTTTTATCAGGAGGGACATTTTATGTGGAATAGTCTGAGTTTGAAAGCGAAGTTGTTGTTATCGTTTTTGCTGGTTGCTTTGTTGTCGCTTGTTGTTGGCGCGGTGGGAATAACCGTTTCGAGTCGTCTTGGAGGAATGGTTCGCGATGTGAACCAAAACACTCTGCCAGCGGTGTTGGCATTGGGTGTTATCAACGAGGGGCAAACTGCTTTTGATGGCGCCGAAAGTGCCTTGTTATATAAAGAAGCCTCCACAAAAGATGCGGATGTGTTCCTTAAAAAAATGGATGATATTCAAACCCGAGTTTCTGCAGCATGGAAAACCTATGAGTCGTTGCCACGACCGAAGGAAGAGCAGGATATTTGGAAAAATGAGCTTGTTCCTGCCTGGAAAGCGTGGGAAAAAGATCACAGTGATTTTGTAAAAATGGCCAAGGATTATTACTCGGTGGAGCCTGATAAACGAAATGCAAAGGCGTATCAGGATTTGGCGCAGCAGGGCCTGGTGACAAACTACAAAACCTTTGACCCAGCCGATAAGGCGCTGTCGAAAGTGACGGACCTTTTGGCCAAGATTTTGAAGGAAGAAGCTGTTGTTGCCGAACAAACACAATCAAATGCTATTGCTGTGCTGTTTGGTGTTGTGCTGCTTGCTTTGGCCTTTGGTGTTTTTCTGGGTTTTGTGCTTGCATCCAACACTTTGCGTTTGTTGGGGGCCGATCCTAAAGAACTTTCTGACGTGGTTCGAAAGATTGTCGAGGGTGATGTGTCGGTGCGCCTCGACGACAACGTGAATGTTGGTGTGTATGCAGATCTGAAAAAGTTGGTGTTGGGTTTTTCAGAGAAGGCGAAAGTGGCTACGGCAATTGCTTCTGGGGATCTCACCGTAGATGTTCATCTCGCTTCGGAACGAGATATGCTGGGTTTGGCTTTTCAGAAAATGGTTGCAAACTTAAGATCAACTTTTCAGGAGTTTCACTCCATTGGCACACAAGTGGTGAGTGGTGCTGACCAGGTTGCCAGTGCAAGTCAGATGCTTTCGCAGGGGGCAACGGAACAAGCATCTTCGTTGGAGGAAATATCAAGTTCCGTGCGCGAAATTGCGTCGCAAACTCGAGTCAACGCAGAGAACACGAGCAAGGCTTCAGAAATGGCAGCAGTATCGTGCCGTGTTGCAGAAGGCGGAAAAGTTAAGGTTCAAAGCACTCTTGACGCAATGAACGATATCAATAATGCCAGCGTGCAGATTTCTAAAATTATTAAAACCATTGATGACATTGCATTTCAAACAAATTTGTTGGCATTGAATGCAGCTGTGGAGGCCGCTCGCGCCGGTAAGCATGGTAAAGGTTTTGCAGTTGTTGCCGACGAAGTGAGAAGTCTGGCAGGCAGAAGTGCCAAAGCGGCAAAAGAAACAACTGAGCTTATAGAATCGTCTGTTTCCAAGGTTTCAAATGGCTTAGGGGTTGCTAAGGATACCGCAGATTCTTTCAACGAAATTTATGAGGGAGCAACCCAGGCGGCAAAGGTGCTGGAGGATATTTCGCGCGCAACAAATGAACAGGTTCAAGGCGTGACGCAAATTTCTCAGGCTTTGGCGCAAGTGGATCAGGTGACTCAGCAAAATTCGGCGTCTTCCGAAGAAACGGCATCGGCAGCCGAAGAAATGGCAGGGCAAGCCAATGATCTGCGCAACAAGTTGGCCCAATTTAAAATCAATTGAGTGAAGATGAAATCAATTGAGTGAAGATTTCTAAAGATTTGCTTCCGCCAAATCCATAAACCGATGGCCTTCCGGTGTGATTTCTAAAATCCGATTTGCAAGTGAGTTAATGAAATCCAAATCGTGGCTCACAAAAATGAGTGAGCCCGGAAAAAGTTTTAGGGCATCGTTGAGTGCTGTGATGGATTCCAAATCCAAATGGTTTGTGGGCTCGTCCAAAATAAGAACATTAGCACCATCCATCATAAGTTTTGCAAAAAGCACTCGAGCCCGTTCGCCACCACTGAGTGCGTCGGTGAGTTTGTCTTGTTCGGGTCCGCGAAAAAGCATGCGTCCTAAAAAGCCGCGCAGGTATTCGTTGGTTTCTTGAGGAGCAAAGCTTTCAAGCCATTTGTAGGGAGTTGTTCCTCTGGGAAGCGCTTCTTTGTGGTCTTGGGGAAAGTAACCTAGCTTTGTGCTTACGCCCCATGTTATTTTTCCAGCGTCGGGTGTGAGCTCGCCAACAAGCATTTTGAGAAGCGTTGTTTTTCCAACACCATTTTGTCCTAAAATGGCAAGACGGTCGCCGGGGCTCAGGTGCAGGTGCAAATTGGAGTACAGTGTCTTAGGTTGAGTTTCGCCTTCCAGTGGTGGGAATGTTTTTGAAATTCCTTCAACCTGTAAAAGTTGCTTACCAAGTGGTTTATTTTGTTTGAACATAAACTTGGGAAAGAGACGTTTGCTGGGAACAATTTCTTCAATTTGCTGTTCCAATTTTTCCAAGAGTTTTTGTCGGCTGGAGGCTTGGCTGCTTTTACTTGCGTTAGCCGAAAATCGAGCAACGAAGGCTTCCAGCTCGCTTTTGCGTTTTTCGATTTTCATGTTTGCCAGCTCTTTTTGTTCCGATGCAAGCGTGCTGGCTGCAACATAGTAGTCGTAATCGCCAGTGTAAAAACGAATGGTGTTGCAATCAACGTCTGCAATGTGACTGCAAGTGGAGTTTAGAAAGTGGCGGTCATGCGAAACAATAAGGGTGATGCCTTCGCGGCGTTTGATAACGTTTTCGAGCCAACGAATGGAGTGGACGTCCAGGTTATTGGTGGGTTCGTCCAGGAGTAATATTTCGGGGTTTGGAAACAAGCACTGAGCAAGTAGAACTCGCACTTTGTAGCCGCCCGCAAGAGTTTTCATGTTGTCGTGGTGTAGCTTGGCACCAATGCCTAACCCTTCCAGCAACGTTGCGGCGCGCACTTCGGCATCGTAACCGTCGTTTTCGGCCACAATCATTTCGAGCTCACCAAGGCGGTCGTTTTCACTGTCGGTGAAGCTTCCACGGGCGTAAATTTCTTCCTTCTCCAACATGGCGTCCCAAAGTTCTTTGTTTCCTTGGATAACTGTGTTGAGAATGGTTTGTTCATCATATTGAAAGTGGTCTTGTTTTAGGTAGCCCAACTTGAGGTTTTTACCGAATGTAACTGTTCCCTTGTCGGGCTCTATAACTCCCGCAATAATTTTTAGGAGAGTTGTTTTCCCCGAACCATTGGCGCCAATAATGCCATACGTAAATCCAGGGTTAAAACGTGCGGTAATGTTTTCAAAAAGAATTTTGGAACCGAACCGCATAGTGAGGTCGTTCAAAGAAATCATTGGAGGATCCCTGTGGGCTAAAAGAAAAAGGTTTTGTGCCGAAACAAAAAAGTTCGTTGCCCTGATAGCACGGTCGGGGGAGTCTTGCACTGTGTGGGCGAATTGTTATGCGTTGACGGAAATCATTTGGAGAGTTTTCCGACTCTATATTCAGAATGTTCAGAATGTTCAGAAAAGGCAGGTTGATGTTTCATTAGAAACGTGGTTGGAACGAGGTTGGAACGAAGTTGGAACGAAGTTGGAACGAGGTTGGAAGGCAGTTGAAAGATGTGATTGTTCCGCTAGTACAGGAAGTGTGGGATGCCGGAAGTGTAATGAAAACAATTCTAGTTGTTGATGATGAACCCGTTATACTGGAGCTCCTGCAAATGTTGCTGGAGGGGGCTGGTTATTCTGTGGTGACTGTAGCAAGCGGAAACGCGGCGTGGAACAGAATTCTGGGTAATAAGGATATGAGAATTGATGTTGTGATTTCGGACGTTCGCATGCCTGATGGCAACGGATTTGAACTTTTGCAAAAAGTTCGAGCGATGGGTGCTACTGCTCCGCGCTTTTTGTTTATGACGGGTTACTCCGATATTACTTTTGAGCAAATGCTCCAAATGG
>CAIZES010000391.1 GCA_903932045.1 uncultured Silvanigrella sp. | reverse complement strand
GGATTCGTGTGTAACAAGAAATGTTTCTAAAGGATATGCTGTCGCGAATAGCTATTCTTGGAAGCAAATGGCTGCGGCTTCGGTAGATCTTTACAGGGAGATCTGCCAATCATGAATATGAAACATGAGGAGATTTATTTTCCAAAACCGAACCGTCCTCTTATTGGTCTCAATGGGCGATTTTTGGTTGCGCAACGAACTGGTGTGCAACGATCGGCCTACTGGTTGTTTCGTTCTATTATCGAAACTGCTAGCGACTTCAACTTCGTACTTTTTACGTCGGCAGAAGAGGGGCGTGCTCCCGAGTGGCAGCGCGATAACGTGCGTATTGTTGCGTGCAGTCTTGCGAGCCAAAACGTATTTCGCAATCATATGTGGGAACAATTTTCGCTTCCAAAGCTTGCAATGGAGTATGGGGTTCAGATTCTTCATAATCCAGCAAATCTGGCGCCCGTTGGTTATCGAGGTAAGAGCGTAGTAAATATTCACGATGTTTGTTTTTTGGTGGAGCCAAGTTGGTTTTCATGGACTTTTCGCATGACTTACAGTTTTCTAGTCCCACGAATTGCCAAGAACGCTTCTGTTGTTATCACAAATTCAAACAACTCCAAAAATGACATTTTGGAACATCTGAAAGTGGAGACATCGAAGGTGCGATTTTCGTATTGGGCAGTGGATCCGCTTTTTTTTCAGTTCAATTCGCCTTATGCGTTGCGCGATGATCAAATGCTTTTTGTGGGTTCGCTGGAGCCTCGCAAAAATCTATCCGGCCTTATTGAGGCATTCACGCTCTATCGGGAAAAGAATCCTGCGCGGAAAACAAAACTTTTGGTTGTTGGTTGCGAAAATCCGCTTTTTGCAAACGTGAACTACAATTTGGGGCCGTATGCTTCTGATGTTCAATTTGTTGGATATATTGATGATATGGAGTTGGCTCGTCTGTATGGACGCTCGAAGGCATTTGTGTATCCAAGTTTTTACGAAGGATTTGGCTTTCCTCCGCTCGAAGCTATGGCAGCGGGCACACCAGTTATCACAAGCTGGAATTCATCGCTTCCTGAAGTAGTGGGAGACGCCGCTGTTTTGGTCAATCCGGCAGATCCAAGCGACATCGCGAATGCAATTGAAAATGTTCTTACTAGTGACGAATTCGCCCAATATCTAATAACAAAAGGCATTGAGCGAGCTCATTCTTTTCGATGGGAAACTGTTGCCCATCATTCTCTTTCTATTTACAAGGAACTCTTGAAGTGACCCAAATTCAAAAAACTCGTAATATTGCAATCATTGCACACGTTGACCACGGAAAAACCACTTTGGTGGACGGTATGCTTCGCCAATCGGGAACATTCGCCGCTCATCAGCACATTCAAGAACGTGTTATGGATAGCATGGATTTGGAGCGCGAACGCGGAATTACTATTTCTGCAAAGAATGCATCCATGATTTACAATGGTCATCGCATTAATATTGTTGACACCCCGGGGCATGCTGATTTTGGCGGCGAAGTTGAGCGTAGTTTGTCGATGGTGGACGGCGCAATTCTATTGGTAGATGCGGCCGAAGGATGTTTGCCCCAAACTCGTTTTGTATTGCAGAAGGCGCTTGCGCGAAACCTTTTTATGATTGTCGTTGTTAATAAAGTAGACCGCCCAGATGCACGTGTGAAAGAAGTAGAAGAAGAGATTCATGATCTCTTTTTGGATCTCTCAACCGAAGATCATCATCTCGATTTTCCAACGCTTTTTGCCTCGGGTCGACAAGG
>CAIZES010000390.1 GCA_903932045.1 uncultured Silvanigrella sp. | reverse complement strand
TTATATTTGGTATTATTCATTAGTTACCGAAATTGTTGGTCAGCCACTCGTTTTTGATAAGACATTTTTTGCTTTTGGTGCAAATCAATTTTTGTATGCATTGGATGTGGCTACCGGGCGTCCGCGTTGGACTTTGCGAGTGGCACCAGACACATCGTTGCGGTTGGAAGCAGCGCCTTTGGCTGCCGTGCCGTCGGAAAATCAGATTTTGGTGGGAACATCTGAAGGTATTTTGTTAGCGCTGTCTGCTCAAAATGGCGCCATTGTATGGCGGCATCGCTTGGATTTTTCTCCGGGGCAACGTTTCCCTGCCATTGTTGCAAAACCGTTAGTTTATGAAAAAAGCGTTATTGTGTCGTCGGCTGAAGGCAGTACCGAACGTGTTTCGTTTGAAAAATGTTCGGTTGCTTCCGATAAATGCAATGGTGACAATCGTGCTGTGGAATGGCGTTATCCGTTGGGCAGTATTGCGGCGGCGCGTCGGTTCGATAATGGAGTTGTGATAGGCGGTCACGAAGGAACTGTTGTTCTTTTAGATCCTCGTAATGGTGCTGTTCGTTGGAAAACTCCTGCGTTTTCTGTAGGCGCTGTTGCGTCTATGGACTCGGTGTTGTTGGCTGGAACTGAATATTTGCTTGTGGCTTCTACTGAAGGGTCCATTGCGGTGCTTGATCGTGTTGGAAAAATTCTTGATGTTTTGCCGCCGGTGGGAGAATCAACGGGCGAATTTTTTGCTGGTCACGATCCCGCAGAAGTTTGTCTTTCGTTTGTGACCCCCGGATTTAGATGTTTTAGTTTGAGCCTTTAGTTTTTCGCTTCGGTTTCCTATTTTTGTTTTGAGATCTGATTTTGAAATCTGATTTTTGAATCTTTGAATTTTTTTGAGTTTGGAGACAAAGTGGCCCAAATTTTTCGTGTGGATTTTTCGCTGTCATCGCGTCGTTTCGAGTTACTCGATGTTTACAACGCAAAATCATGGAGGCCTGCCGGAAAATTTTTTTCTGTTCAGCTCGACAAACGAGTCGCTATATCTCGGTTCAAAATTATACTTGATTGTGTTTTGGGAGAGTCGGCATCATTCGCCGTTCGTTTTTGCGATGTGGCAGAAATGCAGGAGATGAACCGTCGGTTTCGAGGAAAGAACAAACCTACCGACGTCTTGAGTTTTTGTCGTTCGGCAAATTTGCCGTTTGAGGAAGTGCGTGAGTTAGGCGATATTTTAATCTGTTTGCCCGTGTGTTTGGTGCAAGCAAAACGCGCTCGAATCTCTTTGTCTGAAGAAGTGGAACGAATGGTTATCCATGGTTTGACTCACTTGTTGGGATACGATCATGAGCGTTCCGAAATGGCTTGGAAAATTCAGGAAGCAGTTGAAAAAAACTTGAGAAAAGAAATTTCGCGTCGGCTGGGAAAACCCACTTGGTGCGAAGTGAGAAAGTGATTCTATGGGTATGAGCATTGCGATTATCATTGTGTGTTTGATTGCAAGTGGCTTTTTTTCGGCAACAGAAACGGCGTTAACAAGTTTATCGAGTTTAAAAACAAAGCACTTGCGTGAAAGCAGTGGTCGCGTTGGCAATGTGCTCGAATTGTGGCTCGATTCTCCGCAAAAGGTTTTGGCCGCAATTCTTATTGGTAACAATATGGTTACCATTTTTGCATCTATCTACGCCGATCATGTTGCTGCAACTGTGTTTGATGTTAAGCTCAATCCTGTTACCGTTACAATCGTAATGACCGTAATTATTGTGTTGTTCTCGGAAATTCTTCCAAAAACGTTGGCAAAAAACTACGCAACATCTGTTGCTATTCCCTTTCTATATATATTTCGGATTTTCTATTGGACTTTCTGGCCTCTTACTATAATTGCCGATTGGTTTGTGAAAGTTATTTCACTTGTGCTGATTCGAAAAGAACTTAAAGCCGATCCCCAGATTACCGAAG
>CAIZES010000389.1 GCA_903932045.1 uncultured Silvanigrella sp. | reverse complement strand
TACCATCGTAATTGGACAAACAGACCCGCAACTCCTTCGATGCTTTGATTTGAGCAAAAGTGCGGGCAAATGCAGTTGAACTTAACGAAAAGAAGAAAATAATACCAATAATCACCTTCACACTGGGCCCTCCCCAAAAAAAACAAAGCACGAAATCGCACAAACACCAACTTCAAAAATTTCATTTGTATCTTTCAAATAGGATAGAGCAACTCACGTGGCATGTAAACGACACAAAAATTAATGAGAGAAAAGTTGCCAAAAATTTGTTAGAGAGTCTTTCGACGAGTTCTTGCACCCACCGCAGCCAAAGCATTCCCCAAAAATACCCGCACCAAACGCACATCTTTATCGGTCACACGTGCACGCTGAAAAATTCTGCGCAAATGAGGCATCATACGCTGGGGATTTCCAGCTTTAGTCAACCCCACAGCAACAAGAGTTTCACGCCAGTGCGCCATAAATTCCTCAAACGCCTCGGCACTTGCAGGCATTTCTTCTTGAGAAGGACCGGAAATTTGAGTCTGTAACTCAGAATTCTCTTGAAAAGCGAAAAGATGCGACAACACAACAGCGACAGCATGACTCAAATTCAACGAAGGACAATCGGACGACGAAGGAATTGAACACACATGTGTGCATTGCAGAATTTCGTCACGGGAAATTCCATTATCTTCTCTGCCAAATACGAGCGCAATTTTGCCACGACGCTGTAACGACAGCAAAGCATCAAGAGTTACATCGGCCATACGAAATTCGCCCGTACGACGCGAAAACCCCACCACAGAAGTACAGTCGGCAATTGCGGCAGCAACGGAATCCACAATCCGAAAAGACCGAAGCATTTGTTGCGAAAGCTTGCATGCGAATTTTTGCGCCTCAGCGTCGAGCGGATCACATCCAGGATTCACCAACACAACATCCCGCACACCAAAATTCATTGCCAAACGCGCAACCGATCCCACATTGCCTGAATACAAGGGAGAAATCAGCACAACCCGAAAATCGTCGAGACGCTTGGTTTCGAGCATTGCACTCACACCCCCCATTCAGAAAAAATAAGGCGGACTATTAAAGTCCGCCCAAAGCAGCATCGCAAATAAAGCGAGACTCACATATCGAAGTCGCCGCCCATACCGCCCATACCGCCCATACCGCCCATGCCGCCCATGCCGCCCATGCCGCCCATTCCGCCCATTCCAGGCATGCTGCCGCCGTCTTTGCGGGGCTTTTCGGAAATGAGAGCATCTGTGGTGAGAAGAAGACTGGAAACCGAACCTGCATTTTGAAGAGCACAACGGCCCACTTTCACAGGATCAATGACACCGGCAACCACCAAGTCTTCGTAGGTTTCAGTAAGCGCATTAAATCCAAAGTTATCGTTGGTATTATTAATAACTTTATCAATAACAACACTTGCTTCCAATCCGCCATTTTGAGCAATAATACGAGAAGGTTCTTCAAGTGCCTTGCGAATGATGTCGATGCCTGCTTGCTGCTCAACATTTTCACCCTTCAAAGCTTCGAGCTTCACTGCTGCACGCAAAAAAGCTGTTCCACCACCAGCCACAATACCTTCGGCAACGGCAGCACGTGTGGCATTCAAAGCGTCTTCTACGCGATCTTTTTTCTCTTTGAGCTCAACTTCAGTAGCAGCACCCAAACGAATCACTGCAACACCGCCAGCAAGTTTAGCCAAACGTTCTTGGAGTTTTTCCTTGTCATAATCGCTTGTCGTTTTGGAAATTTGGTTCTTAATTTCCGAAACACGAGCTGTAATTTTCTGATGTTCGCCCTTGCCGCCAGTGATAAGGGTGTTGTCTTTATCAATAACAATTTTTGCTGCCTGACCAAGATCGGCGATACCTGTTGTTTCCAACTTGCCACCAATTTCCTCGGAGATCAGTGTACCACCCGTAAGAATAGCGATGTCTTCAAGCATTGCCTTACGACGATCACCAAAGCCAGG
>CAIZES010000388.1 GCA_903932045.1 uncultured Silvanigrella sp. | reverse complement strand
TCGCTCAGTTTGCCAAAAGCGCAATTGGATCAAAGCAATATCGCCACCACAAGCATCTATTTTCGTCACAACGAAGAGACATTAGACCAATTCAGGAAGGGTTTGATGTTTGATTGGACGACAAAATGATGGTGTTAGCATCCAGGAAAATTGCTAAGAAAAGCATGTTATCTCGACATAATATAAAAAAGCGGGAAAATTCAGCACAGAGAATTTGCTCCACGCACCCTGCCAGTTTTAACCCCCAACTCTACATCAGGAAAGCAGCAATGTTATCTTTAGGAACAAAGTACAGGGCGTATTTGCAGCCGCACCTGCCGCCCACAGATCTTTGTGAAGATAAATCAGGAGCGCTTAACCTACTTCAAAAATAAAAATAGTACTGAAAGAATGGGTAGGTAGAATACTGAGAGACTAACGTTTGTCCATAATATTTAGGCACTTTATCTGAGTACCCACGAACACCAACACCGAAGCTAATTATACCTTTTTTGCCATTTTTCAAAACGAGAGAATTTTTAATATCAAAAAAACCTTCGTGAATATGCGAACGAAAAACGGTAGCTCCATAACCCACTTTTGCATTGTATCCCAAGACGTCTGAAAGTGGTGTTTCAAAGGAAAAATTGATTGCGTATTCGGCGCGGTACCACGTACTCATCTCCTCTGGACTACCTTCATTGATTGTTCTTAAACCCAAACTGAACCCGGGGCGAACAAATCCCAGAAACGGCGGATAATAGACTTCTGCCGCCATCCCAAAAGTATTTGCGTTATCTGTGCCCAACAAAACAAGATATTTGTCTTCGTTGCTGATATTTTCGGTTCTGGAATTCATTCCTTTGGAGGCCTCTTCGGCTTTTGCAGGCAACGGAACCATAGCGATAATTGCCAATAATGTAGACTTTTTCACAAGATTATTCCTTTTCTGAGTTCTAATTGATCCTAATATCCGCCGGCCACACAACTTTTGCCAATGTCCGCCATACCTTGTCTTCCAACCCCGCACCCACACGAAATCGCTGCCGCAGCTAGGGCCAGAGGACAAGCAGTTCCAGCGGTCAGCGCGGCTCCCACAGTACCTGTTTCAGGAAGTGATACCACAATTCCTGCGCAAGTTACCTAGAAAAGTACGGGTACTCGCAAATTGCGACCACAAATGTGCAGAGATCTCGGCGTTGTTGGATCTCGCTTAGCGGCAGTATTTGCTATTGCATCACCAGCCTGAGTAAACCAATTTTCATGAACATATTCAATATTGCTAACATCCCCGTCTAAAGTTTTGACGGTGTCAACAGATTTCTCGACACCCCGTTTTTTGTAACTGCAGGATCGCGTTGCAGGAGCGGTATCGTTAACGGGATGTATCCAAGCGGGAAGACCCATCCTAAACTACCCACGTCAAAAAATTGACCGGTGACAGCGTTTCAACTTATGACACCAGAAGAGGCGGTTGCAAAATCCCTCGTATGCTCCATAACAAACTCTCGCATTCAGGAAATTTTGTTCAAGAAAGGCAGAATTATCATGGCAAACCGTTCCTACCAACGCACAGCGTCTCAAGTTCGACCCATCAAAATGACACCCAAATTCACAAACGCCCCCATGGGTTCCGTTTTGGTTGAATTCGGCGAAACCCGCGTCCTTTGCACCGCCTCGGTTGAAGAAACCATTCCCGGATGGATGCGCGCACAGCGCGAGCGCGGCCAAGGCTGGCTCACTGCCGAATACTCACTGCTCCCCGGATCAACTGCGGAACGCACCCGTCGCGAACGCAACAATCCTTCGGGACGCACCCAAGAAATTCAACGCTTCATTGGCCGCAGCTTGCGCTCGGTTATAGATCTCAAATGCATTGGCGAACGCACAATCACCATTGACTGCGACGTTATTCAGGCCGATGGCGGAACACGCACAGCATCAGTAACCGGCGGTTTTGTTGCCCTCAAATTGGCTATTGATAAGCTTATCAAATCTGGAAAAATCAAAACAAATCCCATTCGCGAAAATGTTGCTGCGGTTTCAGTTGGGATTGTTGACGGACAAGTTCTGGTTGACTTGGACTACAGCGAAGATGTCCGCTGCGACGTGGACATGAATGTTGTCATGCACACCAATGGAACATTGGTGGAAATCCAGGGCACGGCTGAAAAGGCAAGCTACACCCGCCAGCAATTGAATCAAATGCTTGATGCAGCACAAGCAACACTGACCGATATTTTTGCTGAACAAAATTCAGCCTGCGAATGACACGATCGCAAATAGGAGAAACGTAAAAACTATTTCTGTTAATAAACCCATGAATAAATCATGGGGATTGTGTTTTTGTTTTGGTCAAATTTCAGAAATAAGTTTTTGTATCTCTCCACGCACTTCTTCACGCGCTATAACGACCAAGTTATCTTTAAGCCACTTGCGAACAGCATCACCCACTTGGGCACGCAATGCGTCCATGAGTTTTTCTGAAACTTCATTTCGCATTTTATTCACAACCTCCTCAATGTTCGGCATGATTTCCGCAAGTTTTGCATCCACTTTCATGGGAAGAGCGCGGTCGATAATTCTAAAGACAGCATCATCAATAGCCTCATTCATTTCCCTGTGCCAATCGGCCGGTAAAACAGAAGGCTGTAACTTTTCTGCGTCAACATTTTTAGCGGACTTCGCGCGAACAGAAACATTTTCTATCTCAATATCGTCATTTGACGAGCTTAAGTCAATGGAAATTCCAACAGGACCAGGGTCAGAAAATGAAAAACGAGGTTCTTGCGAAAACGTTTCTTCCTTTGGTTGAGCAACAGTGTTTCGAAGTGTTCGCTCAAGAGTTGCCAGGTCCATCGTAATTTCTGGAGCATCGGGCAAACGGGAATTTGGTGTTGCATACAAACCCGAACCAGAAATAGGAGGCACGTCAACCGGTGCGAACGAAGCCGTTCGAAAAAGATCACGTGGCACATCTGAAGAAGCATCCCTGACAGGCGTAGCCACGGGAGTCTCAAGCGTTGATCGCTGAGGAACAATTGGTGGAGGCGGTGGCGCGGCGTGCAAAATGGGAGGCGGTGGAGGCGGTGGCATTCCAGGAACCGGAAGCCCACTTGCTGGAGCAGTTTCTCCCCAAAACGCAAGAACATCAGCGCGCAGTTTTGAGCTCACAAAAGGCTTGCGCAAAATTTGCGAAAATCCGGCAGAAACCAACACACCCACATCAACATCGCTTTCAGCAAGCAATAAAATATTTTGACATATTTTTCTCACCCCTAAAAAATATTTAACATTATCGCCTTTTGGAAAATGTACATAAGCAATCACGGCATCTGGCTTGGCTTCGCTCAAAACAACCTGTGCTTCGTCTTCATTTCGAGCGATTTTGACTTCACAACTCGCATCGCCCGAGAATGTGAGTTTCACTACCTTTTGAATATTTGCACTATCGTCCAGAAGCAGAATTCGTCTCATATTTCACAGTCTCCACACATCGCATCCACCTCATTCATCGTAGACGACCCTCTCAGAAGGGTGTAGGCAAGGGTGAGCATGACACGCCAAAAGCCCGTCATGTTGAAAAAAGCTGTGCTCGTGGGACACACTCAAAGAGTCTGACACCAATCACACAGCGCTATTTTGCAGGGAGGCCGCTGTTCATGAAGGAAGCCATCTACGCAGGTTCGTTCGACCCATGGTCTTTCGGTCATCAGTTTGTGCTGGAATCGGCACTGCGCATTTTTGATCGTGTCCATGTTTTGGCGGCTGTAAACCCGGCTAAGCACGGCGAGTTCGACTCACTGACTCGCACCCGAGCCATTGCGCATTCCATTGACTCCATTGAAAACTGGTGGAAACGCACACCTCCTTTTTTTCTTGGACAAAATGTTATTATTGCTGCCACATCAGGCCTCGTGGTTGACTACGCACGCGAAAACAACATTCTCCACCTCATTCGCGGATTGCGTTCGACTTCCGATTTCGAATCGGAATTCAATTTATACTTCTCTAACCGAGCCATACATTCCAGCATACAAACCTGGTGCATCATGTGCCCACCCGAGCTTCTGCATTGCTCCTCTACCTTTGTGCGCAGCGTTGTAGGACAGCCCAATATCGACTTTGTGGGAACATCATTTCTAAACCAGGCTATTCTTCTCAAATCGGGTCGGGCAATAGCTCACACGCTCGACATCATTCAAGCACTTTCTGTGCACCGCTTTGACAGGCAGCCAGCCGATCTCACGTCCCAAACAATCAACACTGCGCTTCAAACAATTTTTTTGCTGATAAATCGGGAAGTAAAAAATAATATTAATTTAACTAACCAACTCGAAATTGAAATCGAAAATTTCATCACAGAAAATGGGGAGCGCATCAAAGCTTTGCTACAAAGCAGACAATACCCCGAAAGTGACGTTCACAAATTATGGGCGTTGCTTATTTCCGCAATTTCGAACGTTCCACCCAACATCCACTCACAAAGTGAAACTGCAAATAAATCAGACGAAAAAAACAATGAAATTGCCAAAAACTGGATCGAAAAAATTTCACAGTCATTGGGAAAAACTGAAATTCCTCTCTTTAGTGTAAATCACGTACACAATATACTAAAGGACGCACCGCTTTGAATTTTGTTGATACCCACTGTCACTTAGTTTCAAAATCGCTGGCTGAAAACATTCCTGCTTTATTGGAATCAGCAAATAAAGCTGGCGTCACACGCATCATCAACGTTGGTTGCGATCTCAACTCATCCAAGCTGGCCTGCGAACAACTTGCTTTTTCGCCCATGCTGTCCGCCGCCGTTGGCATTCAACCTCACGACGCCGACACATTCTCTGAAGCTGCCGCACAAGAAATTGCGCTCCTGGCACGCATGCAAAAAAGAGTTGTGGCCATTGGTGAACTGGGGCTGGACGGACATTACAAACTCAGCAACATGAACCGCCAAATTGATTGCTTTCGTCATTTTCTCGGAATTGCAGTTCAAGAGAACCTGCCCGTAATTGTGCACATGCGAAACACATTCCACGAAGTCTACAGCTCTCTGGCAGAATTTTCGCAACACAATATTCAAGGTGTTATCCACTGTTTCACGGGAGATATACAACAGGCTCGAGCATTTCTAGATCTAGGATTTTACATCTCATTCTCGGGAATAATCACTTTCAAAAACCCTTCGGAATACGAAGAAGTCGTGAAATACATTCCATTCAACCGCATTCTGTGTGAAACCGATGCTCCCTATCTTACGCCAAAACCACACCGCGGAAGACAAAATGAACCCTCATTTGTGCGACACACGTATGAAACGGTTGCAACAATGCGTGGTGAAACTCTGGAAAATATTTCGGCCAATACGACACAAAATGCGCTCCGGCTTTTTTCGCGAATGAATGAAAATCATGAATAAGCAACTTCTTCCCATAGACGAACATTTGCAAGACATCGCAAATGCAGTCGAAAACAACCCCGTTACCATTGTTAAGGCGGCACCAGGAGCAGGAAAAACAACTCGGGTTCCTCCCGCTTTGCTAGACTGCGTGAAAGGTGAAATCCTAGTTTTGGAGCCCCGACGCTTGGCCGCAAGACTTTCCGCAGAACGCATTGCGGAAGAACTGTGCGAAAAAATTGGCGAGCGAATTGGTTTTCACATCCGATTTGAACAAGCAACATCGAAACAAACTCGCATCAAATTTATCACAGATGGCTTGTTCCTTCGATTTCTGTCTAGTGACCCCAACCTTTCCAACGTG
>CAIZES010000387.1 GCA_903932045.1 uncultured Silvanigrella sp. | reverse complement strand
ATGGATTTTCCAGAGAGTACGCTTTGAATTGTGAGTAGGTTGCTCACTCCTGGCTTGTCTTCTCCGAATTTAATTTCAGTGCCAGAGTCGGTAACTGCCGATTTCAGTTTTTTCAAGATATCTTTGTCAGAATCTAGTAAAAATATTGTTCCTTTTCCTTCGGCATCGGATTTACTCATTTTGGCCAACGGATTTTGGAGATCCATTATGCGTGCGCCCACTTTGGGAATCACGGGTTGCGGAACCACAACGGTTTTGGGGCCGTAGGTGCTGTTTAATCGTTGCGCTAAGTCGCGAGTGAGTTCAACGTGCTGTTTTTGATCTTCTCCCACAGGCACAACATGAGTATCGTATAATAAAATATCGGCTGCCATAAGAACCGGGTAACAGAACAATCCAGCACGGATAGAATTTTCGTGTTTGTCTTGTTTGTCTTTGAACTGAGTCATTCGGCCCAATTCGCCCATGCCAGTAAAACATGTGAGGAGCCATGCCAGTTGTGAGTGTTCTGGCACATGGCTTTGCACAAAAATTGCCGACTCTGCGGGGGTAATACCACAAGCCAAATAGGTGGCTGCAATTGTCATTGTGTAGTTGTGCAATATTTTGGGATCAATGGGTTCTGTAATGGCATGCAAATCGACCACGGGAAAAAAGCAGTCAAAGTCCGATTGCATTTTCCTCCAATTTTGAACGGCACCAATATAATTTCCCAGTGTGGGAATGGATGTCGGTTTTACTCCGGACAAAAGAGTTTGGGTTTGCATGTTTACTCCGTTTGCATAGCGTGCACTGAACGGCGTTCAATTTATGCAAGGAGTGAAAATAAGGCAAGAGATTGAAAACTGGCGCTACGCAATTCCCATTGCGCGCAGAAGTTGTACGGCTCCCACCGCTACGGTGTACCCTACAACGTTAAACAGAACGAGTTGCACAATGGGCATTGTCCATCCTCCGAATTCTCGGCGAGCAATTCCAACGGTGGTGAGGCATTGTAGGGCAATCATAAAGAAAAGAATGAGTCCAATTGTGGAGCTGGTGGTAAACAAGGGGGCGCCGCTTTCTGTTTTTGCTTCTTGCATTTTGGGTAGCAGCGAGGTTTGCGTGGCTTCTTTGTTTTCTTGTTCGGTGACATTAAACATGACTGCAAGTGAGCTTACAAAAACTTCGCGAGCCGTAAATGCCGACAATAGAGACACACCCGTTCGCCAGTCGCCACCCATGGGTTTCATAATGGGTTCTAGCACTTTTCCAGCTTGAGCAAGGTAGCTTTGGTCGAGTTTGGATTCGTTGTTTTGGCGCGGAAAACTTGCGCCCGCCCACATGAGAATGGAAAAAACAACAATAACAGGGGCTGCACGGGTGACATATCCGTAGGTGCGTGTCCAAACTCCTTTTAGGACACTGCGAAGAGAGGGACGACGATAGTACGGAAGCTCCATCATAAAAAATGACGAATTGCCGATTTTCAAAAATTTATTGAGAATTGCAGCTGTGGTAAGGGCTGCTACAAGTGAAAGAATGTAGATGGCGGCCATGGCTACGCCTGGTTTCCAAGAGCTCTGGCCCGCAAATAAAAATGACAACAGAAGTGCATAAACGGGCAATCGGGCGCTGCAGCTGAACAAAGGAATGACAAATAGAGTCAGAAATTTTTCACGTTTGCTGCTAATTGTACGTGCAGCCATCATGGCTGGAATTGCACAAGCATAACCGGAAAGCATGGGGACAAAGCTGCGTCCATTGAGTCCAATTTTGGAAAGAGGTTTGTCAACTAAAGTTGCCGCGCGCGAAAGATATCCAGTGTCTTCTAAGAGTCCAACCACAAAAAAGAGAATAACAATTTGTGGTACGAAAACGAGCACGGCACCTAAACTTGAAACAATACCATTCGCAAAAAATTGCATGAAACCTGAATTAGGGGCTGTTTTTATAAGCATTTCGGAAAACCAATTGAACGCATTGTTGACGCCGTCCATGAGCGGTTTGGCGGCCCAAAAAATGGAAGTAAACATTCCCGTCATGATGAGTATGAAGAGCAGAATTCCCCATATGGGATGCAGCATGACGCTATCTACTTTTTGGGTGTAGATTGCCGGATCTTGTGACGATTTTTTGCCTGTTTTTGCAATGACACGTTCAAAAATACGCTGTGTTTTTGCCGCAAATTGAAAATGCTGTTCCATGTTCCATTGTTCGGGAAGTTGTGCCTCACAATGGGCAAGGTTTTCACTTTCATTTGTTTTGGACTTCTGAATTTCTTGAAGATTTCGCACAAGTGCATCAACGCCTGCGCCCGAAAGTCCGTTCACAGGTATGACTGAAACTCCAAGGGAATCTTGGAGTGCAGAAATATTCAAGTTGAGGCCTTGTTTCTCAAGGAGGTCGATCATGGTGAGGGCTACAATAATTGTGAATCCTGACTGCTTTGCTTGTTCGACAACCAAAAGATGGCGGCGAATTTGAGTGGCATCAACAACCACAACAACTGCGCTCGGTTTTGTTCCTAAGGCTTCAGTGGAAAAAAGAATTTTGGAGGTGACCTGCTCATCTTGCGATTTTGGAAACAAAGAATAGGTGCCTGGGGTGTCTACAACTCTTATGGTATTGCCAAACTGGGCTTGCGTTTCGCCAACGCTGTAGTCAACTGTGGCGCCCGGATAATTTACGGTTTTGTAGTTTGAACCTGTGAGGCAATTGTAGAGCGATGTTTTTCCAGCATTGGGTGCGCCAACAATGGCGACAAAATTTCCTGGCATGATATCTCCTCAGACTCGAGCTTATCAAATTTGAATACATCTGGCTTCGGAGCGGCGCAGGGCAATGTGTGTGCCCTTTACTTCTACAAGCAATGGTTCGCCAAAAGTAACAACTCCGGTCACACGAATGGTGTTTCCGGGAACAAGTCCCAATTCTGCGAGGCGCTCTACAATATGAGCGTCTCCCTTGAGATTGGCTATGGTTCCGCTGAATCCGGGCTTGGTGTCTGCAATTGTTTGCATGGTTCTTTCCTCCCCAAACATAGAGTCGGCATTTTGGTCGCCAACTTGAGAATGATTCTCAATTACAACTGAGCGGGTGTGGCGTCAAGGGAAATGTTGGGGGTGCGTCACCAGAATGCCGCCCGACAATTTGCTGTGCTTCTTCCGCCTGTTTTAATTTGTCAATTTTGAAATGCTTTGGCCGATAAGACCCTGGTAGGAGGAATTCTTATGCCTTTGAAGTGGAGTCTGCCAAACTTTTTGTTTGCTTCTCGTGGAATTTTTGCCGCGGGAGCGCTTTTATTGAGTGCGGGATTTTCCGTGCATGCGTTGGCGGAGAATTCGGGGAACCCTGCACTGGATGCTCGGGCTTCTGCGGGATATTTTACCTACAAAAGTTTATATGCTTTGAGTAATGATACCGGCCTGCGTTACGATTATCAAGCTGCTATTTACGGTGGAAACAGTCGCTCAATTGGCATGTTTATGCGTGGAAATATGCAGTCTGCAAATTTCGCGCTGGTGAGTAAAAAACTGGATTCTAGCGCCCTGGATTTTATAATTCGAATGCATATTGGACCCATGTATTTTGGTCCCATGGTAGGTATGGCAAACTTTAAGTTTACCGATGCAAGCGGTACTGTTTTTGACTTGAATCAGCGTCATTACGGCGGAAACTTTGGATTTGAGGCCGACATTATGCGTGGGGCTGTGGTGCGCTTGGATGGATTGGTTACAAATCAGTATGATGCAAAAGAAGTCTCCAATCAAACCATTAAGATGGGCATGCGCATGGAAGGTGATTTGGGATTCGACTTCAAATTTGCAAAGAATTTTGGTTTTGTGGTGGGTGGAAAATACATCACATATACGCTTGAGAGTGCCAAAGAAGTTATCACAATGCCCTATGGTGGCTTAATGGCTGCTTTCGATTTTTGAGTTGTGATTTTTGAGTTGTTTGGCGCTAGTTAGAAATACGAAACAAATTCAATATGAGGAATTACAGCAAACATTGAATTCGTGTTGCCAGAGAAATATTGAGATTGTTTTGAAGAAAAAATTCTGGCTTCAATTGCGCTAAAATTGGTAATGTAGGGTTGGTCTTTGTTGCAAAAATTGCCCGCATCAACCATTGTTTGTGTTGCACATTGCGTCTTTCCGTTGCTGCAAGCTGCTTCAGGCTGCTGCAGGCTGCTACATGTTTTAGCAGGGTGGTATGAGCCGCCTCATTCCACCGATACACTTGGAATTGACCTGTTTCCATGATTTTCTTGCAGGCGCAAGGGCTTTGCATTTCTCCAAGTAGCCTTTTTTGACAAGATGTTTGTTGATACATATAGCAACGTCAGCCACGAGTTGTTGGATTGTTCCTTTTCCCAAGTTCCATCCGATTGGGTGATTGGCGATCGCTTTTTTTACAAATTATGGCAGCCGTTCAATTTGGTCTTTTAGCAGCTCAACGGAACTCAGTTTCGTGGATTAGTGAAACACACATTGGCGAACTCTCTTGGGCGCGCGCCACTGCAGCCTTTGCATTGGGCGACTTGGAAAGAACAAACCGCCAAATCGAGCGGGCATTACGGAATAATCCATGGAATGAAAATTATCTGACAATGGCTTTGCGCTTGTATAAACCAGCAATCGGTTTTGAAACAAGCGGACTCGAACGACCTCGCTCGCGAAATTAAAGATGCCTTTATTGAGCCGCCCGTCACGTTTGATGCTGTTGCTTCGCAAAAATGGGTTGATCACGCCATGAAAACAATGGTGGCAGGTTATGCACACTACGCCTACACATTGGCTAGATGTTTGCTTATCATTTCTTCAAACGATCCCCGCACTGTAGAGTGTTATGTGCGTACGGCAGCGGCTTTTTCGTCGCGCTCTGCCGCGCAAGAAGCTCAAATTATACTTGTCTATGCACAGGATATTCAAGGGCAATGCAAACAAGCTGTAACGCGCATCGAACAATTCGACAACGGTAGCCTTACAATTACAGGACTTTAATTTACAATAAAAATTTGCGAACGCGACAACAATCGCGATAGCGTAAAGTTTTGGGTAGGACGAGCATTTCAGCCCACTCCAACAAGTCTGCTGGAACGAAAACTCTGAGAGGAAATTTTTCAGACCAACGGATTTGAAGCAAAAGGGATGCCGGTATCCCTGGCAAGTTAAGGTTGTATTCATTAAGAATGCGCGCAGCATTGCAACTGCTGTTCTTTTTTACTCAAAATAAAAATCAATATCACATTTCGGCATCAATGCGCAGGTCTTGAACCTCCATACCGTTGTTGCTCAGTCCACCTTGATACGTCAGACGCAAACGTTCGAAGTCTTTATATGACACCGCATCGTAACCATTTCCCTGCCCAAGAACACTCACCTTTCCCTGTGTGCCAGCAAGATCTTTGTAGTAAACAGTATAGTTGCTGACGCGTTTCCATAACAAGGGAACAACCATAGAAACATATCCGGTTCCAGAAGCACCCGATTGAGTCAGCCAACTTCCAACATATTCATAATACCGTTGGCAACGCTGAAACTGATCGGCAAACGGAACAAATTCAAAATCGGTAGCAGCACTGCCAACCTCAAGCTGCACGCCAGCGATGTAAAATGTTGCTCCGTTATTTGCGAACCAGTTGTTGGCACCACTTGCACCAGTATAATTCCCATTAACCCAAGCGTTGGTTGATGCCGTAGAATACGTACTACCAACGCCTAGCCCCCAAACAATGTTCACACCCTTTTGATCGGTTGTTTCCCATGTTCCAGTTGTATCACCTGCAACAGTCACAGTCTTTTTTTCCCAGGTGTTCGCCTGCGCAATAGTGTACGTCGTAACATACGTGCGCGAAAGGTTGTTGTTACGAAACGCAACCGGAAATGTGCCAGTTTGCGACGATTTCACCCAAAACGAGAGTGTGAATGTTTTTGCCGACGCCATTCCCAAAGCAAGGCGAGCGGCATCATAACCTTCTACATTGTACACAAGATGAGCATAATTTCCGGCGTTCATGCTTGCCTGAGCTGATGTTACCGCAAGCTTAAGAGATCGTGAAAAAGAACTTGGCAGATTAGAAGAATCGCCTTGCCCCGTATAAACCGCAGTAAATGAAACATCGGGATCATTCTCTAGCTTAAATCTATCAAGAGGCCAATTTGCATTGGCAGACTGACTCATTGTTATTTGATTACCACCTTGGCGCTGATCGACTCGCATATCGCCGTTAATAACTAGGTTTCGACCCGCGTTAAAACCATTGCAGGCCCGTTGCGTAAGCGACGCATCCACTTCGGCGTTATCAAGAACACCAATGGTACCGCTTGCGGTATCTTTGTCGTCGTAACCAAATTCAATGCGATATCCACCGCTGGGGCAAGCGGAATTATCGGCAGATGTGCCCGCACCTGCAACAAAACTTGTGGAGCGCGTCATAAGAGCACGAGCATTGCAAACATAGGCTTCCGACTTTGAAGCAGTTTCTGCTCCTGCCTGCATCACGTTATCGGGCGTGCCAGTTTCGGTCCATGTTGTAAATTTAAGTCCGCCAGCAGTGCAATTCACACCAGCTTGCCCCGACACCGAACCCAAAGATCCTGGCGCCACAACCGCTACAGTGAGGCCGTGAGTAACACCATCAGATCCTGTTGAACCCGTTGTACCTGTGGCTCCAGTCGCGCCAGTTGCGCCATCACACACCATTTGCGTAACAAGTGAACCCGATTCTGTTAACGCGTCGTAACTACCGTTATCATTTAAATCGAGCCACGATTGCACTGTCACACCTGAACGTCCCGAACAATTTCCTGTTCCCGTTGCAAAAGAAGTCAGCGCCATATGAGTGCTGTGAGCGGCAATGCCATTACAAATAGTATGCTGCGAATGATTGGTATCAGTACCCGCATCATAAACACCATTTCCGTTCACATCGGTAAACACGTCATATGTTGCACCACCAGCAGGACAAGTTACATCGTTAACATTCAAAGTTGTTTTCACCGAAACAGAATTTGCGCCGTTTGTTCCATTTGCGCCGTTTGTTCCATTTGCGCCGTTTGCACCCGCAGCACCGGTTGCACCCGTTGCGCCGTCACACAAAACTTGAGTTGCCAGCGATCCCGATTCTGTTGCGGCATCGTAGCTTCCATTGCCGTTTAAATCTAACCACGATCGCACTGTCACACCCGAACGTCCCGAACAATTTCCGGTTCCAGTACCAAAAACTGACAAATCCATGCGCGTATGTTTTCCGTCTGAGCCCGCGGCACCGGTGGAACCTGTTGCACCAGTTGCGCCCGTGGCACCTGCAACACCATTGCAAATTGTGTATTGCGAATGGTTTGCGTCAGTACCCGCATCATACACACCATTCGCGTTTATATCGGTAAACACATCATATGTGGCTCCGCCTGCAGAACACGTTGCGTCACCCACATTCAAAACTGTTTTTACAGAAACAGAATTTGCACCCGCAGCACCCGTGGCACCCGCAGCACCAGTGGCACCTATTGCTCCTGTAGAACCCGTTGCGCCCGTTGCACCATCACAAATAATTTCTGTTACCAATGTTCCAGATTCCGATGCGGCATCGTACACACCGTTGTCATTCAAATCGAGCCAAGTTATCACAGTTACACCCGAACGACCTGCACAACTTCCTGTTCCCGTTCCAAAAGGGGTCAAAGATGTGCGCGTACTGTGCCCATTTGTTCCGTTGGATCCATTTGTCCCAGCCACGCCATTGCATATTGTGTGCACCGAATGATTTGCGTCCGTTCCCGCATCATACACACCGTTTCCGTTGACGTCAGTGAACATCTCATATGTTGCACCACCAGCGGGACAAGTTAAATCGCCAACATTCAAAACTGTTTTTACAGACACCGCATTCGCACCAGAAGCCCCGGTAGCACCTGTAGAACCCGTTGCTCCCGTTGCGCCGTCACACAACACTTGCGTAATTAAAGATGCCGATTCAGATGCGGCATCGTAGATACCGTTGTCATTCAAATCGAGCCAAGTTGCTACAGTTACACCCGAACGACCTGCACAACTTCCTGTTCCCGTTCCAAAAGGGGTCAAAGATGTGCGCGT
>CAIZES010000386.1 GCA_903932045.1 uncultured Silvanigrella sp. | reverse complement strand
GGTCGATTGAGTCCAAACAGATACGAATTGAATAAGTTTCCATTACTAACTAAGCGATCATTCATCAGCCATTACTATTGTCATCACTGAATTGCCAAATTATGTCATTTATCTAGGACAAAATATATTGCTGCCTGGTCATTTATGTTGTATTCGATAGCTAAACACAGCATGATACATGCTAGTTATTTTGTAATCAAATCACCCAGAGTGCAACATATCAAAAAGTATTTTGATGTTGCAAAATTTATGGACAAGAAAGCAAGCTACATCGTGAGCTATGCAGCTAACAAAAATGATATGGTACGATCTTCCACTGGTATTGCGGTAAGTTCTGGAGTGCCGGGGATAATTACACATACTTTTGATACAATTCATGAAGCGTCTGGGTCCCCTATCATTCAAAATGGCAAGGTTGTTGCCGTGCATATTGGCTCATTGACTGAGTATGGGGTTACTTTCAATTTGGCGGTCAAGTATACAGATATTGATAAAACTCACATACTTGGATATAAATTGAAATTAGATTATGAAGGTTTTTTTCAGAAACTCGGCCGCAATATTGACCCAACAAATAAAGATGGAGTCCTGCGAGAAGGTCTCCGTAATATTGACCCAACCAATCCCGATAACGCACAGAATCTTGTTTGGTGCGGTGGAACTCTCAAACTAACGCCAATTATGTACGGTTTGTGCGACGCATCCATAACTGGAATGATTGCAGTGTGTCCCACTTCAGGAGCAGTGGTGACAGTTCCTGCTTGTGGCTCTGCAGTGGCAGGCGCACTAGCGTCATGCGGAACTTCCGCCGCAGTACTAAAGGAAGGATTGAAAAAATGTTTCGGAATGTAACAAAGAATTCTTTCTTCAAAACAAGCTAAATATTTCACGGACAGTACAAATTCGATATTTTTTGTATTCCCACATATTGAAATTGTCTCGTATTTTTAACTAGCCACAACTTTTCCGCCGACACTTTGCCGGCCTATTACCAGCGCCTTACCGATAACGACTCTATAGAAACTGCACCACATCCATGCGACCATAACGCGAAATCGGACCCTCAGGCAGACTCTGTTCCCATGCATAGTTGGGATTTGAACTCGAATACAAATCGCGAAGCAATTGCCCGATAATTTACGTTTGGATTTAAACCTTCGTAAATTGTAAGAGAAGAAACCACTATGGGAACAGCAAAACTTGTCCCAGAAAAACGTTCTTGAGTTCCCAAAATCCCCGAAGTTAACACTTGCTTGCCCCGCGCCGTAACATCAAATTCGTCACCACAATTCGAATTCACCGCGTATCGCATTTCAGAAGTGTGCGACCCCACAACAACAATATTGTCGAGTTTATAAGTTGCAGGATAGAGATCAACACATTTCAAATGCTTACCTGCGTTCCCAGCAGCAGCCACAAACACAACTCCACGTTCGGCAGCTTTGGCAATAACGTACTGCTCTGCGAGCGTTGCCTTGTAAGGAGGAAATTTGTCGTCATATGCAATACTCAGGTTCACAATTTTCACCCCCGGAGCCAATCCCGGTTCCATAAGCTGCTCATTTGCCGCATACAAATTTGCACGACATGGCGAAGAACCACCAACTCATTGGTTCCGCCGATAGTTCCAGAAACCGGTCGCTTTCGAGCAAATCGACGTAAAGCGCGGCTTCGATTTCACTTTGAAGCCACGTCGATTTTCCCGTGCCTCGTGGGCCAAAAAGAAAGAAAGAGTCGCTAGGTGCTTTAAGGTAAAGCTTAAATGGCTTCATAATTCCAACTTTATATTGCTATTATAAAATAAGCCGCTAATTTTATAATAGCATGATAGATTCAGAAGTTAATCGCTGAACTTAACGCTCCTAAATTTAAAGCCCCAACCGATATTAAAGGGGGATGAAGAGTTGCGGGAATTGTTTCAATCGGGGATAGGTCTACTATTTGTTTTTTGGGGAAGAATCATTCACAACCAGACGACGCGCTGCGACCAGTTATTCATCCAGGCGGAGTTTTTTTATGCAGGAAGAAATGTATTTTTAACTAGGGACTGCAAACGTTTTTTGGCAATTGTCGGTCATAAATCTGCTTTCAACCATGATTTTTGATCGTGGCAACGACTAAATATCTCCGTCTATCCCAATGAATCGTAATCCGTGCCATCGAGAGAATCCGTCGAAACAAGTCGTAATATTGTCATGAAAAAATTTGAAACGGAGAATTTTCGTTCTCTTTTCTTCGATGAATTTCTATTTTTGGTTATCAGGATGTCGCCATCAGTGTATTTGGAAGAGATACGTTTGTTGATGTTTTTACAACTCTTAGAAGCGGGTTAGTTCATTTTTTTAATTAATCATATTATTGCTTTCTACCAAACAAAACTCATACAATAATAACAATAAAGTCAACTTTTAAAATCCAATTTGTTTGGGTTTTTGGCTGTTTTTAGAGAAATAAACTGAGATTATATTGAAAAATGATAAATTCTTTTGTGTACGGAATCGTTCAAATAGACAGATGCCGATCTAAACTTAACCGTATTTCTCAGCGAGCAGGAGGAGCAGATCCTCACCCGCATGCAGCTGCCACTCTCGCGTTTTGCCGATGTGTATAGAAAGTGGAAGAACGTCGACCTGCGGTTTGCTCCGGCCGTCGATTCTGAGGGAGAAGAGCACCTCGTCTCCAATGCCCGCTACTTGTTTTTCATGCGTTGTAATTTTCCGAATTCCAACATCCAGGATCTCGCCCCAGAAAGTTTCCGCTCGATGCGTGGGCGGCGTTGCGATCGCCCCCACACCGACACCGGTGTGAACATTTTTTGCAGCCGACAAAATTTCCGTTTCGTAACGAGTTCATAATTTTGCTCTTAAAAAAGATTTCGTTGAGGGGCTTTTTACGGACGTTTCCAATATTTTGGTTGTTACGTGCCGAGGGTTTGAAGTTTCCTTGATGGTCGATATTAATTGAAAATCCAAAACCGCCGTTTGCGCCCAAGTTTGGTTTTATGAGTTGAAATAGAGGCTGGGATGTGTTTGTTGGCACATTCCATTTTTCCGATTGAAAAACGATTTCTCGATAGGCATCGCGTAATTCAATGCCAAGAATGGGAGCGTCACTCTTTGTTTCTTGGAGTACTTTCCCCTGGCCAGCCGGAATGAGGCGCGTAAAGTTTTGGCCTTGAACGCCAAGGTTGTCTGCCAAGCGAAAAAATTCGGAGATCCACTTTGCCGTTCGGCGCGACAACACGGTTGATATTTGAACTTGGAATCCAATCTTTTGGGCTTCCCGTATGCCCATTTTAGCGGCTTCAAAACTTCCATTGCCGCGCTGAAAATCATGTCTTGTAGCGTCTGGGCCGTCAATAGAAACTTGAATGGCAACATCGGTTGGAATCCCGTTAAGCGAATCTGCAGAGAGCAACGTGCCGTTTGTAAGAATTGCAACCAGTGCTTGTGGATTTTTCTCCCGAATGAAGCGTACGAATTCTGCGAGGAATGGGCAAAGAATGGGTTCGCCGCCGGCAAATATGAAGAGGGGTTGCGTGCCAATTTCGTTGCAGAGCTCAATGCCATCAAGGATAATTTTTTTCCACTCCCAAGCATTGAGGGCGCCGCTGTTTGAATGTGAGTCGTGGTAGCAATGCTTGCAGCGGAGATTGCATGTATTTGTGATGTGAAGTTGAATAGGTGTGATTTGATTTGTCATGAGAGAAATCCTTGTGTGCTAGCGGCCGCGTTAGTTTTGTTTTGAGTGCGCAAAAAGAAAGCCAAATATGGCTGCGCGAAGGGGAACCACAACAAGTGCAAAGGCTGCAAGCATGTACTGCGGTGAAATAAACGTTTGCGTCAACACAATGAGAGCGGCGAGAGCAAGGGAATCGCGGATGATTTGTTCGCCCCCGAGAATTCTGCCCAGCTGGCTTTGTTCAATGCGTCGAAGGAACTCAGCGCGAATAAGGTTTCCGGCAGCGGGAAAAGAACCTGTTACAAAAGCTAATCCCAAAAGAGAAAGCGGTAGTGAAATATTCAGTGCAATTAACGATACGCCCGCAATGATGATTGGTGTTGTGAAGATGTTCATCTGGCTTGCCGAGACGCGTGCACTTTTGATTTTCATGGAAAGCAAGTGAGATAACGTCATACTGGAACTTCCCACAATCCAAAAGGCGGCGGTGGCTGCGGGGCCGTGCGTGGTTGTTTGTTGAAGAAGCTGCAAGGATGCTGCAACAAGCGGAAAAGACAACAAGCCGCCAAGCCCTAATGCGCTCATCCATAAAATTAGGGATTGCGAGAGTTGAAGTTTTTGAACTTGTTTTTTTTCGGGCTCTGCTTCGATGTTTGTAAATAAAAAGCTTGCAGACGCAATAAGAATGCCTGCTGCGAGAAAACTCGCGGCATCAAGAATGAGGGCGCTCGATCCTAAAACGGAAAATGCAACGGGGCCAACTCCCATTCCAATAATTTTGGCAACAGAGACTATGGCGCCCTGTTTGGCGAGGGCCTTTTCTGTGTTGTTGCATTTGGCAAGGCTTTGATATTGAGCGCTGACAGAAAAATCGCCAAGGCTACTTGTGACAGAAAGTGCGAGCGCAATCGCAAAATACGCAACGTTTGAAATGTGATTTAGGAAAAGAGCGAGAATTGTGACTATGACTGCGCACACAATGTTTGCTGAAACCGCGATTGGTTTTGAAAATCCTTTATCAACAAGCTTTGAGGCAAACAGTGTGGTCAGCAAACTTGCTGCGGTTGATGCAATGAAGAGCGAGGCAGAAAGTTTGAGTTCACCGCGTGTGGCTGCCAGATAGGCAGGAAGGCCTGTCCAGGTTATGGCCGAACCAATTTGGCTAATTCCGGATGCTAACCAAAGGCGTACAAGGGCGTTTTCGAACGTTCCGGTGCTCATAATTATGCCCTCGCTGCGGCGTCGTTTTTTTGTGCGGGGATAAAATTGAAGCAGGTGGAGGCCGTGTTCCAATTGAAGCAGGTTGATGCTTGGCCTTTTGCCGGTACCCCTTGCCAGCGGGCAAGTTGAGAGAGGAAGGTTTGGCGAGACGATTTGACATTGGTGGGTTTCATGAGAGGAGCCTTTCTGGGTTTTTGCCCAAGTGAGTGAAATTGAGTGGTGAAAATGCCGCTCATGCTCACAAAGCAAAAGGTGTGCCAGTTTTGTAACAGACCGGTTCTTCGGGAAATTATTGCTAGTGGCGGTATGTTGAAAAATGATATCCAGAACGAGGTCTGTTTGACATTTCTTGTATGGCGAAAATTGGTGAGGCATTATCATATCTATTTCGATATACCGCAAACGGAGTGGCAAATTATTGTTTTAATGAAAAAAGAATGTCGTACTGAGTGAATCTGGAGAAGTTTAAAAACGCTCCTCTCGTTGCCTTAGTGCTTTTATGGTTCCTTTGCGTAACTCCAGCCTGTTCTTGCGACCGAAGGAAGAATTTCTCTCCGACCCAACGGCGACATCAAATTAAAGCTAAAAACTCCTTGCCGTGACGGGAGCGAGTTTCTGATTTTTACGCCCACAGAGTTCTTGGAAAAGCTTTTGGCATTGGTTCCTCTCCCAAAATTTCATCTAACGCGATACTGGCCCCAACGAAGCTCCAATTTTCAATAGTAGAAATTTTGCGCGTTCAATAAGCGCGTTCACCAAGCCCTCAAGTAAAAGCCCTAACTTTCCGAAGAGGAAAGTAAGGGCTTTTACAACCAGCGAGGTGCTTTATGAAAACGCAATCCATTCTTGCTTTAGCAGGATTTGGCTTACTTTGTTCCTGCAGTGGGTCATCCGGATTTTCGGCACAGCAAAAACCATTAGGATCGGTTCAGCAAGCTAAAAAATCAACAGATCCTAACGCAACAAACTCCGAAAGCGGAGCAAACAACGACGGCAACACAAATTCCCAAACCAATGTTCAAACTAGCGTTCAAACGAATGACAACAATCCATTTCAACGCTGCGCAACAGACGCCTCAGCAAGAGCCGCTCGACCCATTAAAGCAAAAATCTACCAAATTCGTGAGCAAGCTGAGAGTCTTGAAAAAGATTTTCCAGGGGGTCAGTACAAGACCTCCATTTGCATGACCAAATTTGATGTGCCTGTGCGCGATTTCACCGCCGGCTTTCCCGATATTCCAGGCCTTTTTGAATGGTTTGCCCTAGAAGCAAAAGCAAACTTGGTTGTGAATAACGCCGGAACATACAACTTCCGGCTGTTATCGGACGACGGCGCACGACTTTATATTGATAACAAAATTGCCGTAGATAACGATGGTGTGCACAAACCCCAAGACGCATCGGCGTCACTCAACTTGAGTGCGGGCGAACACGAATTTCGTCTCCAGTATTTTCAGGGACCACGCACTCAAATTGCGTTGCAACTTTTTTGGACTCCACCCGGAGCGAGCGAACAAATTATTCCCACCGAAAACTTTCACTATGTAGAATTTTAAAGTTTTCTACGCAACCAAGTATCGAATTAGGATAGGGAAGCCCTCACGGGCGTTCCCTCCTACACCACCACACGTACTGGTCAGTATGTGGCGGTTCGGCTAGTCAGACGCTATTTGACGCAGAAAGATTTGGTAAACCCAGCGAATCGAAATACTTAATAGAAAGAGCCATACTCAATACAGGACTTCCTGCCATCCTCCAGAAACCTTTGGAGCTCGCTGCAGTTTTGCCAGCCTGCACTCGTGCGATTCCGAGTTTGATGAGCATTTGTTTTCGCCTTGAGCAGGTCTTCCATTGTTTCCACAAGTAACGCCTGAGTCGGCGGCGAATCCAACCGTCAAGGCTTTTAAGCACCGAGGGCATTTGAGCGAATCCAAAATAGTTTCGCCACCCCATCAGGTATACCCGAAGGTCGTGCACGACTTTTCCAACATTGTTGCCACGCAGTCGGTTCGTCAGGATACGAATTTTGTTTTTAAAACGTTCAATGGACTTTGGGGCTATGCACCTTTTCAGGTCGTCCTTACCCATAAAGAAAGTGAAGCCAAGGAACTTCCGTTTCGTCGGCTTCGCCACCGCACTCTTGGCACAGTTGACTTTCAAACAAAGTTTTTCCTTCAGAAAGCGCTTTTGCTCCACACTTCCTTCAGACCTTGCTTCACAACAACGCCCTTGTGCTTCGCTATTCCTTCACCTCCATCAGGTTGGAAAGAGGACTTTCACCTCCAAGTTATCGAACATGCCTGGCGCACGTAGGAGGTGACCTTTCGGTCACCGTCAAAATGCAATTGCTTTCCCAATTCAAATTGAACATTGCTGCTGAGGCTGCGGCCAGGGTGCGTTTTCGCGAGCGTTCTGCCGGCTGCTGTTTTCCGTGGGCGCGGCAGCGCATCGTGGTGTCTTCGGCAGCTGTGCGAGCGAACAACAGCACTCTGGGCCGCGAGCCTTATGCAGATAATGTGAGAAAAAAACAAGAATTAGAGAATGTCAGAAGAAAATGAGAACCAAAAATCGGAAGAGTTGGTGACAGGAGGCGGACTTGAACCGCCGACCTGAGGATTATGAGACCTCCGCTCTAACCAGCTGAGCTACCCTGCCAAACCGAGGCGGGTTTACAACGCAACGCCCAGACGTGTCAACGGGGAAGCCCGAGAACTCTCAAAAGAAAACCGCCACAGCGCGAGAAAAACTCCCTACGCCCCGCAATTTTCGATTCAAGAACCGTTTTCGCCCTTAAAATGAATATCGATGGGGGTATCCACCCCTTTCGCCTTATTGCAATCACGACACGCCGGAACACAATTGCCTGGTGTGGTTGTGCCACCCCGCGCCAATGGAACGATATGATCGAGAGTGAGCTCGGAATGTAGAAACTTCTTACCGCAATAGGAGCACAATCCCGAAGACGTCTTTCGCTGCCACCATCGACTTTTTTTGGCAGCCTTCACTTTTGCTTTTTCGCGTTTGATATGTTCTTCGTCCACAAAGAAATACGAATTAAGATCCAAAAAAGTCCCCGTTCTAGGCCTCGCGTTTTTCTGATGGATCAATCACAAGGGATTCTACCAGACAACGAAAGGCTTCTTTCGATATTTTTCCTTGCAACTCTTGCTTCATAAACATGAGTGCCTCGTACCGATTTCGCTTAAAATGGTAACAGCGAGAGGTTGTGAGGGCGCTGAATATATCAGCCACTGTCACAATTTGCACGAAATCGGGCAAGTCGGCAGCAGTCAGCCCATTTGGGTAGCCACTTCCATCCAATTTTTCGTGATGCAAACCCACCGACTCCATAACCATCTTCGAAAACCCCAAACCCTCAATTTCCCGCACCCCAAGTTCTGGGTGAGCACGCATTTGCCGCCATTCTTCGGGGCTTAACGGACCCGACTTATTAAGTACGCTGCCGGGAACATGCTTCTTCCCAATATCATGCATCAAGCCAGCCAGTGCCAACTGAACAAGTTTATCGTGATCGCGTTCCCCCATTTGCATGGCAATTGCAGGTGTAATTGCCGACACACCGGCACAATGAATATACGTGTACAACGAATACTCACCCAATGTTTGAATGTTCACAATGGCACGCGGATCCAGCTCCAGACACTTCACCATCCCCTGAGCAACGTCCCCTAATTTTTCCACAATAACTTCGTCCATTGGCGTTAGCATGCAAGCTTCAACAAGATGCGAAGCCACATCCTGTATCTGCCGTATGCGAAAACGTGGCTCCAAGGACTCATCCACATGAAGTTTTCTCACCTCTTTCAAAGCCACGTAACGAGCGTATGCAGCCCTTTGTGACTCCTGTACAAACAACTGTTCAACACCAATTCGGACGAGATCGGTCAGCTCTCGATGGGTCCATTGATACGGAGCTTTCGCATACACCACATAGTCTTCCGGTTTTGCTTTCGCCGGATCGGTATCCACCAATGTGTAGACATCAAAAGTTGCCTGCGTATTATCCATCAGGCTATCGGTGTTTATTGAAAAAAAAGTCGACAATGTTGCTTCCAAAGTTTACTCCCCAAACGAATCAATCGTTCAAAGCTTCCCAAACATTTCTTCGGCATCTTGCACAAAACCTAAAGCCTCTGAACCGGCAGTGGCTCTCACTTCCGTCAAATATTTTCCACCTTCGACAACACATTGACGCACGTCTTTAAATCCCCAAAACCCAGCCGATACAACAAGTTGTTCAAACATGGAGATTTCAAGAGCATGACACAAACAGGCATGGACCTCACAAACACAAACGACGAAACCAAGATTTTTGTTCCTCTTTCGAAAAAACCATTCATGGAATTTAAACAAACGGTGCACGAAGTACGAAATAATCTTGTCACGCTAGACAAACTCCTCAATGTTGCGATGCGAGGCGGAGCAAGCGACCTTCTTTTGAAAGTAGGACAAACGCCGATGTTTCGCTACAATGGCGATCTCTATCCACTGCGGGATGGGCCACGCATTGATCGTTCCATGATTGAGGCAATGATTGCAACGTGCGCAACTGAAGAACGCATCAAAAAACTCGAAAATTTAGAAGATGTGGACACGAGCTATTTTAGTCAGCTTGCAGGCCGTGTTCGCGTTAACATTTTTCGTCAACGCGGAGAGCTCGGCATGGTCATTCGCATGATCCCCACCGAAGTTCCCTCCATAGAACAACTTGGGATGCCCCCAATTATCAAACACATTGCCGACTACAAACGAGGACTGGTGCTATGCACAGGTGCAACCGGCTCGGGAAAATCAACCACTCTCGCTTCAATAATTGATCACATCAATAAAACACGAACCGCGCACATCATTACAATTGAAGACCCCATTGAATACATGCACACAGACAAACGCTCCATGATTAATCAACGCGAAATTGGCTCCGACACAGCTTCGTTCGCACTCTCACTTCGAAGTGCGCTCCGACAAAATCCAGACGTCATTTTAGTGGGGGAACTCCGTGACGAAGAAACAATTGAAACCGCGCTAAATGCAGCAGAAACAGGGCATCTCGTTCTCTCAACACTCCATACCAACGATGCAGCCGATGCAATGACGCGCATGCTGTCGTCGATGGGAACGGCAAAAGCCTCAGTTGTTCGCACTCAACTTGCAGAAGGACTCAGAGCCGTTATCAGTCAGCGTCTCGTTAGAAAAAAAGACAAAAAAGGCCGTTGTGCCGCACAGGAAATAATGATCAATACATCAACAATTCGAGAACGAATCGTAAAGGGCGATCCACCAAGCATTGTCCGAGACTTTATTTCCCAAGGACAAAATTATGGAATGCAAACATTCGACCAACATCTTTTCTATCTTTGCGACAACGGGATCATCGAGTGGGAAGAGGGTTATAACAACGCAACAAACCGAGACGACTTTAATTTGCGTATGCAAGGTATTTCTGCCGATCAACGCAAGTAGAAGTAGAGGTGACAATTGCTATGCATTACCGCGCAACACACATCCGGACAAGAGCTTGCAAAGCAACTCGAAGCTGCGGCTCAAATTCTCCAGCAAAAAAATGTGACCTTTCTGTTGGAATTTCGCTTTGACGCCTTGGAAAAAATTGACGATGCCATTTTGAGCACAGCAAAGCGCTTTGCGCGCAATGCTATATTTTGTGTTCGCTCAAAAAAATCGGGAGGCTTTTTCAATGGAACAAAAGAAGATCAAATTCAAATAATCAAAAAACTTTCTGATTTAAGTCCGAGTTATTTTGATGTCGATTCCCATCTGCTGACACAAAATTTTTCACTACGAGAATCCATTCCTTTCGCATCACAAACGAAAGTCATTGCCTCAGTTCACAACTTTTCCGGAGACTGGCACACATTTGAAAATGAACTCAAATCTATTGAACAATTGGATTGCGACATCATAAAAGGAGCCATCACTCTTTCTGATGCCTCCGAAAACTTACGTCTTATGAACATAGCTCACTCGCTTCAAAAGCCTTGCGTCATAATCGGCATGGACGAAGCAGGTTTGCTTTCCAGAGTCCGTTATCGGCACTTTCATTCGCTTTGGACTTATGTTTCGGCCACAGAAACCAGCAAAACGGCTCCGGGACAAATCAACGTCACCCAAGCATTGGAGTGGGGACTCCCAAAATGTGCCGATCAAGAATTCGTCGCTCTTCTTGGAAATAAATCTATTCGCCATTCACCCGGGCCCAAAGTCTACAATGCCCTCTTTCGAAAAAAATCTCTTCCGCTTTCATACATTCCAGTACCCACAATGAAACCAGAAATAACCTGCAATCTTTTGCAAAAACTCGGCGCCAAAGGAGCAAGCATCACCGTTCCTTACAAAATTTGGGCCGCACACCAATTTCCCGGCGATGAACTCGTTAAACGCATCGGTGCTGCAAACTCAATAAAATTCAATACCGATGGAACCGTTCTTCTCTCCAATACCGACAGTTTCGGACTTCAAACACCCCTGCAACGGGCAACGGTTGAAGCCGGACAAAAATGCCTTATTTTGGGAGCAGGGGGAGCTACGCACGCTGCAATAGAGGCATGTAGAAAGTTATCTTTGAGCCCCATTATCTGTGCACGAGACACAGCAAAAGCAAGAACACACTTTCCAAAAATCCCCATCATTGAATGGGCAGACAGAGCCAGTACAGACGCCACAATTCTCATCAACGCAACAATCCTAGGCGGAAAGTCTACAGAAATATGGCCTGCAGGGGCTCAACTCAACAAAGAAATCGTATTTGATTGCGCAATGTCTACAGAACCTTCGCGTCTTCTGGAAATCGCGCGACAAGAAAAATCTATAACCATATCTGCTCACGACATGTGGGTTGCTCAAGGCGTTCGACAAATTCTTTGGCTCACAGGACAAATATTTTCAGAAGAAGAACTGCGTCGTGAGCTTCCCATTATTTCGTAAAAACTGCGCTACTTTTGGAGTAAAAAGCGAACCAATGGCAAATTTTTCAGAACTTTTCTAAGACACAAATTTTCTAAGCCACATTCTTCGAGGTCGACCGATTCACTTTATCTTCTCCATTTTTGGCATTTTCTGAACTCTCAGAACTTCCATCAGAAAGCCTTGCAATGGGAAGACAAATGGAAAACACACTTCCCACTCCAATCTCCGAAGTTATTTTAAGAACTCCACCCATACGCAATGCCGCATCGCGGACAATTTTTACGCCAATGCCAGTTCCCTTTCCAGCAGGTTTGGTAGTAAAATATGACTTCTCCAATTTTAAAATAATTTCCGGCGACATTCCCGTACCGGTATCAGCAACGGAAATTTCAACAAACTCGGAGGAAAGATGAACGGAAACGGTCATTGTTTTTTTGGACGTGTCCTGCATGGCGTCACAAGCATTGGAACACAAATTCATGATGGCATCTTCCAAAGAATTCTTATCGCACTTTAAAGAAGAATTCAAAAGGCTATCTGAAATATTTTTAACCAACACTATTTTTCCATCACGAACTTTTTTCTTTACCAAATACAAACTGCAATCCACAAGTTCCTTCACACTCGCAACAACTTCAGCTTCTTTTCCATCGGCACGGGAAAATCCTCTCAAATGAGCAGCCATTTTACCAATGCGAGCACAACCGTCCAAAATTGGCGCTGTCCTATCCGCAATTTCAATGTGGGACAGAACACCTTTGCATTTCGCTTCCTCAACTATGTCTTCGCAACACAATTGAATAGATGATAAAGGCCCACGAATATCATGTAAAATAATAGCCGAAAGTTCGCCCATAGCAGCCAACTTTGCACTGTGCCCAAGTTCGGCTTGCAGAAATGCGTTTTTCTTTGTCAAAACCACAGTGCCTTCAGCCCGTCCAAGCACAGGAATCAGATCGTCCTTCACAGAAAAAGGCTTTTCCAAGTAGTCAAATGCACCAAGTTTAAAGGCTTCCAAAATCACACTCTTATTTCCATGACCGGTCATCAGAACAACGGGAATACCAGGATGTCGCAAATGAAAATGTTTCAAAACATCCATCCCCGATCCATCACCCAACCACAAGTCAACGAGCCCAATATCGACGGATTTTTCCGAATTCAAAACAGCAATAGCATTCTCCACAGAGCCAGAAAGAACAACATCAAATCCAAGTTCCTGCATTTCGATTTCAAGTAACTCGCGGATGGTTTCTTCATCTTCCACAACTAAAATAGTAATATTTTTCTTTTCCATATTGTTACCTCACGCCACTGAATCGAAACGTTTTGCGTTCGACTCGAGAGGAAAAATAACAGTAAAGCATGCACCGCCAACTATACTTGAGTTGCTATAATCAATTGTTCCATTCAGGGCTGTTGCCAATTTGCGACAAACCCAAAGACCAAATCCGGAGCCACCGCTCCCCAAACGAGTGGAAGCACCTCTCTGAAAAATCCGCGACCGAGCCTCTGGTTTCAGACCTGCGCCCGAATCATGAACACACAAAACAAGCGCATTCTCTGTCGCTGAAAGTTGAACCAAAACATGCCCTTTACGCAGGCAAGCATTCTCACGGGCAGCCAGCATTGCGTTCGTAACGAGATTACGAAGAATGTGGCCAACAGCACCAAGATCCGGACCATCTTCGCGCTCTAAAACCGAACTTTCAAAGGAAAAATCTATATTATTCGATTCAAAAACAATCTCAAGGGCATCAATTTGTCTTACAAAACGTTCAAGCCATCCTTGCCTTACACATTCCACTTTATCAATTGCTACATAGGTATCAATAATCTCTTTAAACTGTTGCAAGGACGTCAACAACACTTGTACATCCCGCAAAAGAGGTTCTCCGGCGGAAGGCTCTATTTTTATCAGTTTTTCGGCATGAGCCACAAGGCGCTCGCTCACAATTTCAGCAGAAAAAAGAGGCTGTTTGAGTTCGTGCAAAAGAACGTCAACATCGTCTCTTCCAATCACGCCAACACTATTTCCAACACTCACTCCAGAATCACCTGCTTCTGCAGCATCGGAATGCACACTATCTTGCCCCTGATGATGTTGCAGATTCTCTTGATTTTTCACGCAACCTCCGCGGCAAGGTATGAAACCAAGTCGGCAATTTTTGCTTCCACAAAAATCTCAAAGAGATACCTATCAAGTTTTCCTTCCCGCACTTCAGCCTCAAGAATACTCAGCGCTCGCTGCGGAGGTAGCGCTTTCTTGTACGGACGATCACTTGCAACCAAAGCGTCATAGATATCAGTAATGGCCATAATTTTTGCCTGTATCGGAATCTCGTCTTTAGCGTCAATTAAACCTCGCGGATATCCAGAACCATCGAGTCTTTCATGGTGGGTGTAAACAATATCTGGAACATTAGCGAGATCGTTCGACCATGGAATCTGTGTCAAAAATCGATACGAGTGATTCACATGACTTTCAATCTCTTTACGTTCTTCTGCAGAAAGCGAACCTCTCCGCAACGAAAGCTTCTTTATTTCACTTTCCGTAAGCATGCTCAATTCTTCATTTCCAACCAGTATTTTTTGTGCCGCAATGGATGCGATTTTCTGAAAAGCATCCTGATTAACCACATTGGGCTCATTTGTATCGCACACTATTGCCCAAAAATCGGCAAAATCACTGGCAACCCTGTCCATCTCAGAATGAATCCGAGCCATGTCAATTTCGTTGGGAGCCTGACCTTTCTTCATGAGACCTTCGACATAAGCTTCCAAAAGGTTCAAACGCAGACGTGTTTCAATAACCGAAAAGCGAGATCGGATTTCCGAGAGTTCATGCGGAAATAGTTTTTTTTCTTTCCTAAGAACAGGTTCTTGCACACCAATTTTTCCAAAGTCATGCAGCAAAGATGCATACTTAATTTCGTAAATTTGGCTCGGATTAAAAATGATGCTAGCGTATGGGCCGTCGGTAACCCTATTCACAGCTTCAGCCAGTCCAACAGTCATCGCAGCCACTCGCTCACTATGACCCTTTGTTGTGGGATCGCGCGATTCAATTGCAAACACGCTGGCCTGAACAAAACTTTCAAACAAATTCTTCATATCGCGATAGAGACGCGCATGATCGATAGAAACACCAGCCTGATTGGCAAGTGCACCCAAAATATTCACATCATGCGTAGAAAATCCAGAAACGTTATTCTCTAAGTCAACAATGTTATCGCAAAAAACTTCCGTTGAAGTTCGTCTATTCAATAACAAAATTAGGCCAATAACTTCGCACGAGGGAGTGCGCAAAGGAAACACACAAAAAGATTTTACATCATATGTTCGACGATCATATTCCAGCTCAGGCATAGGTAATTCAACACTCGGAAAACCCATATCCCCAATGGTGTGAAAAACGGGCAATGTTCCTCGCAACCAAGAAATCGCATCACCACGATTCACCACCAGCGATGTGAACTCCGATTTTTGAGGATCCATTAAAACTGCTTCGAGCTTTACGTTTTGACTCTTACAAATTCGATATTTTTGAACAAAGCGTGTTCCAGCCTTGCGCAACATTCTAACATTATTTTCAGCCTGCAGGGGCTCTGCCAGCAAATTTTCGCGCAAAAGCAAAAATCCGGCGTCGGCCATGGCCAAGTCTATTGCTTTCTCAAGAACCAATCTTAACAACTCATCGGAAGAAGACTGACCCAGCATCATTGCTAAGCCAATTTCATGAATACTCTTTGCCTCGGCTTCTCTAAAGTCCATCACAGACTGAAAAACATTCTGATTTGCCAGCAAAAAAGACTGAATACAGGCCTTGTTCAATTCGTTTACAAATTGGTTAAATCCATACGGAGCATGTAAGTCACCAGCAATTGCCGCATTCCAAGACAACGCAGCAATCTTTTTCCGGACACGAATAGTAGCCGGACGCAATGAATCTTCCGCCAAAAAAACTCGCACAGAAGACTCTTGCGACGATTTCACAGCCAAAATGCGGGCAAATTCTTCACGCTTTTCCCAAAACATTTGAGGCGTCATCACATACAACGACAACACACGCGAACTCACTTCGCGTAACTCCAATTCACCTTGCCGCTGAGCACGAAAAGTGACATTCACTCCACGAACCTGATGGTCTCCCATGGGAGCGCCCAACGGCTCGAAGACGTAAATAACTTCTATCATGTCGTATGCTGATAATCGCACACAGCCTCCCAGTAAAAAGAACCTGTATGAACTTTCGGAAGATGGCGGCGAGTCTTGAGGAGAAAAATGTTAGGGAGACGCCAACGCTATGACGGAGATTTGACGTACCCGGGAGCCAAGCTGTGAAACCGAGTAAATCGCCCGTCAAAGGCCACTTTAATAGTATCCAAAGAACCATGACGGTTTTTGCCAATGATAACCTCAGCAATACCTTTATCGGGAGAATCTTTATGGTAGACCTCATCACGATATACAAAAAGCACGAGATCGGCGTCTTGCTCAATGGAACCCGATTCACGAAGATCAGAAACCTTGGGTCGCTTATCGGGACGATTTTCGAGGGCTCGGTTGAGCTGAGAAAGGGCAATAATGGGGCACCGTAGCTCTTTTGCAAGACTCTTCAGGCTTCGACTGATAAATGCAATTTCCAATTCGCGGGATCCCTTGGAATTAATTGTTGGACCACCCGTCATAAGTTGCAAATAGTCGATAATAATGAGGTCGAGCGATTTTTTTTCGCGCTTCAATTTACGACAGCGAGTTGCAAGATCGAGAACATTAATGCCGCCCGTATCGTCAAACTGAATGCGGTCGACATTGTACTCTTTCACAGCCTCGTACAAACGGTTGAAATCGCGCCCGTCCATTTCACCGCTGCGAAATTTATGACCCTCAATAGAAGCGGCCATGGCCAACAAACGCTGCATAAGCTGGGAAGAAGGCATTTCCAAACTAAAAAATGCCACAACTTTTCCGCCCTTGATAGCTGCATTGGCAGCAAAATTAAGCGCCAACGCCGTTTTTCCCATTGCCGGACGAGCTGCGAGAATAATGACCTCGCCCTCATGCCAACCGGAAGTGATTTTGTCCAAATCGACAAATCCGCTCGGACAACCCTGCATGGAATTGGGATCATCAATAAGGCGTTCCAGCTGCGCCATAGTTTCGCGCAAAATTTCGGATGATGGTCGAAGGCCGCCCACCGAGCGCGCCTCCTGCAACTTATTCATTTTTTCTTCAACTTCGGCCATAAAACCAGGGACATCAGCGGAAGGAAGATCGCGGCCCCGCACGGAAAGATCAGCAAACACTTGCACCATTTCCCGAAGTTCCCAGTACAGAGAAATGTCTTCGAGATACGCAGGCAAATTGGCAGGATCGGTAGAGTAAGTTAAAAATTCTCGGAGTCCTTCGTAGCCGAACAATTCAAAGTTTGGCATTTTCTGGCGAAGTTTTTCGCCCACCTTAACCATATCTGGAAGATGCTGCTCTTGAACAAGATCAGAAATTGCCTGAATAATTTCACGGTGAATATCAAGATGAAAACGCTCAGAACGCAAAGCCCCCGAAACTTCAAAAACTGAGCTTGGAGACGTCAGAATGGTTCCGATAACAGCAAGTTCGGCTTCACGTGCATATGGCAACGCAAGCGAACGCCTTGCAGCCTCAATGTTCGACATCAGTAAAACCTCCGCCGTTGCCAAAAGACCGCAGGACAGGAAACTATGGAGTCTGAGTTAGCTTTTGCATACGACCGCGACGCAACATTTTACGCAGATCCTTGGGAATAATTTCAAATTCCCGCAATTTACGGTGCAACGTATTGCGATTGCATCCCAATAATTTTGCAGCAATAGAGAGATTGCCTGATGTTTTACGAAGAACCAAGGCAAACAAAGGTTTTTCGACATGGGTGACTACTTTGTCAAGAACATTCAGTTCCACTGTGCCCAAATATTCTGTGGAAAGATTATCGACAAGCTTCTCAAGCTTCCAAAAAACCAGCTTTTCAAGCGAAGTTTCTTCTACAAACTTAGCGAACTCGGCCGGACAAGGCTGGATAATAGCCTGTCCAAGCGTGCCCGCAATATCAGCAATTTCATGGCCTTCAACAACGTCTTCACCACTCGTTGAAGCATCAGATGCAAAAGATGCGCTATTCCCTAGCTCTTGAGCGGAAGCGCCCATACGAGGAGGGAAAACCATGTTCTTCTTAAACACGGGATTTTCATCAGCATTGCGAGCGTTGGTCTTGGTATTTTCTAAAGAATTCATGCGCGACAATCCTTAACAAAACAACTTACTTCAGAACACCGGTCCGTGCTAAACACAAACGAGAGTCAGTGCGTTTACTGTCCGCGGTTAAGCGTAGGCACCCCTACTTACCACGACCAAACTCTCTGTCAATCACTCCAACTGCTGCCTTGCATTTTTTTCAGATTCGACGCAATCTTCGTGAAAATTTGGGAGTGGGGCTTGACTTTTGTCTTCCCCCAAAAATTTCTTCTGCTGTTAAACAAGACTTGGAGTTCGTCATGGGATTCAATTGCGGTATCGTTGGCCTGCCAAATGTTGGCAAATCCACTCTTTTTAACGCCGTCACAAAAGCTGGCGCGCAATGTGCAAACTATCCTTTTTGTACAATCGATCCCAATGTGGGCCGAGTTGCCGTTCCCGACACGCGCCTCGACCGAATTGATGCCTATGTCAGAGCAAAAAAAATCATTCCCACCATTATTGAGTTTGTAGACATCGCGGGCCTTGTGAAGGGTGCGAGTCGGGGTGAAGGCTTGGGCAATCAATTTCTGGGACACATCCGCCAAGTCGATGCCATCGTGCATGTGGTGCGCTGCTTCGACGATACCAACATCACGCATGTTGAGGGTACAACTGACCCCGCTCGCGACGTGGACATCATTAATACAGAACTGGTTCTTTCCGACTACGAAACCGTCACAAAAAACGTTGATCGCCTTCAACGTTTGCTAAAAATCCCCGATAAAAAACTTCAGGCCCAGTACGATTGTGTCGTTCGTTTGAAAAATCATCTCGAAGCCCTCAAGCCCGCGCGATTCTTTGAAACCGATGGAACGCCCGAAGAAGATGAATTTGTACATGGCCTTCATCTCATCACACGAAAGCCTGTTTTGTACGCTGCAAATCTTTCGGAAGACGATCTTCCCACGCTTGGAGAAAACTCTCCACACGTCAAAACACTGCGCGAAATTGCGTCAAAAGAAAATGCGAAAGTTGTTCCCATTTCGGCAAAACTTGAAGAAGAACTTGCACAACTCGATCCCAACGATCAAAAAACCATGCTCACCGATTTCGGGCTCACAGAACCCGGACTCAGCCGCCTTATTCGTTCGGGATACGAACTTTTGGGTCTCAATACCTATTTCACTGCTGGTGAAAAAGAAATTCGTGCGTGGACAATTCCTAAAGTTGCCAAAGCACCCCAAGCGGCAGGTGTTATTCACTCCGATTTCGAACGCGGATTTATTTGCGCAGAAGTCTACAACTTTGATGATCTCATGAAGTGCGGAAGCGAAGCAAAAGTTCGCGAAGCCGGTTTGCTAAGAAAAGAAGGTCGCGACTACCTCGTAAAAGACGGCGACATCATGCACTTCCTCTTTAATGTCTAAGTTTGCCTTAGACTTCGCATTGTCGTTGTCGAAAAATTTTTTCCCAAAAAATGCAAACAAAAAAAGACCACGCGTTTCCGCGTAGTCTTAGGCGTTTCAAACGCTCGATTTTTTATTCAGCAGGAATTGCTTCCGGAGCAACTTCCACCTTCTTGGCAGCCTTGCGCTTTGCAGGCTTCTTAGCAGCCTTCTTTGCAGGCTTTTTCGCTACCTTTTTCTTGGCAACTTTCTTCGCAGCCTTCTTTGCAGGCTTTTTCGCTACCTTTTTCTTGGCAACTTTCTTAGCAGCCTTCTTTGCAGGCTTCTTCGCTACCTTTTTCTTGGCAACTTTCTTGACAGCCTTCTTAGCGGGTTTCTTCGCTACTTTTTTCTTGGCAACTTTCTTTGCTGGTTTCTTGGCAACCTTTTTCTTGGCAACCTTCTTAGCAGGTTTCTTCTTAAGCATCCTCATCTCCTTGAGAGAAAAACAAACCTGGGACTCACCCAGAACACACATAAAAAACACCCTTTAACACAGTCCGCATCCCAGCGGTCCAAGTTCGACGTCTTCCGACGAAGTTCAGGCTTTTGTCCGTCTCCCGACAGTTTCACCTGCTATTAGCCGTATCGACAATCTCTTTTTTATCTTAAGCGAATTTGAAAAAAAATACACGTTGGAGTTTTGTCACATTTAGAGAACAGAAATGCCGCCCACAGAGTGTGATAAAAGTTTTTCTACTCTCGCAATAGAATCTTCACTTTTACAGAACGCAAATCGCAACCAAAAAGATTGGTGTGATGGCGTTTGCGAAAATGCAGACACCGGAATGCAAGCAACCTTTCTTTCCTCGGCAAGTTTTCGAGCGAAAGACATTCCATCGAGAGTCCGATCGATTTCATCGTAGTTTGCAAGCAAAAAGTATGTTCCCTGGCTTGGTTCCACTCGAAAACCGAAATGTTTAAAAGCCTCCGCCAATCTCGTTCGCCGATTCGCAAAATTCCTATTCTGGGTTTGAATCCAACTCTGCGTCCACTCCTCGTCCAACAGAACATCCGCAAAAGCCAATTGAATGTGCGACGGGGTACAAAAAACAACTGCCTGATGAACAAGTCTTACTGCGTCTGTGAGTGCAGGACACGCTGCAACCCAGCCCAATTTGAATCCTGTAAATCCAAAAGTTTTCGCCACTGAACTCACTCGCACAACCCTATTGCGAACAATTGGAAACGAAGCTAACGAAATGTGTTCTGCGTCGTCAAACAAAATGTGTTCATACACTTCGTCAGAGAGTGCCACCGCGTTGTTCCTATCAATAGAAGCTGCAATGCGAAGAAGTTCTTCTGCCCCAAAAACCTTTGCTGTTGGGTTGTGAGGCGAATTCAAAATGAGAAAAGAATAACCAGATCTCGACACCTCATCAAATTCTTCCCAATCAATAGCCCAACCACCGAACCGAATGCCAAGCGGAGAGTCGGGTGCATGAAGTTTAATAGGAACCAAAACGCCGCCCGCGTTCGCAACAGCCTGTGCATATGTGTCAAATGAAGGATCAAAAACAACAACACGATCGCCCGGATTCACAAAAGCATTAAGAGTTACATAAATAGCTTCGGTGGCACCGGTGGTAATAGTGATTTCGCTCTTGTGGTTGTATTGCAAACCCGTTGAGAGTTCGATATGCCCAGCAACGGCTTTCCTCAATTGCTCCTCGCCAATGTACGGTGCGTACTGATGAATCCCCGACTCCAGCTGCAAACGAAGCGCCTGCAAAATGCGTTGCGGACCTACCTCATCCGGAAAACCTTGCGCAAGATTCACTGCCCCTACAGACCGAGCCAACTCCGTCATTTCTGAAAAAATATTCTTGCCGAATCCAGCCCAACGCAAAGCGGCTACCGAACGGGTTCGCATAATGATGTCCTCTAGTATAAAAGAAGGAGCGAAAAGACTGTTAGGAATCCTAACGCCCTAGGCCTCAACGAGCAAACCATTTGGAACCGGAGAGAACGTGCTTCGAGAAATAGAACACAAAACACTGCTTTTTTTGCAAAGCATCCCTAATAAAGCCCAAACGCTCCCCATTCTTGTTTGTGTGTCGGGCGGAGCGGACAGCATGGTTCTTCTTTCTATACTCAAAACCCTTCGCGACGATGAACGCGTTCAAAAAATCATGCCAATAGAACTGGCCGCTATTCACTTCAATCACGAACAACGCGGATTGGAGTCAGACGCAGACGAAGCGCTCGTCCGCGAGATCACAGCGCTCTGGAAAATTTCTCTTGTGGCAGAAAAATTTTCGGAAACCGCTGCCCCCTTTGTTAAAGGAAATTTTCAGGAGAAAGCCCGCGAATGGCGTTATCAACGCGCAACATTGGCTCTTTCTAAAGTGTTTGAAAAAAAAGCCGAAGCGGCTTGGCTTGCAACTGCACACCATGCCCGCGACAACGCCGAAACCGTGCTTCTCAATATTATCCGAGGAACCGGTGTTGAAGGGCTCCAAGGCATTGCGCACACCGATGCTCAACGAAAACTCTTACGTCCCCTACTCAATTTTGATTCACAAGAGATTCGCAACTACGCAAACGAAGCTCAAGTGCCGTTTCGGGAAGACTCCTCAAACGCAACAACCGATTACAGCCGCAACCTTTTGCGACACCGCATCCTCCCGGTTATTGCCGAGCTCAATCCTAACTTTGAGCAAAGTCTGATACGGCTCACACAAAACGCCCAAAGCGTTTTGCAAGAAATCCATATTCCCGAAGGTCCGTTGCCGCTTGGAACATGCGTGTCCACAACTCAAATATTAAAACTCGCCAAACGCACAAATTCTCAGCTTGCTGCCGCAATAACTGCGCAAGTTCTGCAAAATATTCTTCACCATGCGCGGCTTGCATCACGACAGCGCCCCCCTGTTCGAGTTCGAGAGGTCCCTCTGACAAACGGTTGGATTGCCCTGATTGACGACTCCGGGCTCTCCTTTGTCAAACATCAAGCCTGACATGGAATTGCTTATCTGCCAACACATGGTCATAATGGTTTGGATCTGAGACTGAATTCCGGGGAGCTACTCCCCTAAGGAGCGTTCATGCAAAAAGGTTCTTCTTTCTTTAAAGGTCTCGCGGTATGGGGCCTCAGCATTATTCTCATTCTCATTGCCATTAAGTTTGCAGGAGGCGAGAAAGATCGCGAAAAGCAAGTGCAATATTCGCAGTTCCTTATTGAGTTGGAAAAATCAAAGGGAACCGAACGCGAGGTTGTTAAGGTGTCTGTTCGCTCTGACCCACTTCAGGGCGACGAAGTCACAGCAACACTCAAAAACAATACTGCCTTAGCTTTCTACGTTCCACCCATCGATTTTGTGCGCAACGAATTGTTTACCAAACTCAATGAGAACAAAACCGTTGTGTTCTTTGATCGCCAAGACAACAGTAAGGGTTGGGCTGGTTACATTATAAACTTGCTTCCCATCATTCTTGTTGTTGGCTTTATGTTTCTTCTTTTGCGCAACATGCAGGGTGCCGGAGGAAAAGCGCTTTCTTTTGGAAAAAGCAAAGCAAAACTCATGCCCGAAAATTCGCAAAAGGTGACATTTAAAAATGTTGCCGGTGTTGAAGAAGCAAAAGAAGAGTGTGCCGAAATTATTTCATTCCTAAAAGACCACAAACGCTTCCACGAAATTGGTGCTCGCATTCCCAAAGGCGTCTTGATGATGGGCCCTCCCGGAACGGGAAAAACTCTTTTAGCCCGTGCCATTGCCGGAGAAGCTGGCGTACCATTTTTTCACATCAGCGGTTCCGACTTTGTGGAAATGTTTGTAGGTGTGGGTGCTTCACGCGTTCGTGACCTATTTGAAAACGCCAAAAAGAACGCTCCCTGTATCGTATTTATCGATGAAATTGATGCCGTCGGTCGGCATCGCGGTACAGGTGTAGGCGGCGGTCACGACGAACGCGAACAAACCCTTAATCAATTGCTGGTAGAAATGGACGGTTTCGAAGGCAATGAAGCCGTCATAGTTGTTGCTGCAACCAACCGCCCCGATGTTCTCGACCCTGCTCTTTTGCGTCCGGGTCGTTTTGACCGCCGCGTCACAGTCAATCTTCCCGATGTTCGCGGCCGCAAAGAAATTCTTGATGTTTATCTCAAAAAGGTTAAAGTTGCCACAGAAATCGATGGCGAACGCATTGCTCTGGGAACACCCGGATTTTCCGGAGCCGACTTGGAAAATCTTGTGAACGAAGCTGCACTCATGGCGGCTCGCACAGGTGCGAAATCCATTACCGTAAAAGATCTTGAAGCCGCAAAAGACAAAATATTGATGGGCCCCGAACGCAAAAGCATGGTCATGAACCGCGAAGTGCTCACAATGACCGCGTATCACGAAACCGGACATGCACTTGTTGCTCACTACTTGAAATCACGTTCAAACGTTCATAAATTTTCCATTATTCCACGCGGACGCGCTTTGGGTGTTACCGTGTATCTTCCCAAAGAAGACATCTACAGTTCCTCCAAGGAAGACCTTTTTATTGAAGTTGCGAAAGCTATGGGCGGAAGAGCTGCCGAAGAAATTAAATTTTCCCAGCTCACCACAGGTGCGTCCGACGACATCCGCCGCGCCACCGAAGTTGCGCGCGCAATGGTATGTCAGTACGGAATGAGTAAGCTGGGACCGATAAACTTCGGACAAAAACACGAAAATCCATTCTTGGGTCGCGATTGGGGCGAATCGCGCACATTCTCAGAGGCCGTAGCTTTCGACATCGACAAAGAAGTTTCGCAAATTGTGAACCAACAATACGATTTGGCCAAACAAATTTTGCTCGATCACATGGACGTATTTGAACATGTTTCGCAAATTCTGCTGCAAATGGAAACAATTGATGCTGAAGAATTCCAAGCAGCCCTTAACGGCGCCACTGTTGAAGAACTTCGCGCTGCAGCCGAAAAGCGTCGCGCAAAACCCGAAGGTGAAAAAACCGAATTGGCTGAACCACCCGAAGCAAACACGAACACAACAGTTGTTCCCGAGCCCACTCCCGCTTAATCCACACAGGTTTTTCCACACAGGTTTTTCCGCACAAAATGACCAATTCAGCAAACAAACTTAAACAACTTTGTGAAGAGAAACACCCATCGTGGATGGGTATTCTCAATATGACACCCGACTCTTTCTCGGACGGTGGACTCTTTGAAAATGTGAACTCCGCGCTCCGAAGAGCCGAACAGCTTATTGCTGGAGGCGCCGATTTGCTTGATATTGGCGGAGTCTCCACACGTCCAGGAAGCGAACCCGTATCCGAACAGGAAGAGCTGAGCCGCATTCTTCCCATCGCTCTCAACATCCGAAAAAACTTTCCGAACATCCTCCTCAGTATCGACACCTTTCGCCCTGGAATTGCTCGCGCACTTGCCGAAGAAGGACTTGTCGACCTCATAAACGATATTTATGCGGGAAGGATTGAAGAGAAAAGGTTTCAAAAACTGCGCACAACAATAGAAGTCGCACACCACTTTGGTTTGGGCATTGTCTTGATGCACATGCAAGGCGAGCCTAAAACAATGCAACAGAATCCACACTACAAAAACTGCATCGAAGAAGTTTGCTCATTTTTACGCGAACGAGCAAGCGTCGCATCGCGTATGGGTGTCAAATTTATTGCCGTTGATGCGGGTATTGGATTTGGCAAACGCCTCCAAGACAATCTGGCTCTGCTTTCACAATCAGGAATTCAGGCTTGCGCAAACCTTGGATATCCACTTCTTGTTGGCCTTTCCCGAAAACGTTTTCTGGGCGAACTCTTTCATTATGATAATGAGGACATGAGCATTCCACCAAACCGCGACAAACGCTCGAAAGAACTGGAGTGGCGTTGTGCAGAATTAGGGGCAACAATAATACGTTCGCACAAAACACCGGAGGAGAAAGAAACGTGACACACAAACCAAAATGGTGCCTACAAGACCCTCGCGGATGGACCGTTATTGATACGCCCATTGGACTTCTGGAACAGAAAATACTGGAACAAGCAAAACAGTCAAAACAAAAACCTGCCGCTGTTTTTGATTTAGATGGCACTCTCTTTGATGTTAGTTTTCGAACCTTCGCCATAATTGAAGACTGGGTTAAAAAAGCATCTCCAAATGATTTCCCAGAAAATATTTTTGCCCGACTTGCTGCAATTCGCTTAGAGGATATTGGCTACAGCGTTGAAGATTCATTCAAGAAAATGGGATTTGATTTAAACAACCCACAAGTGAATGAGGTTTACAAAACCGTAAATAAAGCTTGGAAAAAACGCTTTTTCGACGGAAAAACTTTCGTCATTCACGACAAACCACTTCCAGGAGCGCTCTCGTTTGTGCGCGAACTTCACAATCACAATATCCACATCGTGTATCTGTCCGGGCGTAGCAAACGCTCATCATACGAGGGCACTCTGCTGCAATTGGAAAAAGCGGGATTTCCGGTTGAAACAACGGAAATCATGCTCAAAGAGGACGAATCTCTAGAGGACCACATTTTTAAGGCACTCTCACTTGCAGAAATCACAAACCGCTATGACGTCATCGCAAACTTTGAAAATGAATATCTCAATTTGGCAACAATGACGCACGTTCAGTCCAATGCCCTTCACACTATTGTGGATGCACCGCACTCCAACCGCCCCACACCTGAAGAACCCATTACAGTGCGCCGCATCACTCATTTTTCAAAAAAATAAAATTCAGGCATCAGAATCTACGCATCTTTCAATGAATCGGGATGCGTAGTCTGCAATTTCAACCGAGGCGTTCATAAGTTTATGCCCTCGAGTTTCGTCGATATGTGCAAAAAGTGCCGATGGAATGCATGTCATGTGACGCATTGCAGCATCCACAGGCACAAGTCTATCGCGAGCTCCATGCATCCAAAGCACAGGAACACGAACCTGCTTCAAAACACCACGACGTTCCACAGTGTCTGCAAGAAAAGCGCGCACTTGATCGAAGGGATCCACACCCATTCCTATAGAAAAGCGATTTCGTTTGAGAGCCCGAAATCCACCGCCAAAGCGCTTGCGAGGCGAGCCATCAAAGTGCGTACCAACCAGCGCCACCATAGGCGAAATCACAACAATACCGCTAACCACATTCCCAATTTCTGGACGCGCTGCAGTTAAAAGAGCCAGCGTTCCACCGAACGAATTTCCCATTAAAAAACACTTGGGAAACGAAGATGCTGGGGACATTTGTTGCTCGCCCCATCCAGCATAAAGCTTGTGCAAAATAAGCGGGACCGTGCGACTGACCGATGCAACGTCCCAAAGCGAACTTCCATCGCCATGACCGTCCCATTCCACCGCAAGAACAGGAATACCCTTGGACACCAATGCTTGCGCCCATTGCCATTCAAACGCCACACTTTCACGTCCCAATGCATGCAACAAAATAACAAGAGATTGTCTTGTTGTGGCTATATTTTTAGGATATAAAAGAACAGCATTTCCTACACCCGAAGCCAAAGGAACCGAAAACCACCGACAAGAAACCGACGACTTAACAGGTTCGGCAAGACGAGCAACGCGTGCCGCCGAAATTTCTGAAGGCTCTCCGGGCGAGAGACGCTCCTCTAGCCATTTCTCCACGGTCAACATAAAATGACCCCTACAAAGACTGTGAGACGACATGAATTCTAAAACAACACCACCACATCATAACGCACCCTTGGCTGAATTGCGAAAATCGCAGATGCTTCAAGTTTCCTTGCGACGATGCGGGCTTCTCTTGGGAGGAGTCGCGTATTTGACTTGGAGTGCGTCGGCACTTGGCGTTAATCGCGTTGCCATTCCATTCATTCCCGGTTCTGCTCTCACAATCGACTGGCTAAAAGACCTCAACAAAGATCGCGTTGATTTAGAGAGTTGCCAACCCTTAACGGAATTGGCTAAAAGCTACACAATTTGCGACACAATTCATGCCAGCGGTGAACAACGACTGCAACTTATTTTAGGTGAAAAACAGCCGCCAACAAGCGTCCCACAGTTTGGTTACGAACAACCACGAGCCATGATAAAGCTCAACTTCACCAACTTCACCGACTTCGCCAAATTCAAAAAGTTGGATGCCGAATCTCAAGACTCCAGTATCCAATTGGAATTCAGTCCCGTTCTTTCCTTTGGGATGTCGCAAAATGAATTCAAAACCGAACCCGTTATTCGCAGCAAAGATTCCATGCTCACATGCGATTTTTCAACCACAAATCCCAGCATAGCCAGTGTTTCAAAACAATGGATTCTTCGCAGCAAAAAACAAGAGTTTCCGTACGAGTTTGAAGGACCACAGCTGCCAATTTCAGCATTGCAGGGATACAACTCCGTCCAATGCCAAATAACCCTATTTAACGGCACGCTCTTTCAAAAAATTTCCGCAAGCATGTCCGTGGAAGATCTTAATCTCAAAAAAACAGATACGCACTCCGCAGAAGATTCAAAAAACAAAAATGAAAAATCCAGTCTTAATGAAAAAACAGCCCAAATATCCGAAAATGCAGCCACCAGCCAACAAAACATTATCAACAACAGAGTCAGATTAGGCTTTCCAGCATTTTTGTTTTTGACAGCAGGCAGCAACGAATCAAAAGCACACCTTGAAGCATTTTTGCCTCAAACAGCAAAACGCCTTCTTTGGTTGTGCGAATCAACAAATCCTCAGGTTTCATGTCTTTTGAATGGAAATGAAACCTCACAAGTTCTCACACTCAAAACCCGAGCTCCCCTTGGCGAAGACTCCGCAATTTCTGTAAAAGTTTCATACGAAGACGAAACTGGCAAACACACTGTACGCAAAACTCTTCCCATTATTTTCGACGACACACTTTTCAGCCACACTTCACAATTAACATCAATCTCACAACTTCCCGATAGAAACTTCTTTTGTAAAACAAACAACACCGAATTGTCTACACAGGACATTCTCTGGTTCCGCAACGGAATTCATTTAGAAGAACTCCGCGGACAAAAACAAGTCATACTCTCGGCACCAAAATATCCCGAAAAAATATCATGTCTCTATATTTCATCAAAACAGGCAAAACTTACGGTGGGCGCAGCTGAAACCATAAACATGCCAACGCCACCCAAAATAACAAATCTTCCAGATAAAATTCTTATCTTGCCCGAACATGACTTACGCATTCTCTTTACAGCACAACCATTATTAAAAACAGATCAAATTTTTTGCAATGCTGAAGTCAATCATAAATCAATAGGCGAATCGTTTTGTACCAAGGTTAAAAACACGCCAATCCCAAAAAGCCGCGCAAATGATTCACAAAACGCGGCAATCTTTGAACTTTCCGCAACCGCAAAGAAACTAGCCTTCGAGCAAATTTCTTCAAAAACGGACGCAAATTTCATTATAAAAATTATCACATCTCATGGCACTTTCCAAAAACGAATTCCTATTTCTATGCTCATCACACACACACGGCCACAAGTTTTAGGAACTATGGCCTATACCGACGCAATCGGTACGGGTCACTGCATATTTCTGGCTCGAGACCCCGATCTCAACCATTTTACCGCGCGAGTCCGCTGGCAAGACGACCCTGGACGCATTCAAGATTTCTCAACATTCATACGCAACGACGCCGCCAGTCTTGTTCCCGCAGAAACATATTTTGAAGATCCCACACTTTCACCCCTGAAACTCTTCATCGGCGACTCACTGCTTGCAAACATCGCCGGAAAATCGTCGTGCGAGGTCATTGTTTCCAACGGAATTCTTTTCTCTTCGGCACGCTCTCACGGAAAGCAAAATCAACAAACGGCAAAGAAGGATCTTCATGATTTGGCACGAGGTGCAAAACCTCCACGAGACACCTCAGCTGCTCAATTCGCAGCATCTATGGCCTCACAAATAGATTCTGAACTTGAAAAAGCACCCTTCGCACCCAAACTCTCATTTTACTCATTTCGTGCCGGTGAAAAATGGCGAAT
>CAIZES010000385.1 GCA_903932045.1 uncultured Silvanigrella sp. | reverse complement strand
TTGTTACGGCTTCAGCACCTTATGGTGTTTGGCCTAGAAACCATAAGGATATGCGGGCTGCGATGCATTTTTTGCGCGCGTTTGGTATGCAGTCGGCGCATGACCCGTTGGAAATTTGGCGCAACGCCGATATTGGTATTCGCGCAGCTGCGTCTCCAGAATTGGTATCGCTTGGCTTTTTATATGCGGCAAATACATTTTTCGATATGAATTTCTATTCACAGGCGCGTCGTACCTTTGCTTGGTGTGAGTCTGCGTCCGAGTCGTTTTCTGAAAAGGCACCAGGGTGTCTGTTGTTTGGCGCAGAGTCGGCTTTTTGGGAGGGCAATTTTGATCTCGCTGCGCGTGGGTTTGAAAAGTTTTTGCATCTTTCAGCTGACCCCAATTACGGGCCATGGGCCTCTTTCCGCTTGGCTCTTATTGCACAACTTCGTGGTAGAAAAGTGGAGGCCGAACAGCGCTACGCAGAGCTGATGCGTTTGTATCCAGGCCACCCGGTATTTGCCGACTCGCTTGTACGAAATTCTTGTCTGCAAATTGCGGCTAAGGAATTTGATTATGATGCAAGAAAAAAAGTGATAGATGCAGTGCAAAATGGCATTGAGAAGTCGCGGCAGAACTTAAAACTTCAGGCCGAAACATGCCTATTGCAAAGCAAACTGCAAACGGCAACGGATGATGCAAAAAATAGGAATGAAATGGTGAATGATGCTAAAACTCAACTTGGAATTCTTGAAAATTATGAGAAGGCCTTTCCCGAGAGTCCGTTTGCGGCATTGTTTGAAGATCGTGCTAAAGAGGTGAAGTTTGCTTTTGTGGTGGGGCTATCCGACCTGAACCAGTGTGAAGCTTTGCAAACAAAATATGAGGAACAGGCAAAGGCGCTCGAAAAACTTGGAAACAAAGCTAAGCCTTACCTTCCAGCTTTGGAGTGGGGCGATGAAGAACGTAAAATTGTGATGCGTTGCGCGGCTCTTACCAAGAATTTGCCATTGTGGGCAATTCTTGCAAAAACAAAAATTGGTACAGATGGCGGTGTGACTCAAAAGCGACTTTATGACTTTCACAAGTCTAAGGAGTCGTTGGCCGCGGCATTAAATCTTGCAAGGGCTTTGGAAAAACAAGCGGAGGCAAAGCGTTGGATTTTGGCTTCACGTGAAGTTGATGCCGGAGGAAATGACTATGTTCGAAACAAAGATTTCTGGCTGGGAATATCTCTGGATCGCCTTTTGCGTTTTGACCTAGTGAAACCGGCCTCCCAAACGCGCGAAATTCACCGCGTTCTTTTGGCCTCTGTGAACAAATCTCCATTGATTTTGTTTCAGAGCGAAATGCTTTGTGGTTGGGCCATGCGCGAAACCTCACGGTTTTCTGAAAAGTTGTGGGACGATATTGCCAAACTAAAAAAAACTCCCGAGTGGCTGGAACTCTTTGAGCGGAAGGTGACTTCTCTGAAAACAAATTCAGAGCGTTGCGTGTCGCAAATAGCCTCGTCTTTGCTTATTGCCTCTAAAACAAAGCCGTCGAAAATGAGGGACGAAATTTTGTTGCGACCTTATTTGGAGAAAAAAGGAGTTGCTGCGGCGTCTGATGAATGGCTTGTTTATGCACAGCGGCAAGAGCGTAGGCAGGGTCCTTCTCGTGAAGTGCGTACTTTGTATGAACGTTTGAGTCGTGAAGGATCTTCAGAAACCATAAAGGGTGTGAGTCGGCTTTGGCTCAATGAGCACCAGTCATTGTCCGGCGGATAATGCCTCTAACATTCCAGTGACCTGAGCGGCAATTCTATCGCCCACGCGTTGAACGCTGCTATCTATGTTTTCCACATAGCGAAGTGCATGAAGCTCAGGGGTTCTGGCGAGCGTCTGGAGCACGCGTGCACCGTCACCGGCTTTATCGGCCACCACCCAGTAGGGAGTGTCTGTGTCTTTGATTTGAATAACGGTCCGACGAACTGCTTGTCCTGTGCGCATGTCTATTGCGCTGACTTCGGCTGTCATGGACGTACCTTCCGTTGCGGCAACCTTTGTGGGAAGCTGAATATTTGATTCATCGCAAGCATATGCACCAGCACCAAACGTGCGTTCCACGGGAGTGCATGCTTCCACTGTTTGAATAGTGGTGTTGCGTTCGCGCAGAAGAATGTCAACTCCCCAGCGAGCTTCCGATGGGCCTACCAAACGGAATTGTCCATTTTTAACAAGAGTTCTTCTGACAGCGTCTGAAATGCGAAGCGAATTTCCGCCTTTGGAACTGCTGTCAGTTGCTGCAGGCACGTACACAAGGCGGTATTCCGGTGCAATGTGTGACTGCGCGTTTGTAAAATGAATGGCACATGATGTGAGCGTTCCAAGAACGAGTAACAGATGATGTTGCGGTTTGATTTTTTTCTTCATATCCAGTTTCACTCGCGTTAAGGCATTCGTCTTGCAGGCTCTCTGACGAAAAAAGAGGAACCATCCTGGCTCCTCTTCCCTTACTCAAACATGTTGAGTAGAAGAATTACTTCTTCTTCTTTTTCTTCGCTGTAGCGCGATTGCCAGTGACTTGTTCCTTGAGGCTCTTCGCTGCGCGGAAAGCGATCTTCTTGGAAGCGGGAATCTTGATTTCTTCGCCAGTTTGAGGATTGCGGCCCATGCGAGCTGCGCGATTCTTAACTTGGAGAATGCCGATGCGGTCAAGACGGAGCTTTTTGCCGTTTGAGATGTTTTCTTCGATTGTTTCCAAGAAACCTTGGATGATGTCTTTAACAATCTTCTTGGGAATGCTGAGTTTTTTTTCAGCGAGCACTTCGTTGATTTGATTGCCGACAGAAGCGATGAGCTTAGATGTCGAAACAGTAGCACGGGTCTTTGCCATAACGGACTCTCCTCGGTTGTTGCAGGGACCACCCCTGCATTGTGAAACCAAACCACTAACAAATAGCAGTATAAGAATAATTCCGAATACCGTCAAGATGCACGATGCAAAAGTTTTTCAAAAAGACCAGGTATGGGTACTTTTGTATATTTGTCAAGGCATCGTATTTATAAATTTCAATGAGGTTCAGTGCGTGCACTATGTCGGATGAGCTTTCTTGAGCGAGACCTGAGGCAGAATTTTTGGTGTTGGTATTGCTACGAATTTGAAAATGGGGAATCCAAACGGAAGTTAAGATCCACCAACAGAACGGTGGGGTGTTGTTCAGTTGGTTGCCAAAGTTTGTTTTGCGCCCCAACTGGAAAAAGAGAAGATAATCTTATGTTGGCGGCTGATTCAGTTTTTCTTTCATTTTTTTTTGGAGGCACAATGGCTCTTGTTATTGAGCAGCTCTCGAAGTTTCATTTCATTATCCTGCATTTTCCTGTGACTTTGCTGTCACTTCTTCCCGTAATAGCAATTGTTGCTCTCTTTCCCTTTGGGAAAATTTGGCGTCCCATTGTTCCCTACTTTGTTCACGTTGGAACTCTCACCATTCTTCCTGCCGTCCTTTTTGGTCAGATGCTTCTTGTGGGGCGTGATACTCTTTCTAAGGGATTGCAAATGCATCAGGGGTTGGGATATCTCACGGCAGGTGTTATGCTTCTGTTTTCTATTTTACTATTTGTAAAGAAGCCCAATTTTGAAAAGACAGTTCCTCAATGGGTTGTTGCGATGTCGTTGTTGACCGCACTGCTTGTAACCATTACAGGGCATCTTGGCGGAGAAGCTGTTCATGGCTCGTTCTTTGTTTTGTTTGGTGGTGAATAGGTTGGGCTGCTCTCTTTAGGTGGCAACCTCAACTTTACGCTACTCAGCTCCACCCGACTTAACTGCACTATACTATAAGAATGTCTTTTCTAGAATCACTACCAGCATAACCAAACCAAGAGTGGCGTTGAGATGGATGAACAGAGCGCGCCATTCTTGTTTTTTTGATGCCCGCAAAAGTGTATAGAATGCAGAGATTGCGATTGCACAAGAATTCGCAAGAACGAAAATGCGAGTGGATGCAAAAGATACTGTGCTGGATGCAGCTATGGTGCTCAAAATAAGCGAAAACGCTAAAAGCCAGACAAAGATCATTCGCTTGAGAGCATTTTCTCCGAAGCGTTCCAAAAAATTTGGAAGACCTGCACTTTGGTAATCGAGTCGTCGGAAAAGGAGAATGAGCCAAAAATGGGGCATTTGCCATGCAAAGAGTACGGCAATAAGTGCAACAAAATTGATGGTGAAGAGTGAGCCGTTGCCAGCAATCCATCCCATAACCGGCGGAACGACACCGCAAAGAGCCCCAGGGAATATGGCCATAAGGGAGCGGCGCTTGAGCGGAGTGTAGATCACATTATAGAGAATAATTCCAAATCCGGCTGCCGCCACAACCCAAATGCCGTGCGGTAGCATTGCAAGGAGCCCAAATCCCGCAAGCATTATTAGAATTGCAATTTTTTGTACCGCTCCGGAGCTATAAATTCCCGACGGTAGGGGGCGCACTTTGGTGCGTTCCATAAGTTTGTCTAACTCTTTGTCTTGGACGTTGTTTAACATGGCTCCCGAAACAACAACCCAAAGAGAACCTATAAAGAGTATTGCGTAGTGTTTAGCAGTTGCGCTCGGATTGGCAAAAGCCAGACCGAACAGGGCAGACACTGTAATAAGAAGTGCCAGCGGAAGCTTTGTGAGGCGCACAATGTGAATGGGGGCGAGGTCTGATATTACCAGTCGTCGTCCGCGTCTTTTTTGTTCTGAATCCATTCGTTGAATTCCTCTTCGGGTAAAATTCTAAGCTTTGCCGTCATGTCGGCATGACCATTTCCACAAAAAACCGCGCAAAAGATCTCGTATGTGCCCACTTCATCGGGATAAAACCATGCGTAGGTTTGTCTTCCGGGAATGGCATCAACCTTCACACGAAACGCTGGAATAAAAAGACTGTGCAAGGTGTCGCTGGAAGAAATGTTTAGGCGAATGGGTTTTCCTTTAGGCACCATAAGGAGTCCGTCGGAAACTTTTCCGCTGGGGTATTCAAACACCCATTGAAACGTTTGGGCTGTGACTTTAACCGCCATGGCGTTTTCGGGGACGTCGCGGAGACCCAAATACGATTGCCAGCCCAAGTAAAACATAAACATGGCTATGGTGAGCGGAACTACGGTCCAAATAATTTCAAGCCAGACGTTACCACGAGTGCGTGATGGAATAGGATTGCGTTTTCGAGAATAGCGAACAACAAAATAGATGAGAGCAATAATAATGCCTAGTAGAATGACGCCGCTGACTCCGAAAATGAAATAGAAAGCTTGGTCAACTTGCTGAACGGGGGTTGGTGAATTCATAAAAGTGTCTCCTTATGTTCAGCGATACGCGACATCGATGATGGTAAAGCCAATGAAGATTGCCAAAATGAGAATTGCAATGACAAAGAACCAACGTATAAAAGCAGGTTCATGTTTAAGATGCATAAAATACCAAAGCACAAAACATGCTTTTATGGATGCAATTCCAATTGAGATCCAGATGTGAAGAAAATGAAGGTTCTCACCTAATTCTAGACGTGATGCGCTTACTGTGGCAGCGGTTAAAGCCAACAAAATGCAAAGAATCCCTGCAAGGGAACGGTATTCCATGTGGCGTCTCCTCAGTGCGAAAGGTAAAAGAGCGGGAAAACAAAAATCCAGATCAAATCTACGAGATGCCAATAAAGTCCACAGTTTTCCAGGAGTGTTGGATGTTCTGGATCGACTTTATTCTTGAGAATGAATGCAAAGCTGACGGCCAGGAGTGTCCCACCAATAATAACATGAAGAGCGTGAAGGCCAGTGGTGACATAGTACAAGCCAAAAAACATGTTTGTGCCGTGACTTTGCTCTTTGAGCCACGGGGAATCTGGGTAAATCCCAAGATGAATTTTATGACCCCACTCCATGTATTTGTTATAAAGAAAAACAAGACCCACCGAAATAGAAAATCCCAATAGTGCCAAAGCTGTTTTGCGTTGCCTATTGCGCAGCGCAGTAATGGAAGCTGCCACAGTGAAGGAGCTGATAAGAAGAATAACAGTGTTGAACGTACCAAAAAACAAATCGAGTTGACGGCCACCCGCAATGAAATCGGCCTGATACTTCGAAAAATAGACACTATAAATAACGAAAAGGGCTCCAAAGAGTAGAATTTCTGAAAACAAGAAGAGCCACATTCCAAAACGGTCGCCAAGGGGGTCTTTGTGCATATTCATATATTCTTCTCCTTTCAAACGCGAACAATGTCGTCCGGTTTTTCCGGGAAATCATAGGGGTAATTGGGAACCACGGGCTCTTTTGTAAAGTTTTCCAAAGGAGGTGGCGATTGTGTTTGCCATTCTAGCGTTGTTGATCCCCAAGGATTATTTGGGGCTGTGACTGGGCTTCTAAGGCTGCGGATAAGGTTCCATAAGATTATTGCCAGCCCCAAAACCATAACGACACCAGCAATTCCGGCAAAGAAGTTGCCGGTAGCAAAGCGTGGAACGTAGGTATAGTAGCGCCGAGGCATGCCTTGTAGACCTAACATAAACATTGTGACGTAGTGTAAGTTAAATCCCACGAAGAAAATGCCAAGGCCCCAATAAGCAGGTTTGAATTGGTACATTCGTCCAAACATTTTTGGCCACCAGTAATAAAGCGCTGCCAAAAATGCAACGCCAACGCCACCAAACATAACAAAATGAAAGTGAGCAACCACAAAGGCTGTGTCGTGAACATGAACATCGGTGCCTGCCGATCCCAGCACTAACCCAGTGAGTCCGCCCACGGAAAAAAGAACGATAAACACTAAACACATTGCCAAAGGAGGTGCCATAACAATGGAGCCGCCCTGGAGAGTTGCCAGCCAATTAAAAACTTTTACAGCGCTAGGAACTGCAACAACAAAGGTTAAAAATGAGAAGAGAAACACAGCGGCGTCGCTCATGCTGCTTGTATACATGTGGTGTGCCCAAACCAAAGATCCGGCAATGGCAATTCCTAAACTGGATGCGACAATAGCTTTGTATCCAAAGATAGCTTTGCGCGCGAAAACTGGAATGATGTCTGAAACAACACCCATGGCGGGCAATACCATGATGTAAACGGCGGGATGTGAATACATCCAAAAAAGATGTTGGTACAAAACGGGATCGCCACCTTTGCTGGGATCAAAAAGACCAATTCCAAAGGCACGCTCCAGAATAATGAGCAAAAGAGTCATGCCCACAACCGGAGTTGCCAGTATTTGTACCCAAGCAGTTGCGTACAAAGACCACGTGAACAAAGGAATCTGTTTCCAACCCATATTTGCGGGACGCATGCGATGAATTGTGGTTACAAAATTGACGCCAGTAAGGATTGAAGACATTCCCAGCGTGAAAGCTGCAAATGTTGCCATGGAAACATTGGTGTGCGTTTTGGTACTGAATGGAACATAGAAAGTCCAACCGGTGTCGGGCATTCCTCCGCCGGCAAAGAGCGAAACAATGGCAAGAATTCCTCCTAGCACGTAAAGCCAATATGAGAGCAAATTTATTTTTGGAAAGAAAACATCTTCGGCACCAATTTGCATTGGCATAATAAAGTTACCAAAGATGGCTGGAATTCCTGGAATAATGAACAAAAAAACCATGATAACGCCGTGAAGCGTGAAAAAAGCATTGTAGGTTTGTGAATCTACAAATTTTCCTCCCGGTTGTAGGAGCTCCACTCGCATGAGAATTCCCAAAACAATTCCTAGGGTGAACCATCCTAAAATGGCCCACATGTACATAAGGCCAATGCGCTTATGATCGTAGGTTATGAGCCACGACCAAATTCCCCGCATGTTTTTGGGAGAAGGAGTTTCGTAAAACGTGGGAACGCGTGTGTCGTTGGGGGAGGGGATGTTCATGAACGAATCCTTTTTTCTTATCAAGATTTGTTGGTAGCGTGAGCAATTTTCTTCTTGTTTTTTCCCAAAACAAGGAAGGCAACAAAGGCTCCACCAACTAAAAGAGTTAATCCCAGTGCAAGGCGTGAAACATTTAGAACGTATTTACTTCCAGCGGAGTCGTAATTAAAGCAATAAGAAAGAAGTTTGCGCACAGTGATGCCAGTTTTTTCGGCGCGAGCTTCTTCAAGAGCCATGCTAACATCAAAGGGCTGGAAAATGGAGCCGTAGAGGTAACGCGAAATCATTCCAGAGGGAGAAACTGCAATTATGGTGTTAGGATGGGTGTAATTGTTTGAGCCCAATTTTTTATAGCGAAATCCAAGAGCATTCATAACAAGATCAATGTTTTTTTGATCGCTAAAAAGAAAGGTCCATGCATCGGGTGGAAGGCCGGGGCCGGCAACTTTTAAAAAGTTGAATTTTTTGTTCCTCGCAAGCTCAACGTCTTCTTCGTTATCGAAGCTTATGGCTAAAAGTCGAAAATCTTTGCCAGGCGTGAGGCCCATTTTCGTAGAAATAGAAGCAACGGAGTGCAAAATAATGGAGCACGATCCCGAACAACTGTAAAAAATGGGTTGAATGAGCACAGGCTTGTCGATGAGTTCACCCAGGGAGACTTCACGACCGTCGTCGGTTTTGAATTTTGCATTCAGCGGGAGTTTGGAACCGAGGTGCTCGTCTATGCCTACTCCCGCCAGAGCGTCTTCTGCAGAAGGTGCCTCGTGCGCACTTGCACAAATATGCCAACTTAGCACTAGAATGCTCGCAATATGAATAAACAAATTTTTTAGGCGCATGATCTCTTTCTCCGCGGCATAACGACATTCACGATGCTAAACCCAGACTATATCTGATTTTTTTAGGAGGGGATATAGCCTCGTCGGGCGGTATCCGGAAAATTGGCCGTACCTCTGCATTTTTGCTATTGCCCCGTTTGCCCTGTTTGGGGGCGATGAATAGGTTTCATTCGCGAACCGACACTGCAAACCGAAACTGCAAACCGAAACTCCGAACCGAAACTGCAAACCGAAACTGCAAACCGAAACTGCAAACCGAAACTGCAAACCGAAACTGCAAACCGAAACTGCAAACCGAAACTGCAAACCGAAACTGCAAACCGAAACAGTTAGGCGTTAGACTTCCTTTGCAATTACCAAAGCAATTAAAGCGAGCCGTAGTGTCCCTATCTGGAGAAGTCCAGGTTGCGTCGTTGAGAGAAAGGGAAGTCGCTAGCTTATTTTTAGCATTCAAGCTGGAAATTTGCGCGTTAATTGTCGAGTAAACGAAGGCCAAATTCGTTGCTGTCAGAGTCTCCGTTGTCAGAGTCTCCGTTGTCAGAGGATCTTCCGGTGATTTTTTTGCCATAGCAAACAGATCCTACCAAACTTAAAGCCAAACAGCACGATTTTAAACGCATAAAAAACTCCTTATGAAATAAAGAAAATGAGAATAAATACAAAACAATTGAGAAAAGTGGAACCGAAAATTGTCAAGGAGCGGGGCCACACAAATCTCAGAGGAATGTGGCGGTTGTCTGAATTAAAAATTTAACTGAGTCGGCCTAAAGTCAATATGCTGACAGTAGCTGTTTCTGCTGCCGTTTATGGTGTAGGTAGGTCAAACCTCTCAAAAGCAAAACACTGGCCACCACATAATCAATGCGTCACGGAAAGTGATTGTTGCGTCAGCCATCAATTGACTGCTGAGCGTTCATCGGTTGCTGACGCTGGGAAAAGGTCTCCCCATATGTGAACAACTGAAAAACTGATACACTGCTGTCATGGATAAAAAGCTTATAAAGCGCGCGCAAATATTGTCATTGGTGGATGGTACTTTATGGACCGGCATGGTTTCGTTTTGTGAAGTGATGATCATGCTTTATTTGGCTAAGGTATCGGCGAGTGGAAGTTCTTTGGCGCTTTTTTCCACAGTCCCCGTTGCTATTGGGGCTGTGGTTCAATTTGCCGCTCCGCGTATTTTTGATGAAATGCCTTCGCGAAAGCTATTGATTTTGTCTATAGTTGTGCAGTTAGCAGGGATACTGATTGTTGTTTTTTCATTGCAGAAGATTCCGTTCGGAAATATTTCGTTATTTTTGGGAATGATGTTGTATTGGATTGGTGGCATGACTGCTGGGCCGCCGTGGCAAGATATGATGTCTCATATTGTTCCAGAGGAAGAACACAATCGTTATTTTTCGGGGCGATCGGCTCTACTGAGCATTGGAAACTTGTGCACAAATATGATGGTTGCATTTTTACTTCAAGAGCGACTCAACAGAGAAACTGTATTGCAGTTTGTCTTTATTGGTTTTGTGTTTCGTGTTTTGTCGCTGGGAGCCGTTTGGCTCCATCCCACTCCTGCAGGCAGAGTTAAAACAGCCAAACAAAAGAGTGCATTGTTGGACAGAGAAGTTGCTAGCAGGAATACAGAGTTTTGGGGGCTTGTGGGGTTAGCTCTATTTTTGTTCTGGCTACGTTTTGGAGTGAATATATCAGGACCATTTTTTAATCAGTATATGCTCAAATATGCCCATTTTGGGCTGACTGAGATATTTATAATCTCGTCTATTCCTCTCGTTCCCCGCATTTTTTTGATGAGTAACTGGGGGTCCATTCTGGATAGAAATTGGGTTTGGGAAGGAGTTGCCATTTGCGGAATAGCCATAACATTGTTGCCGTGTTTGTATACTGTATCCACACAATTTTCGTGGATTTCGTTGCTTCAAGCATATTCTGGGCATGTGTGGGCTGGATTTGAAGTTTTGAGTGTTTTGCTTGTGCAGCGCTTGTTTCCTGGAAATGTTGTAAAAACCCTTGCAGTTACTTTCGCTGCGGGAACTCTGGGTGGCGCATTGGGGGGAATCACGGGTGGATATTTGTTAGACGCAGGTTTTGCCATTCCTCGTCTTTTTCAGTTTTCTACAATCATTCGATTGGTAGCCGTCTCTGGTCTTATGTTTTATCTGCGCACGCATTGCTCTCTCCGCTTTCGTTCGTTGCGAATTCCCGAAAGCATGCTTTTGTTATTTTCCCTAGAGCCTAGTAAAAAAGCGGCGCGGAGCATTCGTTCAACAATGAGTTCGGTTGTCACTTTGAAGGTGCGGTCGTAGGTGCGGTTGTTGGTGCGCTAGGAATTGATCCAATACCCGGGCCATTTTTGAGCAATTTTTGGATGACATCTTTATTTTTGTCTAGAGCAACAAACTTGCATCCTGCTTTTGAAAGTTTGGAGATGAGTCCTTCAGAATCGTCGAAGGAGCCAGACAATGCTGTGCTCAAATCGTCAGCGGCGTATCCAGAAAGTGCGCGAACGCTGCGAGTGTGAATGTCGTGTGCAAGTACAATGCCGCCTTTGCATTTTCCATCTTTCACAATGCGACTGAAGTAATTGTCACGTAGTTTTTTCCAGTCTGTAGAGTTGCAATCAGCTTCGGTGTCGCAGGCAATATCCCAAAATACGGGGCCGATATACTGCAATCCAACGCTTTTTCCTGAATTATCGAAAGCCTTGTTCAATGCAATAGCGTTTCCTTTCGAGTCTTCGCCGCGCGCCCATGCACCGCCGGGTGGACGGAAAAAGATTTCTTTTTCATTTGGGCAAGTTTTTTTAATCGCGCGATGAACATCATCTAAGTTTTTCCACACATTGTTTGACGTGGCGTAGGCATCGTGTGTGTCGCGATGATTGCTGATGGAATGGATTTTTAAGTCGCAAATGTCTTTCAAATACTGGAGTTGTTTAGGGTCGGTTAAGTCACCCACATTTTTATAGTTGAAAAAGAAAACGGTGGGGACGTTTTTGCCTTTGAGATACTTAGCCACGGGTACACTCAGGGGACCGGGGCCATCATCCAATGTGATAACAACTTCACCTTCTGAGAGGCCAAAGTTTTTTGCAAACAGCAGACCATTTTGGAATGCCGATTCATTGGCTGTGTTATTGAAATCACGATGCTTACAAGCCCATGTGGAAAGGGCTATTGTGCCAATAAGTGTGCAGTTTATGCTTGTTCGAGCGATAGCGTTTTTCAGATGACACGATAAAATCATAAGCAACATTCTCCAAGGATGGAATTCAGCCGTGCAGTGTGAATTCAGTGGCGGCAATTCTGAAAATTACTTTACCAAACCCACAGCATCAAAATCCACTTCTTTGGGCAACAGCCCTATGTTTTTTGGAGAAAGTGACTCTGACTGCGACAGCGAAGTCGTTTGTTTGTTTTTTGTCGGTGCCGGAACGGATTGGACCAACGTGGTGCGCGAAAGTTTCCAATGGTTACCGTTGTCGAGAGATGTGTATGTTGTTAATATTTCCGAAATACCTTTTCCAGGACGAATAAATGTCGCAATTAAATTTTTTGTTTCCCGCTGCACAGAGAAGGATGTGAGTGCGGAAAGCCAAGGTTCGTTGCCTTTGGGAATAATTGGCATGGTTTGCCACGTTTCGCCACCATTGGCTGTTTTGAGAACTCTGTCGTCGCCAGCCCCCTCCCGCGTGTATGATGCAATGGCGTAGCCTTCTTTTGAGTTGACGAACTGGAGAAAATAGACTTGAGAACCAAAAAATGCAGGACCAGTTTCGCTCCATGTTTTTCCATCGTTAGTTGATCGCAAAATGAGAGATCGGGTTGCCCCTTCGCAATCTATTTTTCCCAGCGCGAACTGAGCTACGTTTTGTAATAGGGTTGTTTCATGGAACGTGATTTTGCATTTTTCTCTTCTACCATTCTCTTTTGGAGGTGGAATAAATTCTGGGTTTGAAAAGCGTTGAAATTTTGTGTTTTCGTGTGGAAATGGAGTGGGGATTGGGGCTGGGGTTTCCGTTGCGAATATAATGCGATTGTCTGTAACGGGCGCAATTTGTTTTTTGACTTGGATGTAGTTTGCCAGTGCATCACGTAAAAAGAGAGATGTATCGAACTTATTTTGAGCTTTGGAAAGAATTGTGTAGCCATCGCCGCCTGCTGCTAAGTAGCCGTGTGTGGCAATACGGTATTGTTTGTTTTCATTCAAAGGCTGATTGTGGATCCAAATTTTTCCCGCTTTTTTTTGTGTGCGCAAAATTTCGAATTTTGCTCCCGAAATAGCTGGAAATGCGCCTTTTCCTAGAGGAACGGCAGAGGCTGTGTTAAAGAGTTCTCGAACTTGTTTTCCGTTGAGCGTTTCTATAACAAGGGTGTTTTCGTATGGTAGCATTTCGAAAACGTCTTTGCGTGTGATTGTTCCTCTGCCGAGGCCGGTTCGAATAGAACCTGTATTCAAGAAAGCAAAATCGGCATTTTGTTTTTGGGTTGTCCATAACGTGGCATCTGCCAAAATATTCGCAATTGCTGTTTCTTGTTCGCGGTGTTTTCCAAATTCGAATGCGTTTGTTGCCTCACCCAATTTTTGTGCGAGAATGGGTTCCAGTTTCTGGGCATAGCTTTGAAGAGTTCTTTTGAGGTTTTCATCTTCAGGCATTTGGGACGTCATAGGTATGTTTTCAAAGCGAACGCTGTTTTCGTTATTTGTGTTAATGGTGACATCTGTTTTTCCGACAATGAGACCCCATTCATAGGCCTGAACAATGGGGACATTTTTTTGAGACGTGGCATTCTTTTCGAGCAGAGGTTGCTCTACTTTGGTATGGGTATGGCCATCAACAATGAGGTCAATTCCGGGAACAAGTTTTGCGAGGCGTCTTGACCCTTCGTTGTTTGTGTCTTCAATACCAAGGTGAGTGAGTGCTATGACGTAGTCCGATTGTTTTCGGAGTTCGGGCACAATTTTCTGTGCGGCTTCCACTTCATCTCTGAATTCGAGATTTGTAACGCTGGATGGGGTGGCTGTTTCGTGTGTTGTGGCAAGCAGAAGACCAAAGACGGCAACCTTACAGTTGCCAAAATCCTTGATGATGTATGGTTTGACCTTGGAAATTGGATTCAATTTTTGTTCGGACGATTTGAATTTGATGTTGGCATTGACAAACGGAAATGTAGCATCGGAAATTTGCTTGCGCAAAACTTCGGGCGATTTGTCGAATTCATGATTGCCAAGTGTGGCGGCATCGTAGCCAATGGCATTGTAGCCAATGATGTCGGGTTCGGCATCAAAAAAACTGGATTCCGGCCGGCCCGTGTTGATGTCGCCGGCGTCTAGTACCAAAACATTTTTAGTAGTTTTGCGAACCAATTGAACATATGAGAGTCGAGCCGGAAGGCCACCAACGTTTTGATCGGCAAAATTGTTGAAGCGAATGGGATGGCCGTGGTGATCGTTAGTGTGCAAAACGGTAAACGAACACTTGGGATGAGTTTCTTGCGCTGCTTGTTGCACTTGTGTGGTAGCGCAGCGGGAAAGAGATATCAAAGCTGTTGATGCAACAAAAATTGTGCCTAAAAAAGTTGAGTCGAGAAAAGAGAAAAATTTCATGATATTTTTCCTACTGGGCTACAAAAACAATTGGAACAAAACTGTCTTCCGATTTTTGAGGTGTGAGCTGCAAAAACGCGGTGTATGTTTGTCCCGCTTCAAGTTTTGAATTGGGTTTACAAGGTTTCAATTCGCTGATCGGCATGAGCATATCGTAACAGTTTTCTTGGCAAAGAATATTCTCGGCGCGCACAACGCAGTCCGTGTTGTCGTTGGCAACCGTGTAACTTTTTTGTTCTCCCGGATATATGATAATGGCATTTGCTGGCGCAGGATAAAAATTCACTTGGTTGTCTGCAATTGTAAAGTAGTTTTTTGTTTCCCAGGGATCACTGTTTCCAGTGCATGATCCCAAACGCGTCACAATTCCTTTGAGTGTGAGGCCTCTGAGGGCTGCTGTGGGCAGATCGTTCCAGTTTGTTGCGTTAATATCTTCTAAGAAACACTCTAGCGCTTTTTGTGTTGCGCAACTGGAAAGCGATGCAAAATGAGAACTAATTTTCGTGTGAATATCTTTTTTGTTGGCAATGCGATTAAGCGCTATTTCTGTTTTTTGCAGTGTGGTACTGAGACTGCAGGTTTGCAATGGCGAATAGGGGCTTGTAAAAACCGGGGGCACAACCGCACCGTCGGATGTGCCAAGTTCGGCCACGATTCTGTTTTGCACGCTGAACGTGAGTTTAGGAAAGTTTTTGTTGGGATCTTGTAAAATGGGTGAAGGGGTTTGTTGAAGTTCGTTCCATTGATTAAGGCTAAAAATAACCTGATTCCCAAGTTGAAATGTATACACATTGTTTGGTGAAAGAGTGTTTTCTTGTGCTGAACATGCCAGTAAAGCTATAAAAAAAAGTGGCAAGCACTTTGTAAAATTGTGTTTGATGTTCTTTGGGTTTTGCATGCACTTTCCCTTTCTTTTTTTTAATACCGGAACTGTGGAACCTGTGGTTACGGAAAAAAGAAATGGAGAGCAATTTGGCTTGTTGCTGTAGATATTTTTGTCCGATCTGATGGACTAAAAACTGCGCCCACGCCCACATCTGCGCTGGCAGAAAGTTCTGGAAGCAAGAACACTTCAAGACCAAAGCCTCCAGCACCGCCGGTTTGTGTGGACGATTTATCAACAATATTTGTTGTTGCTGATGTAGTTGGTGCCGTGTTTTTTGTGCTACCGCCAGACAGTTGTGCAAAGGAATAAAATGCGCTGCGCCCCTTTGAAGCTAAAAACCACTGTGTGCGAAATGTGGCACCAAAGGCTAAAAAGTTTTGTTCTTGGTCGTAGCTGTATTGCAAATGAAGTCCCAGCGCAGTGGTTGGAGAAAGAAAAAATCGCGCACCCACGGAGTTGGTTCCCAATGCGCTGCCACCACTAGGAAACGCAACGTCAATAGAAACAGCGTCGGTATTGAGCGAATTGAGCTTATTTGCGGCGGTGTTTGGGGCATCGAGGTCGTCGGGGTTTTGTGCAGATTGCGGTGCCGCCATGGCTGTGAGGGAACCTGCAAGCAAAAGTATGGTGGCAATTTTTGCGACGCTTTCCATAGCAATTTTCTCCTTAGGCGAAAGACTCCCGGGGGATGGGAATATTGTGAATTGTAGTAAGGTATACAGGGTTTCGTTGGAAGGGAAGTTTTTTGGGGCTCAGGGATCAAAGTTGGGTGGCATAGGAATCGCTTCTTGTTCCTGCTGTTGTTCTTGCTGGTGTTCCTGCTGTTGTTCTTGTTTTGGTTCTGTTGTGGGAGTGAAAGGTGTTGGGAAAAATGCCGTTACGGTGAGTTCAACGTAGTCATCGGACATTTTATTGGAACCGCTCCAGGGATGTTTCCAGCTGAGTTTTCCAAGAAATGGAATTGGAAAGGAGTTGCTTTTGTAGGCATTCACTGTGCTTAGGCCAATTCCTATTTCACTGGAAAGAAGTTCGTAGTTAGAGTCTTCTGCAAGCTTATCGTAGTTTCCCGACATGGTGCCGGTGAAAGAATCTTTTGTGTGACCTTCGTACCGAAGTGATGTGTAAGGTTCCAGCGCAGAAAAAGTGTATCCCAATCCGGCTCTCGCATCGAAATCAAAACCGGGATGAACGGTAACGGTGCTGAGTCGGTCGGGACCGGGAAAGATGCTGTCTGCGTCGGGCACTCTTAGTTTTCTTTTTGCAGGGAAACCTATGGCAGTTGCCGCAACGTAGTTTAGAAAAAATGGTGGTGCAATGCCGTGACGGTCGTTAAGTTCTCCGTAAAGTTGGTAGTAGCCTTTGCCCAGATCACTATCAACAAGCAGTTCGGGATTGTCTAGATAACCGGTGGGTATGGAAAGTTCCAAATTGAGTGTGGGTTCGTGGTTCTCTATTTTAGAATTCAAAAAGCCTTTTGGATCCAGAAAAAATCCAACTTTTGTGTCGCCCCATTTTTTTGCGTTCCACGTGGTTTGTCTGGAATATCCCCGCGCTTCAAAAGCATCAAGAATATCGTTTGTATTTACTTTTGCGGCGCGATCGAGCCCGTCCTGAAGTTGATCGGGGGCCAAATCTCCCAGTTCGCTTTTAATTTGCTTCGCGGTATTTTCTCCAGAGAAAGAAAGATTGGCCTGAACTGAAATGTTAATCAGTGGCGCGCCAGCATAAACGGTGAGCCAATCTGACAGCCCCAGCCCAAGTCCTACCATGGAAATTTGGATATTTGTTTTGACGTCGAGTTTCAAATTCCCAAGCGTGAGACGATCGAGCAATCCGCCGTGTGCTCCGGAGTCGTATTTATTGATCCATGTTGCGAGAAGTTTGAGATCTTCTCCATAAGTTCCTTTGAGCATTTCTGGGCCCGTAAAGCTTTTGGAATAGCGACTTGATAACGGAATTTTATTTCCATTTTCGTCAAACGATTGGCTAGGATCTGTGAGATACCGATATCCCACTTTTACGATTCCTATACCCTGCGGCAAAACAGATTGGCCATAGGCTTTGTTGCATAAAAAAATAGGAGCAATAAATGGTGTGAGCAGCGCCAGGGCTGCAATGTTTACCGGTTTGAATCCCATAAACTCACCACGGATTTAAGTTGCGCGTGTGTGGCCTCTAGCCACGGCATTTCGTTGGGATTAGGATTGTGTAAAGCCCACTCGTTCAACAGTGCGAGGGTCCAAAAAACATCGGAAGGTTTAACGCCTTTGATTGCATTTGAAGCGGTGTTTGAAGCGGCATTTGAAGCGGTGTTTGAAGCGGCATTTGAAGCGGTGTTTGAAGCGGTGTTTGAAGCGGCATTTGAAGCGGTGTTTGAAACAGTGCTTGAAACAGTGTTCGGTTCTGAAGGGGGGGGGGCGCTAGCGACTCGTGCCAGTGTTTGTGTTGAAAAATTGTTAATAAGAGCAGTTAATCGATGTTCCAAAAAAGAACTGTGGAGAACCTGTCGCGACATCCGCGCCAATGTTGTAAGAACTTCTGCTGCAGCAGCGATGTCGTTGGTTAAAATGGGATTTTCTTTGAAGGCGACTTCGACGTACTCTGGTTTTTCGGGAGCATTTGGAATGGCACGAATTGCCTCCGATAGAATTTGCGAAGCAGTAAACTGCATGGCTTTTTTCATGGAGGGAGGAGCGGATATAAGTTGCGTTTTTACATCTTGAGAGACGTCAATGTCGTCTATTTTTTGAAGTTCGTCGTACCAAAGAATTAATGCCTGTAACAATCGACTCATTGCAAGGACGCGCGCTTTTCCTGTGAGATCGGCTACAGGTGCCATGCTGCTTGAGTTTCCGCCGCTGGTTGGATTCAGGGCTGGATTTTGATCTGAGTTTGGTACTGCATGTAATGTGGTAATTGTAAGATTTTTTTCACTGATAAATTGTTTGGTAAGAAGGTTTTCTATACTGGCCAAAAAAATGAGCGACATACTGTAGACTTCGGTTGGAAGAATTCCATTAACGCGGTCGTACAGCGGTTGTGTGAATGTGCGGGAGCGTGGTCGGGTTCGGTTGAGCATTCTTGCGGATGCGCTCCACAACTTCGACTGCTCTTCCAATGAATAGCTTGAAACCGAGTTTATCCATGATTCGCGGGAATTTGTTGCCACATCTACGCCATCAAAACCAGTGGGAATCCCTGCCTCGTATCGTCCCGAAATATAACGAGGGACAGTGTATGAAACACGAGGATCGAATTCCTTTGTACCGTCGCCGGTGGGATTTTCTGTGTTCAATGTGAGACCACCGTAAGGTTTGCCTGAGGGATCTTTTGACAGTCCGAAAATGTACTGCATTTCGGAGGCAATAAGAGTGACTTGTGCCAGTTCCAAACTGTGATCGTTTCCATTTATTGCTGGCGCGCCTTGCCATAACCCATCCACCGCAAAAAAGAAGTTCCAACGAGTGGCCTGTTCTGTGGTATCGAAGCGTTTGTTCCAGTCGCTCTCCGAGTCGGCTTTCATTGGCGTGAGCCTTGAAAAGAGAGAGTACCGAAAGGGTTTGGTTTTAAGCGACTTCCAACCTGTGGATTTTTCAACGAGATCGTAAATTCCTGAGCGAATTTCGTCGAGTAATGCGTCGTCGCTTAGCAACATTCGACGCAAAATGCCTGCAAAAGAACCGCCCAAATCTTGAATGAGTTTGAGTTTGCTATTGGATCGAATGGACTCGCGTACAGCCGGAACCATGATCTCGGGGATAACGCCTCTTCGTAATATAAGTGCATCAGCGTATCTTTCGCTAAAGGCCGGTGCACAATTGCATTCGGCAAGGGCATTTACAACGTCAGCGTCCACATTATCGGGGGTGACGTTTGTGATAACTTGACTCCATGAAGTGAGGCTTGGAACGTTGCTCTGCAAATTTACGTTGTTCTGATTCTGATTGTTTTTGCTGCTTCCAGAAAATAAAAAGCACCCCGAGCAAAGAGCGCATCCTGTAGCAATCAGGAAGTGTTGGATGTGTTTTGTTGTCTGCCAGGGCTTTGCTAAAGTCATGGAGGCTCCACGGATTTGCATTCGTGAAAATTCTACCATAGGCATTGTAGAACTGTGGGTGTGCATGCTACCGGGCAGCTCTTGCTTGGCGCCAAGTTTTGCGTACGAGTGTGTCCCTGGGGTTTGGGTAAGTTTGGGTAAGTTTGGGTGTGTTTGAGTTTGTGCTTGCTTGCTTTTTAGTTTTGAATTCTAATGTTTTCGAATATTGAACTGGTGGAGATGTTTGTGTCTTTCGTTAAAAATCCGCAAATCATCAAAATGGGCCTGGTATCGTATCGGGATGCAATGGAGCAAATGGAAAAAATTCATGCCGAGGTTTGTGCAGGAGGTTGTGAATCCGCTCTTGTGGTTCAGCACTCACCTGTTGTAACTGTGGGCAATCGTTTTTTGCCAAACGACATGCTTGTGCAGCCTACAGAAATATCCGCTTGTGGAGTGGATTTTGTGCATACCGATAGGGGCGGAAGCGCAACGGTTCATGAGCCTGGCCAGGTGGTTGTTTATCCCATTTTTCGCATTCAGTCGCGACAAATATCTGTGCGCAAATTTGTTTGGTGCCTAGAAGAAGCCATGATTCGTGTGGCGAGTTATTACGGAGTTATTGCTGCACGTGACGCTATTAATGCAGGTATTTGGGTTGGCAAAAACAAGCTTGGTGCCATTGGAATTCGTATTACTGAGCGAGTTTCAAAGCATGGTTTGGCTTTTAATGTTGTTAACGATCTTTCTACGTTCCGTTATATTATTCCGTGCGGATTGCGAGATCGCGGTGTCACAACACTTGCACGGGAAATCGCTTTAATAAAACAGGCCAATATTGAGGAAACGGTTGCAACCCTAGATCCGGATTTTATCGGTGAACAAATTGCGCAACAAATAGTTTCTTTTCTTGTTGAAAAGGGTTGAGTTTGTCAAATTCTTGTGAGGCTGAATAATTTTCCCAGTTAAGGAGTCGGGTTCCGGGTCGAAGACTTCAATGGAAGCTGTTTCAGTTGTCGAACTTTTAAAAGTTCGGAACTTCAGTAGGTCCTGCTAGGACTGCTTGGTTGAAAAGGCTTGCAACGAAGTCATGATGACTTCGACACAGAGGATTTTTTCTCTGTGGCATTTCAAGGAGGAAATGCTTTATGGGTCTTCGCATACAAACCAACATGGCGTCCATTAATGCTCAACGCAATCTCACAGGCAGCACCTTGAGTCAGCAGTCTGCCATGGAAAAATTGAGCTCTGGTTTTCGTATTAACAAAGCAGCCGACGACGCTGCAGGATTGGCTATTAGCGAAAAGTTGAAATCACAGGTTCGGTCGTTAAATGTTGCCAAGCGCAATGCAAATGATGGTATTTCGCTTGTGCAAACAGCGGAAGGCGGCATGAACGAAATTCACAACATCTTGGGTCGTCTGCGCGAGCTTTCGGTGCAAGGAGCTTCCGATACCATTGGCGTCCCCGATCGTGAGTTTTTGAATAAGGAATATCAACAACTCAAAGACGAAGTTCAGCGTATCACAAATTCGCTGGACTTTAATGGAACTCCTTTGCTTGCAGGCGATTCCGCTAATTACAAAGGAATACCTGAAGAACAACTGAAGAACTCAAACTACGGAGTTCTCGAAATTCAGGTTGGAGCGCGTTGGAATGAAGCTGTTGACAAAAATTCTCCAGACATTCCCAACCAGACGAACATTATTAAGGTGGACCTCACCAAGATTAGCACTCGTCCCGAACTTTCACTTGCGGAAGGTGGTTTGGGTATCGGCGTGAGCACTGATACTGATGATATGGGTACCGGCGCAAACACTAAGGAGCGTGCTCAAAAATCCATTTCAACTTTGGATGCCGCAATTCAACAGGTTTCCGGATACCGCGCTTACTTGGGTTCCATTCAAAGCCGGCTTGGTTCAACCGTGAACAACTTGGCCATTCAGAGTGAAAACCTGTCTGCTGCAAATAGCCGAATTCGTGATACCGACTTTGCAGAAGAAACAGCCAAGATGACTCAGGCTGAAATTCTGAAACAAGGTGGTGTTGCAGTGTTGGCTCAGGCAAACCAATCTCCTCAGGCTGCTCTGAAGCTCCTTGGCTAAGCGCCGAGCTGAGAGCAGCTTTACTGTTCGCGATTGTGCAGTATTGACGTATCAATCTTGTTTTGAAATTCCATCGTTCATCTGGTATCAATGAATGCCCAGCTCTGAATCTCGCCCACGACTAAAGCCGGGGGGGGATTCAGGTTTCCTCCTTCGCCGGAAGGAAGCTCGGCGCTGCTGCGGCAGCGGAGGCAAGATTGAAACTCCAGAAAATCTAAAACGACTTGGCTTCGACCCAACTCGAGGGCGTTTAAAACCTGTCTTGACGCCCGAAGTCTCGCGCCAATTCCACTTAAGTAAATTCATCGCACAAGCGCATCGAACGTAATAAGTCAGCAAAATGAAGAGGTCGAATCCGACGTGTAACGACGAGATGCGAAAGTTATTTCAATCGGGCAGATATCACTTGCGCTTCTTTTTAGAAGCAGCCTTCTTGGTGACTCCCCCAACCCTCTCCTTCAAGCTCTTCGCAGCGCGGAAAGCAACCTTCTTCGACGCTGGGATTTTGATTTCTTCGCCGGTTTGTGGGTTGCGGCCCATGCGAGCGGCGCGATTTTTAACTTGGAGGATGCCGACGCCGTCGAGGCGGATTTTGTGGCCGGTGGTGAGTTCGGATTCAACATTACCGAGGAAGCCTTGGATGATGTCTTGGACGATGCGCTTGGGAACGCTCAGGCCTTTTTTATCGAGTTCTGCGTTAACGGCAGTGCTAACGGTCACGATAAGTTGCTTTGTGGAAGTTGCCTTTTGGGTCTTAGCCATGGGAATCTCCTCCGAGAGAAAATAGATTTCTGCTGTCAAATCCGTTGACGCGCAGTGGGAAAAAACGGGAATTGTTTTTCTTGCAAATGAGATTACCTGTAGAAGTTGCTTGTTGTCAACACCGAGACACAGAAAGTCTGTCAATCGGTGGGGAAGGTATTGGTTTTTTTTTTCTCTTTTGAAAGTGAGGTTTGTTTTCAGGGGCATCGCATCTAAAAACCTAAGGTTTAAAAATTGTTAGAATTGTGATAAGAGAGGTCTCAAACTTTCAAAAATGAGGCCACTTATGGACTCGTTACTCACATCATTCGAAGATATTGAAGATTCACGTATCGATCGTACCAAGAAATACCCAATTAAAGAGATATTCTTTTTAATTCTAGCTGCAGTTATTTGTGGAGTTCAAAGCTGATGTGGCGTTAAAGAATTTGGAAATGACAGGCTCGAATGGTTGAGAAAATATTATCCGTATGAAAGTGGCATACCATCCCATGATCCTATTGGTAGAGTAATGTTGTTAATTCAGCCAAATGCAATCGTAAAAGCATATGCACAGTTTATGGCTTCATTGTTTGTTTCGAATGCGAACGCAAAGATGGAAGTGGCTCAAGCATCGTTTCAAAGAGCGACCACGGCTATTTGT
>CAIZES010000384.1 GCA_903932045.1 uncultured Silvanigrella sp. | reverse complement strand
GCCATCGCAAGAGGTTCAACGATGGAATGTGGTGCCATTCTCGATTGCATTGAAATACTGAATCCATGCTGCCAAGTGGAAATTGGCAAGAGCAGAATATTTCTTCAACGTATTGTAGAAATGTTATCGAAGCTCTGCAGACCTGCAGCCTAACTGTTTTCTAACGACAGAAAAATTATTTGGAGCATGATTAACTCTGACACGACAGTTGTCCTCTCTAAACGTAACGGTCTAGGAGGAAAATGACAGTGGAAGGGCGTGGTTTCTTATGAGTCAGCAAAATGACAAGAAATCATCACCTTCTGAGGTTGATGATTTCTTCAAGAAGGTTGTCGGCGGTTGTCACCGTTTTAGAGCTGGCTTGGAATGCGCGCTGTGTGGTTATCATGTCCACAAATTGTTGTGCGATGTCAACATTTGATTCTTCCAAGGTTGCTGCATACAGCGAGCCACGATTTCCGGATTGGGGAGTACCGATGTGGGGTTCGCCTGCTTTAGGCGGAGCAATAAATGAGTTGCGACCCACCTTTTGAAGAGCGTTCGGAGCCGAAAATGTTGCCAAAGCGATTGAGAACAATCTGCGTTCTACCCCGTTTGTGAATACGCCCCGCACCGAACCATCCAAATCAATTTTCATTGTTTTGAGGCTGCCAGCTTCGTATCCGTTTTGTGAATGGAAAAATGTGTCCGATTTAGCGGCTATACTTGTGCACATTTGTGATGTTAAATTTCCGCGTTCATCCAAAATTGGGCCAAAATTGAATTGAATTTTTTGGCTGCGTGCACCATTGGACCAATCAATGTTAATGGCATCACTCTTTTCTAAAAAGTCTGCAAATGTAGGATAGCCGTCCTTGGTGCGGTTTGGTAGCTTGAGCTTGCCTTCTTCATCAAAATCAATATTACCTTCGGCTACAACTGCTGGAATGGCATTGCCAGCCTCGTCTGTGGCTTTTGCGTCTTTTACGTCTTTGCCATCAACGGTTGCAAAATACTTCCATTTGTTTTCGTTCGATTCACCCTGTTGGCGCACAAAATAAATTGTAGCCTGATGAACCTGCCCTAAACTGTCAAAAATAGGAACAGTTGATGAAAAATTAGACGTTTGATTGGGTCTTTTTACGTCAAATTCATCGCGAGGTGGGCGTTCGCGAATATCGAGGTTTGCTGCAACTGTGGCTACAGATGTTGATACGGGAGGAACTGTTGCTGTGCTAATTTGCACTGGAGTCAGACGCGACGAAAGATCTCCCATTCCGTCGGCCGTGTAGCCCATTATTTTGCCGCCCACAGCATCGGTTAAGTAACCGTTGCGATCAAAGTTGAATGAACCCTGACGTGTATAAAACATCGCGTTTGATTCTTTAACTTCGTGGCTTTCATTCTTAACAACAAAAAAACCATCGCCTTGAATGGCAAGATCGGTGATTCCACCTGTGGGGCTTAACGAACCTTGGTTAAAATTTGTGGCAATATTGCGTAGGCGCGAACCGCGTCCCAGATTTGAATTTTCAGCAAGGCTTTGACTGATGAGGTCCTCAAATTCGGCTCGGTCGGTTTTGAATGCACGCGTGTTTGCGTTGGCAATGTTGTTGGCAATAACGGCCATGCCGTCGGTGTTGGAATTGAGGCCTGTAACTCCAGTGTAGAGTGACTGATGAAGACCCATATTTTTTCTCCTCGTACGCAAAACGTTTCAAAAACACAATCAAGTAAAATCACTGTAACGCGAATCTCAAATAGAGATCTCAAACAAAAACTGAAAGCACAGGTTTGCTACACCTTAGCCTCCTTTCGTCCGGGATTGGTTGTTGCTTGAGAGGCCGGAGCTGGCTTTGGAGAAGCTACTGCTTCCTTTTTTTGCTGCACTGCTGCTTCTGGTTTTGGTTCTGTTTTCTGCTGCACAACAGCTTCTGGTTTTGGTTCTGCTTTCTGCTGCACAACAGCTTCTGGTTTTGGTTCTGCTTTCTGTTGCACACCTGCTTCTAGTTTTGCTTCCGGTTTGGGTTCTGTTTTTTCTTTAACGGTTTCAACATTGCTGTTTGGCGAACGCACAGCAATAATGTTTTTCGGATCCATGGTGCCTGCGCCTGTATCTAGTTTTCCGCCTTCAGCAAGTCCAACAATGGCGTTCACACGTGATGTGATTGTTGTTTTTGCCGAGATAGGTTTGCCCTCTGTAGTAGATGCATTAACGTTGAACGTGTATTGCCCAGCGGAAGCTTTTTGGCCTTTTTCATCCAATCCATCCCACTTCACTTTTTGAGTGCCTGCATCCGACGATCCTAGCGAAAGCGTTCGAACAACTTTGCCGCTGGAGTCTTTAATTGCTATTGCGGCACTTCCGGCTGGAATGGGAAGTTCAAAAAAGCCGTCGCTGATTTTACCATTTTCTTGAATTTTGATTTTGTCAGAGGCCACTTGAATATCCATTCCAATATATTGAGTAAGACGATCGGAGCGGAGTTCGTTTTGGGTTTTTACTAAATCACCGATGGTCTTGTTCATGGAAACAAGTTGTTCAACGCTATTGAATTGCGCCAGCTGAGTTGCCATTTCATTTGTTTCTTGTGGCTTTGTGGGATCTTGATGTTTGAGTTGCGTTACCATTAAAGTTAGGAAATCGTCTTTATCGAGTTGACCCTTGCGAACTGGTTGTTTTTTACCCGAAATCTTTTCCAGTTGTTCGCGAAATTCAACATCACTTTTTGATTCCCCAAGGCGAATTTCTTTGCCTCCAGTCATGGCCTTTTCTTGTTCGCGTTTGGCAGCGATTTCTCCAGATGAATCGGTCATTAATTGGTCGAAATTGACGCCAGAATCTCCGCCTTCGGGTTTGCGTGCGTTATCAAAATTTTGATCGCGCTGCAATTGGGGGCCTCCGCCTAACATCGCTTTATCGATCATAAATCACGCTCCTGTTGCAGAACTAGGGTTTCAGTCAATTCTAACGTGTTCAAGCCGTAACCTTGAGAGAACCGTTTGCACCGCGTTGGATATTTGTCTTGGGTGCAATATTCGCTTCGTTGGAGTTTTTGGATTGCCTGGAAGTGGGGTTTCCTACCTTAGGAGCCTCCGCATTTTGATAGGCTTGAGAGTCTTGAGAGTCTTGAGATGAGTTTTGTTGCTTGGAGTTATTCCATGCATTGGCTTGTTGTTGCATTTGCTGCTGTTCGCCTCGGTTTTCGTTGCGACTGTTTGTTTCGTTTCGAGACTGCGCGGTTTCAGAAATCACACGACATTCTGAAAGATTGAGTTTATGCTGCCCCAAAGATGTTTTGAGATCATCCATGCGTTCTTCAAGAGTTGATCGCAGTTTTTGATCTTTGGACTTGATTTCAATATGAACATTTTGGCCTGATGTGACGGTGACGCGGAGGTCAATATTTCCGAGTTTGCTATCGTTGAGTTGGATGCGCGCAGTGCCACCTCCTTGGGATTGAAGTCGTGCAGCAGTTTGAACAGCGCGGTGCATTGCCCCCTTGCTCAAGGACTCTGCTGTTTCAGGACGAATGTTTGCGTTTTCTTTTGCTTCAGAGACGTCACGTTGCGAATTTAGCGAAGCGCTTTCTTTTGCTGCGGCCGGATCAATTTTGGGAGTCTCGAGATTCTCGCCGGAACGGGCGTCCCTCTTATTTGTATCTTTTTCGGTTGCTTCACGACTGCTTCCTGTTGGAAGCGTTGCAGCAGCAGTGAGGGCGTCTGAACTTATATCCTTAATTTCCGTGGCACTGGATACTTTGTTTGCCGTTGTTACGGAACTTTGTGAGGAGGTTTTGGGAGTGGGGAGGGTATTCGTAAACTCTTTGTTTGCTTTGGTGAAATTGGATACGTTTGCCGCCGACGCCAACACCTGTTGTTGTGGCGTGCTTGTACCTAGTGTTGCATTCGAATCCTGTTGTGTTGCAATTGCTGCAGCTGCAACACTTGCGTTGGTACTTGCGTTGGTGTTTGTGTTGGTGTTTGTTGCATCGGAGTTAAGAATGTTGTTCAGCTTTCCCAAATCAAAGGGAGCGTTTTTTGCTGCTTCTAACTTTGTTCCTGTTTTGAGTTCAAATAGTTGAGTTGCTCCAATTTCCTGATTTTGCATCAACAGTGCGTTTTTGTTGAAATTATCGGCTTTGCTGTTAAGCGCAAAAGTTTGGGCCATTTCTGCAGAAGGATTTTGCTTCAGAGTTGTTGCGTATGAAGCATCGTTTTTGCTTAATAGTGACGCAAGCTCAAGTTCTATGTTTTTATTCTGAGGTGCATTTTTTTCGGGTATGAACGAATTGCTAAAATTGTTTAACTTGCTGTTGTCTAGTAAGGTGTTTGGAAAAATTTCGAAGTCTGGATTTTGTTCTGCTGTTTTTTCAACAGTGAGCGAGGCGTTGGGAAATAAAGACATCATTTTGGAAATCTCGCTACCAACTGTCATTGTTTCGTTTGAATAATTGCTGGATGCCGCTCCGCTGCTTTGTGGTGCGTCTGGAGTTAATAATGGCTGATTTTGTGCCAATGTTGTGCCGTTGCTAAAAGGTGTTGTTGTGTTGGCAAAAGGTGGTGTCGTGTTAGATATTGAAGTCGCTGTGGTAGCATTCAACGGTGGTGGAGTGACTGTTGTCAGCAAATTTGGTGATGTTTGTGCAGCAGCAGTTGCAGTTGCAGTTGCAACTCCTGCTGTTGGCACAATTGGAACAATTGGCGCTGTTGTTGCGCTGTTGTCTGTATCGTTGCAATTGTCTTGAGACCCAATGTCTGATTCGTTGTCTGTATTTTTTGCGTTTATCGTTTTTTTAGGATGTGTGTCTGTGTTGCTCGTTTTGGGTTGGCCATCGTCGGATTTTTTGCTGAGATTGTCGCTATTTGGGGATGTGGCCTCATTTCTTGAGGATGCATCAATCTTTTTGGGAGCATCAACCTTTGTCGTATCAGTCTTTGTTGCATCAATCTTTGTTGTATCAGTCTTTGTTGCATCAATCTTTGTTGTATCAATCTTTTTCGTGCTAGAATCTGACTTGTTGTTTGCTGCTTGTGGCTGCATGTTTTGTGCACGTAAAGTATGAGTTGGGCTTGGTGCTGGGTTCCTTTCATCGTCCACTTTTTTTGCGGTTTTCTTCTCTCGCAAGCTTTGTTTTTCGGGAGCTGCTTTTTCGGGAGCTGCTTTTTCTGGATTTTGTTTCTCGTTGTTTTTTGTATCCGATGTAAGCGCAGAGTTGAGTTTTTCTGCGAAAAGGTCATTTTTTTTATCGCCTTTTGTAGGCGTTGGAAGCCCTTCGGATATCGTTTTTTGGGAATTCATTGCTGGTTGAAGCAAATCGTTGGAGCGAATTTCCATAAAACATCCCCCCTTTTGTATTGGACATTGATCCAAGTCTATCTTGAGTGCTCCTTGGGCTTGAGGCTGGTTTTTCCTGCTTTGAACGCATTTTGGCAGGGGAAGATTGTGCTGATGGGTGTTTCTTGCCTCATTCAGAGACCGTTGCTGTTATTGTTGAAGAATATTCCCCTTTGGTCTTGGCCTTACCTGTGCTAGGAGGGTGGGTTCCTGGAATGGCCTCGACATTGTGTTCGCGCTTGCGGTCGTGTTCGAGATAGCCAAGTTGCAGTATGGAGAACGTCAATGACCCTTCGCACCACCAATCGTCTTGTGGCAATTGTAGGCCGTCCGAACGTCGGCAAAAGCACGCTTTTTAATCGCATTATCAAAAAGCGGAAAAGCCTTGTGCACGACCAACCTGGAGTCACTCGCGACCGTATTTTCGGCAAGGGGAGTTTTGATGGCCAGGACTTTTACATCTGCGATACCGGCGGATTTGAGCCCACAGCCAAAGATCACATCAAGGCGCAGCTGGTTGAGCAGGCTGAATTGGCCATAGAAGAAGCCGATGTTGTGATATTTGTGTGCGACGGCAAGGAAGGCTTGCATCCCGTGGACGCTGAAATTGTGAAGCGTTTGCGTAAGGCCGATAAATCATTTGTTGTAGCTGTCAACAAGTGTGACGTTGCTTTGCACGACTCCAACGCGGATGAATTTCGGAAGTTGGGTGTGAAGCAGGTATTTCCAGTGAGTGCCGAGCACAATCGTGGCGTTTCCGATCTTCTTGACGAGGTTGTGGCTCCCCTGAAAGCCCTGCCCAGGCCCAAAAAATCTCCCGACGCAATTCAGTTTGCTGTGATTGGTCGTCCTAATGTTGGAAAGTCGTCTATTTTGAATCGCCTCGTGGGCGAGACCCGTTCCATTGTTGATCCTCGGCCTGGTACCACGCGCGACACCGTTGATGTTGCTATTAAGTATCATGGTCGTGAGCTCAACATTGTTGATACCGCTGGAATTCGTAGAAAAAGCCGGATGGTCGACAAAATCGAAAAGTTTTCTGCAGTCCGGTCGTTGAGCGCCTTGGAAGAATGTCATGTTGCCGCTTTGGTTATTGATGCCGAAGAGGGACCTACCGAGGGTGATGCTCGCGTTGCCGGCTATGCCTTTGAGCTTCGAAAACCTATTATTATTGTGGTGAACAAGTGGGATCTTATTAAAGACAAAGATTCCAAATCTACAAAGAAATACTCCGAACAACTTCGTATTGCTTTGCCCTACATTCCTTATGCGCCTATTGTATTTGTGAGCGCTTTGGAAAACCAGCGCATTAGCAGGCTTATTCCCGAGGCCATTGAACTCTATGAAATGGGCAATAGGCGCGTGAGCACATCCGAAGTGAACCGCGTTCTGCGTCAGGTACTTGTGAAGCACACTCCGCCTCTCAGAAAAAATAAATCGAGGCGCATTAAATTTTTGTATGCAACTCAGGTTGGCGTGTTGCCTCCGCGCTTTGTTATTTTCTGTTCCGATCCCGACGATCTTCACTTTAGCTATAAGCGCTTTATTGAAAATGAATTCCGAGAAGCCTTCCAGTTTGGTGAGTTGCCAATTGCCATTCACTTTCGTCAGCGTGCGCGCAAAGAACTTTCCGATCTTGTGGGTGGTGGAAAAGCAAAAGCGAAAGGATCTATGGCCGACGAAATTTTGTCTGAAGAAGAAATGGGAGTTCTTGCCGGTGCCGATGACGTTCGGTTTGATGATGATGAATTGGATGCAGAGGATTGAGTATGGCTGCACCAGGTTTTGCTGGTTCTCGTCGAAATCATTTGTGTCGTTTGTGGGCAGATGTTGTTGCGCAGCCTGTTTTGCCACAACTCGATCGTTGGCTTGCCGATAATTTTCGGAAAAATGCAAGGTACGGCAGTCGCGATAGGCGTTGGTATTCTGAAATGCTTTTTGCTGCGGTGCGACATGGTTATCTTGCTTTGTTTTGTGATTTTTGTGTGCGCAATCGTGCTCCCTTTCTTGGAAAAAACGAGAATAGGAATGCCCAATATTCATTGGAGCAATTGTTTGAAGCGTTTCTGAAGTTGTATCCCAATGTTGATTCCATCGCTCAGGCTTGGAGAACGCTTCATCCCGACGTTTTTTTTGCCGATGTCTGGAATATTTATTCCCGCACTTCCTCAACTGTTGAAGAGCGTCCTAGTTCAGAGGATTCACTTGCAGTGTCGCAAACGATGCAAGTGCTGAAGGCTTTGGAGCTGAGTTCCAGTTTGCGTGCACGCATGCTGTTGTCCAGCGTTCCGTTGTGGCTATTTGAACAGTTGAATGCGCGTGCTTCGCAATCGGCGTGGAAAGATTCTCTTCTTTCGTCTTTTTTAGCCAATCAAAATACCCGTCCACCTTTGTGGCTGCGTGTGAATCATTCCGAGCGTCTGACTGACATTGTTTCGATTTTGCGAAGTGAAGGTTATCTTGTTGAGCAGTTTGATCAGGCTCTGTGCGTTCGTGGTGAACGGGGAATTTTTCTTTCCGAAGTGTATAAGTCGGGCTCTGTTGAAATTCAGGACTTCGCTAGTCAGAAAGCAGGTGCTTCTGTTGAAGCGAAACCTGGCGATGTTGTGTGGGATGCGTGCGCAGGCGGAGGTGGTAAAACTCTTCAAATTGCGTCGCGTCTCAAAAATCGTGGTGCCATTTATGCGTCGGATGTGCGGGAGTTCAAACTGGAAGAGGTTAAGAAGCGTGCACGCCGTGCGGGTTTCTTTAATGTCCGGTGTCAGGCATGGAATGGGGTCGCATTGCCCGAGTTTCCGCGCGAAATTCAAAAGCGGGAAGGCTTTGACTGGGTTCTGGTTGATGCGCCTTGTTCTTCCAGTGGAACGTGGCGTCGCAATCCGGATGCAAAGTATCGCTTGGATGCTTGTTCCGTTGCAGAAGTGACCGCTCTTCAAAAGTCTATTTTAGAGACGGCATCTTGTGCGGTTGGGAAACGTGGTCGGTTGGTTTATTCCACTTGCAGCTGGCTTGTGGAAGAAAACGAGGGAATTATTTCCAACTTTTTAGAGAATCATCCCAATTTTGAGTTGGTTAAAATGAAACTGTGGGGCACTCCGGAAGCTGACGCCGATACTTTGTTTTCTGCAGTTTTGGCTAAACGCATCAAGGAATAGAGGGAAGAAGTATGGCAACTTTTTTGTTTGGCGAAATTATTTTTGGACCTGTTTCAAGCAGGCGTTTGGGTGTTTCGTTGGGCGTGAATTTGTTGCCGTTGGAAAAAAAGTTTTGCAATTTTAACTGTGTTTACTGCGAATGCGGTCTTACTGCCGATGCCAAAGGTGTGGCGCGTATGTTACCTACCCGCGCTGACGTGGCAAAGTTGCTGCGTGAAGCTTTGGAAAAACACAGAGCCGAAAACAAGAAAATTGATGCCATTACATTTGCCGGAAATGGCGAGCCCACATTGCATCCGGAATTTTGCGGAATTGTTGATGACACTCTCGCTATTCGCAATGAAATTATGCCATCGGCACGCATATCCGTGCTTACAAATGCAACTCTTCTGGATAATCCCAAAATTGTTGAGGCACTCAAAAAAGTTGACGATCCCATGCTCAAGCTTGATGCTGGCACCGAAGAAACATATCGTGCCATCAATCAGCCACTCACTGATAAGTCGCTTTCAAATATTGTTGAGGAACTTAAAATTTTTGAAGGCCGCTTTATAGTGCAGTCTATGTTTGTGCGTTTTGTGCTCAATGGGAAGTCGTATGACAATACGCAGGAATCTGATGTTGGAGCCTGGCTCAACTTTTTGAAACAAATTTCTCCTCGAAAAGTTGTAGTCTATTCCACTGCGCGTGACACTGCTTTGGGTGAAGTTGAACAGATTTGCCACGATGAACTTGAGCTTATTTCTGCCCGAGTGCGCGCTCTTAAAATTCCGGTTGAGGTTGTTTAGGGTGGAAGATTCCAAGAATGCGCTGTTGTCCATTTGCAGCTATCGAGACTCTTATTGTTCGCATTTGAATCCATGGAATATTGATATCGGGATTCAGAAAGATACAGCGAACCGTATTGTTCAATTGTATGAAACTGAGCCGCGTGCAGCCTTGCGTGATTGTTTTCCTGCTCACCTGACGGGGTCTGCTTTTGTGCTTAATTTTTTGCACACGCACACGGCTCTTATTTTTCACAAAAAAATTGGCAAATGGATGCAGCCGGGTGGCCATGCCGATGGTGATTTTCTGTTGTCACGCGTGGCTTTGCGCGAAGCTCAGGAAGAAACGGGAATAGCTGACCTTCGTTTTGTGTGCCTCAATCAGCCGGATCGGATTCAGCAAATTCATGAAGCTCATGAGTTTGCGGGATTGTTTTCTCAAACACTTCTTCCACTTCCTTTTGATACGGATATTCATATCATTCCGGCGCATGGCGATGTTTCTGAACACTGGCATTTTGATGCGCGTTATCTTTTGGTGGCGCAACAGGACGCAATGTTTGTTGCTACCGATGAAGTGGGTGGAATTGAGTGGGTTCCATTGGATCGGATTTCAGAATGGACAAACGAGTGGTCGGTTTTGAGAATGGCAAAAAAAGTGATTGCCCTGCTCGACGATGGTGTCAAAAGAATGTCTTTAATGTTGCCTTAATAGCGTGCAGTTTATCGTGTTTTTTATTGTAAATCTGCTTGTCGAAATTTGCGCTAGTTTTGGGCGAAAAAACGAAAAAACCATTCATAGCAGGGTGTTTTCGATAAAAATATTTTTGCCTCAAATTGGGTTATTTTGAAAGCAACATTCTTTTTTGACAGCGATATTTTGAAAGTTTTTTCTGATTTTAAATTTCTCTTTTTGTGTTTCTTGTACTTTAATATGAAAATTCCGTATTTTTCGATAGATGCTCCAGTGCTTAATAAGTAAGCACATAATTTCTAGACCCACCATTGACAGCGGGTTTTTTAAAATGGTAACACTAAATGTGGTGTCCTGTTCACGGAAGGGGCTGGGCGCGGAACCTGCACCGTTTTGGGATTTGATGTGTGCTGTATTTGAATTTGCACCCTCACCGAGAACCGCTGAACCAGCTATGGAGGCTAGTTATGAATCCTTTTCCTCAGTCTGCTCCTCTTGCAAATCTTCAATTCTTGCGATCCTATTCCCGTCAAATTCCTGGAACTCAGAAAAAAGAGTCGTGGGACGAAGTTTGTGATCGCACGGTAAGCGCGTTGGCGCGCTTAGGGCGCTTTACTACGGAAGAACGAAATTTAGTGGATTCGATGCAACGCAATTTGCGTTCTCTTTCGTCGGGACGTTGGTTGTGGGTGGGGGGAACTCCTTGGCTAGAACGCCCCGAAAATGTTTATGGAGCCTACAATTGCTCGTCCTGTCTCATAGTAGATTGGGATTCTTTTGGTTTGCTAATGGAATTGGCCATGATGGGTTGTGGCACAGGTGCTGTTCTTGAAGATAAATACATTTGTCAGTTGCCCATTATTCAAAACAAATTGAACATAGAAGTTGTAGGGAATTTTGGTGCTGTTCCTAAGGCCTGGCGATTGGAATACACATCCATAGTTCGTGAAGACAAAATTGATGGCGAAAAGGTTTCTCAGTGTGTCACTATCACTGTGGGTGACAGTCGGCAGGGTTGGGCGCGCGCCTATCAGGCCCTAATGGAAATTGCCAGCGAACCTGGCTACGGCGACAGCGTTCTTGTGCGCGTCGATCTTTCACATGTTCGGCCAATGGGTGATGCTCTGAAGGGTTTTGGTGGGGTTGCAAATCCTAGTAAGCTTCCCGAGCTTTTTCAAAAAGTGGCAAACATTTTGAACAAAGCTGTAGGACGTCGTCTGAATTCGGTTGAAGCCTGTTTGCTTATTGATGAAGCTGCTCTTGTTGTTGTGTCTGGCAATATTCGGCGCAGCGCAGGAATGCGTCAATTTCATGCTCAAGATAACGATGCTGCATCTGCAAAAGAAAACCTATGGGTTGTGGATGCCGATGGCAACTGGCGCGTCGATCCGGAACGTGATGCTCTTCGTATGGCCAATCACACGCGCGTGTTTCATCAGAAGCCGATTGTCGATGATTGCGTTGACGCTGTGCGTAAGCAGTTTCAGTCGGGTGAGGGCGCTATTATGTGGGCTGGTGAGGCTAAACGCCGTGCTCATGGCGACGATCGGTACGGGCTGAATCCGTGCGGTGAAATTCTTGGCGCCGATTTTTTGTGTAATTTGTCGGAAGTTCATTTGAGCATGCTCGACAGTAATAATTTTGATGAGCAAGAGGCAGCATTCAAAGCGGCAACTTTGTCGGCGTGTGCGTTGCTGCATCATAAGTTTGATATTCCCCGATTTGCGAAGTCTCGCAAGGAAGATCCTATTGTGGGCGTTTCGTTCACGGGAGCCTTTAACTTCTTTGTTCATGTTTTTGGTGCTGATTGGTTGCACTGGTGGCAAGCTGGACGTCCGTCTCAGTGGCACGGAAAAAAGAGCGAGTTTTCTGAGAACAAAGCCGAGCATTACTTGGAAACTGAAAAACGCTATTTTGTTTTTTGGCGTGAAACTGTTCAAGAAACTTTGCAAGAATATTGCGAGCGACATAATCTTACCATTCCTATACGCTGCACCACGGTTCAGCCTGCCGGAAGCAAAACGCTATTAACGGGAGTTGGTTCGTGTGGATGGCATCCTCCTAAAAGCAAGCGCTATGTTCGACGCATGACGTTTGCAAAAAATCATCCTGTTGCTAAGGCTGCCATGGATTTTGGTTACACAGTGGTTCCCAGTCATGCCGATAAAGATGCTCAGGGAAATTTGTTAAACAACCCCATGGATCCCAATTGCTCCGAATGGCTTGTTGAAGTGCCTGTTGAAGAATCGTGGGCAAATTTAGAAGGTGCCGAAGATATCTCGCCCGAAGCTTTTCCAATTGAAGCTCAATGGAATTTCTATATGCAGGTTCAGCAAAATT
>CAIZES010000383.1 GCA_903932045.1 uncultured Silvanigrella sp. | reverse complement strand
TGGCAAAACATTACGACGATCTTTTGACAAAGCGTCAGGACAAAAGCCGTTTCATATCCTCAACGCATGGGCAGTTAAAGCTGGGTTAACATTGGCGCAATGACCTATAAACTGCAAGACAAATGAAATAACTGCCGTACCTTATATTCCTCCATGCTGAGGGGCTTATCTCAACACAAAAAAAACAAAAGTTACCGTCAAAGTACTTTTCAAAATTGATACATTTGATTATAAATCCACCACTTCGACATCCACGCGGCACGCGACACGCTGACCACCACGACAGGTGTTGACGCTTACGGAAACGAAATTCGAAAATCGTGGACTTTGGCGTGTCGCGCGCGCCTGGACGTTGAAGTGGGCGATCCGCTGTCAAGTTTTTTGAGATGCGATGCCCTCCAAGTTGACGAGTTGACGAGTTGACGAGTTGATATGAGAGTAGCGAAGATCTGCAGAACTACGAGTGCGAGGTCACGGACTCAAGCACGGCTTCAATTTCTTGCAGGCAAATATCCACATCTTGTTCTGTTGTAAGATGGCTGAGAACACAAACACGAATAAAATACAAGCCTTTTAACGTGCAACCCGACAAAAAAACCTTGCCTCGTGAATTCATTTTTTTCTGTAAATCGTGGGTGGCTGAACCTGCATGAAAGGCGACAACAGTGAGATCAGGATGCACAATCGTCAGGCGAGGATTTTGCGAGAGCCTTTGAAACAGCTGTATTGCCAAAATTCTTTTCTGTTCGAGTTGGTTGCGATAGTAAGCAATTCCTCGTGCTTTTATAGGAAGCCAAACGCGCAACGCACGAAAGTCGCGTGACAACTCTGGGCCGAAATCGGCGGAGTCAAAAGAAGCCATTGGGTCATTTGGCGTTGGAGGCATGTAGCTTGCGGTTTCGAGAAAAGGAATTTGAAGTGTTTTTTTGTCGCGAACCAAAAGACATCCGGTGCCATAGGGCATGGAAAACGATTTGTGGAAATCAAAATTCAGAGAATCCGCTTGTTCAATGCCTTCGAAAAGCCTAAACCCGAAACCAGTGAGTTGGAAGGGGCCGCCATAAGCGGCATCCACGTGGAACCAAATGTTGTATTCCTGTGCAATATTGGCAAGTGTGGCTAGAGGATCTACTTGTCCTGTATAGGTTGTTCCAGCCGTGCCAACCAAAACAAATGGAATAAATCCAGCACGAATATCGTCTGCAATCTGTTTTTTGAGAATATCAATATCCAATTCATAATGAGATGCAGAAACGGGAATTCGGACAATGCACTCGCTTGGAAACCCGGAAAATGCAGAGGCTTTTGCCACAGAGTGGTGGCCGTTTTCGGATATATAAATGCGCGCTCGGTGGGACTCGGATGGTTTGAGTCGTGAAAACCGGGCTGCGTTGAGAGCAGAAAGTATGGCCAACGAACTTCCGGTTGTTAAAAGTCCGTAAGCTGTGTTGGGAAGTTTGAAAAGTTGGCAAAACCAGTTAATAACTTCGCGTTCCATTTCAATGCAGAATGCTGCAAGTGCGTGCTGGGTTGCGAAGGGATTGAGAATCATTCCTGCTGCTTGTGCCAGTGCGGCCAAAGGATCGGTTGCTCCCGCCAGATACGCAAAATAGCGTGGATGACCAGGCTTCTGAGGGCCGCGCGCCATGTCTTGAAAAAGCGTCTGAAAAAGCTTTTGAGAATGGGTTCCG
>CAIZES010000382.1 GCA_903932045.1 uncultured Silvanigrella sp. | reverse complement strand
GTTGCCTGGAGTTGAGTTGGGTCAGATTTGTGGCAAAATTTTGGGGTGAGCTGAGGGGAGGTTTGGGAGTGAAAAGGCGTTTGGAACTCTTAGACCCTTGGGAGTGAAAAGGCGTTTGGAACTCTTAGACCCGCCCAGCAAGCCGGAAAACCTGGTGCCAAAACCCTTAAGCCTACAATCAATCTCATTGGTAAATTGTAGGATAGCAGGGGCGAATCATTCGCAAACAGGATTCGCCAAAACAACCTCTCGCACAAATCCTGTTTCTGTGTTAGTGTAATGTTAGTTATAGTTTGCAGAATGCCCTTTAAAGGAAATTATAAGTTACATTATGACAAAAACACACCCTATTCTCCTTCCTAGTATTGAGCGCATTCTTGGAGAGCTTGGACAACGCCTTCGAGCCGCTCGCCTAAGACGCAAACTCACTACCCTTATGGTTGCTGAGCGCGCAGGTATTTCGCGACCAACCTTGAGACATGCCGAGCAAGGTATGGGCTCGGTTTCTATTTCCGCCTACGCACAAATTCTTCTTGCATTAAACTTAGAGAAAGATCTCATGTTACTTGCAAAAGATGATGAGCTTGGGCGCCATCTTCAGGATGTTGAACTCCCCCAACGAGTGCGTCCCAAACGCCCATCCATTGTAAAAGTAAAAGACAAAAAATGAACAGCACCAAACGCACTCCAATTTTTGTTTCATTGGATTTGGATGTGCCCGAACTTTGTGGAACACTCTGGGTTGAGCAGAATCGTGGAAAGGAAATATTTTCATTTGAATATAGCGAGAGCTGGCTAAAAAGCGAAAATAGACTACTTCTTGACCCTTCTCTTGGATTTCATCAAGGCCCGCAATACACACAAGGATCAAATTTTGGCATTTTTCTCGACTCCGCGCCCGACAGATGGGGACGCTTTCTCATAAAACGACGCGAAGCAGTAAACGCACGTGAACAAAAACGACCAGTACAACTCTTAAAGGAAATCGATTATCTTTTGGGTGTGCATGATACTTACAGGGTTGGCGCACTTCGTTTTCAAAAAGATCTCAATGGATCGTTTCTCGATAACAACAATCAATTTGCAGCTCCGCCAATAACAAGCCTTGGAAAACTCGAACATGCCTGTTTGGAAATTGAAAAAGACGGTGCCGAGCAAAGCAAGGAGTACACAAAATGGCTAAAAATGTTGATTGCTCCTGGTGGCTCACTCGGAGGTGCGCGCCCTAAGGCGAGCGTTGTTGATGCAACAGGTGCGTTGTGGCTTGCCAAGTTTCCAAGTCGCACTGATACTTTCAACGTTGGTGCATGGGAAATGGTTGTTCATGACCTTGGAATGGCCTGCGGTATTGAACTGCCCGACGCGAGAATTGAAAAGTTTTCGAGCCATCATCATACATTTCTTGTGAAACGATTCGACAGAACCACCAAAGGCGATCGGTTGTTTTTTATGTCAGCCATGACTGCGTTAGGCAAAAGTGACGGTGATGATGCTACAACCGGCGTGAGTTATCTACACCTGGCTCATCAGCTCATGCGCTTTGGGAAGCGATGCACGTCCGACCTTCATGAACTCTGGCGGAGAATTGCATTTCATATCCTTGTATCAAACACAGACGATCATCTCAGAAATCACGGTTTCATTATCGACAACAATGGTTGGCAACTTTCTCCAGCCTACGATTTAAATCCTAATCCCGATGGCGACGGCCTCAAGCTCAATATTTCGGAAGACGATAATTCTCAAAACATCGAACTTCTGATTCACGTTGCAAAATATTTTCGCATCACGCCAGACAGCGCGAAGAGTCAAATCCGCGAGCTTCAATCCATTGTGAGACGATGGCGCACTCTAGCGTCTCAATATGAACTCTCGCGCTCGGAGATTGAGTTAATGGCTCCTGCATTTCGACTCAGCGAATTGTCGAGCAGCAGCAAGCTGTAATAACTGGACACAACGACAAGCTGTGCTACATTAATAAACAGGATTTGAAACCACTTTGCTCAGAGAATTTTGCCATGACAGAACATATCATCTCAATAGCTTTAGTCACGTTATTTTTTCTGGATAACTTCGGTATTCCCGAGCCATGCGATCGAAAATCGAGCCCATCAAGAAGGTCGCGAAGATGATCCGGCGG
>CAIZES010000381.1 GCA_903932045.1 uncultured Silvanigrella sp. | reverse complement strand
TCCCGAAACCCAAGTGCTTGTGCCTTGCATTCAAAGCTCATTGTATGATTCTCTTTACGCAGCTGCTCAAATGCAACTCAGTCAGGCTCCACTCATATTCAATAACCAATTTTTTGCTGCCGTGGTTTTCACCTGTGCTGGATACGCATTACCTGCATCTGCATCTTCGCTCGCATCTGAAGTTGGATCAGGAGTTGCACCAACTCAACAACCACAAAAAATTCTAGGACTGGAAAAACTCCAGCCTGAAACACTGCTGTTTCACGCCTCCACTCTGCGAAAACAAAATTCTGACAATGAAAATTCTGACAATGAAAATTCTGAAAACAAAAATTCTGAAAACAAAAATTCAACTGCCGATTGCGAATTGTTTGCAAACAAAGGCCGAGCGTTTGTTATTGGTTCGGCAGGAAAAACACCGCAAGAAGCCTTGCAACGCGTGTATTCGGAATGCGATAAAGTACGCTTCGAAGGGTATCATTTCCGTCGAGACATTGGCGCTCGCTGGCTAAATCCACTGCCACGAATCGAACCCGTTCGTGTTGCTATTTTGGCGTCGGGAACGGGTTCCAACATGAAAGCCATTGTTGAAAACGCTCAAAATGGCATTTTAAAAGGTATTTGCACGGTGGCACTTGTGGCATCTGATGTCGCTAACGCTCCGTCTCTCTCAACCGCACGGGAGAAAAATATTTTTGCAGCTGCAATTCCACGCAAAGGACAAACACAAGCACAATTTGAACTTGCACTCACCAAGTTACTCCGCAGTCACAAAATAGACTGCGTTGTGCTTGCTGGGTTTATGCGCATTCTTTCGGCGTCTTTTGTATCGGAGTTTCGTGGGCGTATTGTAAACATCCATCCCGCTGATACAAAGCAACACAGCGGCACAGATGGCTACGAGTGGGCTTTCAGAAACAAACTCGAGAAAACTTTCGTAACTGTGCATTTGGTAGATGAAGGTCTCGATACCGGCCCCATTCTGGCACAAGGCGAAGTCAATCTTGTGGGGGCTCAAACACTGGACCAAGTTAAAACACTCGGTTTAGCTGTGGAGCACAAACTGTACAGCGAAACGTTACGCGACTATTTTTTGCGCATTTAATCTCATACATCGCTTTTCATGTATGTGGTTTTGCGCATTTTATTCCGTAAACATAAAGTTCTGAGGAGGAACAAAACGTGTGTGGCATTATTGGAATGATTGGCAACAGCAATGTTGCGCACGAGCTAGCTTTTGGACTCAATATGCTTCAACATCGCGGACAAGACGCTGCTGGAATTCTCACGTTTGGCGATCGTTTTCGTTTAAAAAAAGGGTGTGGCCTTGTTGATCAAGTTTTCGATGGCGCAACCCTCGACTCACTTTCAGGGAATATGGGAATTGGTCATGTTCGTTACGCAACACAAGGCAGCAACGAACAATCGGAAGCGCAACCTTTTTATCTCAATTATCCGTTTGGGATAGGCATGGTACACAACGGCAACGTTAGTAATTTTTCGGAACTCGCAAGACAGTGTCGCGAAGATGAAAATCACATTGTAGAGTCGACCAACGATTTAGAACTCATGCTTTATTTATTAGCCAACGAACTTAGCAAGCGCAACACAACTCCCTGGACAGCATCCGATGTGTTTGCCGCTGTAGAAGCCTCGCAAAAACAGATTTTTGGAGCCTACGCCTCGCTTGCCGTCATTGCAAAACGCGGTTTGCTTGCGTTTACCGATCCCCATGGCATTCGCCCTCTTACAATGGGACGTCGCAAAGAAGGCAATGGCTGGACTTATGCATTTGCTTCAGAAACGGCATCGCTTGAGGTTTTAGGCTTCGAAATTACCCGTGAACTGATGCCTGGAGAGGCTATTTTTGTTGACACTGCTGGCGAAGTGCATTCCAAGCTATTGCATCAAAAGAAACCTGCATTTTGCGTTTTTGAATATATCTATTTCGCACGGGAAGACGCCGTTTTTCGTAACCACGTTGTTGCCGAAGCGCGCAGTGCCATGGGCAAAACTCTGGCTCACCGTTTCCGCGAAAAAAATCTTTCGCCAGACGTTGTTGTTGATGTGCCTTCGTCGGCATACTTTTTTGCCGAATCATTGGCACGCGAATTAGGCGTTCCCTACCAACCCGGATTTGTAAAAAACAAATATGTGGGACGCAGCTTTATTATGCCCACACAACAACTTCGCAGCCGCGCAGTGCGCATGAAGCTCAATCCCATTGCTAGCGTTGTAAAAGGAAAAAAAATTGCGGTTGTGGACGATTCTCTTGTGCGTGGAACCACCTCCGAACGCATTATTCAACTTTTGCGCGAAGGTGGTGCAAAGGAAATCTATTTTGTGTCGGCAGCACCGCCTATCAAACATCCCTGCATTTATGGTATTGATATGAGCATTCGCACTGAACTTTTAGCAGCCACACTTTCTGAAGAACAAGTTGGGAAGGCAATTGGCGCAGATGCCATGATTTATCAAAAGTTGTCGGACATCGAGCAAGTGTTTCAAGACGTCGGACTTTGCCATGCCTGTTTTTCGGGAGAATATCCCACAGAATCAGCAACGGCAGATCTCAAATTTGTTGAAGCAGAACGCATGACGCATAAGAAACAAAACTCACACTGACAAAAAAGTATCAAATAAACTCAGCCTACAACCCCGTCACTCCTCAGCAGCATTACGGGGATTTGTTTTCATAATATTCTCAATGCGTATACACATTTCGGGAGTTAAGCGCGACAAGAGATTGCTCGCTTGAAGATTTTGCTCAAGTTGTTGCAGTGATGTTGCCCCAAGAATAACTGTACTGACGTTTTGGTTTTTGAGACACCAAGCAATTGCAAGAGCCGCCATACTCATATCAACTTCACGACTCAGCTCTTGAAGCTTGCGAACCTTAACAAGACGCTCCTGCCCTTTCGGTGTGTCCAGCTGTCCACGAAGCCACTCGTAGCCTTTTAACGTCATGCGCGAGCCTGAAGGTATTTGATCATTATACTTACCGCTCAGCAAGCCCGAAGCCAACGGCGACCACGTTGTTGAACCATATCCCAAATCGCTAAAGACACGACTGTATTCAACCTCGAAACGCTCACGATGAAAAAGGTTGTATTGTGGCTGTTCCATTGAAGGGGGAGTTAGTCCAAGCTCGCGTGCAATACCATGCGCAGCAAAAATTTGATCGCTTGCCCACTCTGATGTTCCCCAGTAAAGAACCTTACCTTGCACCACTAACTCGTGCATTGCCCGAACTGTTTCCTCAATGGGAGTTTCCGGATCCGGGCGATGACAAAAATAGAGATCAAGATAATCAACCCTCAAACGACGAAGAGCTGCATCACAAGCATCGCGAACGTGTTTTCGGCTCAATCCGTTTTGAGTTGGCTTTTTTCCACCCCAAAAAACCTTCGAGGAAACAATGTAGCTATCCCGAGACCAACCCAACTCCTCAATGGCCTGTCCCATTATTTTTTCAGACTGGCCCTCGGCGTAAACTTCGGCATTATCAAAAAAATTGACCCCGGAATCGTAAGCTTTCCCCAAAAGATTTTTAGCCAACGAAACATCAACCTGATTATGAAACGTCACCCATGAACCAAAAGAGAGTTCACTCACTTTAAGTCCAGTTTTTCCCAAACGCCTGTACTCCATATTTCTTCCTTTCGAATCAAAAAAATTTGTCGGCGCTCAACGCAGACACGCCGACTCAGAATTTTTTCCTGAAAAAAGGTAAGCGTGAAAAAAAACGAAAACAACATTTTAGAGTCTTTCTACCTGACAATCCAATCAGCACTCGAGAATTTCGGAGAGAGAGCCGGAGGAGTTGCACCTCCAGCTTACTCTCCGTCGAGAATTTCATCCCAGACATCCCAGATCCGGTACATCTTGAAACTTGTTGAACACTCAATTCATGATATCATGACAAAGCACAAAAGATTTCGCGCAATCCGCCAGCCAATTGAACTGGTAAGCAAGAAGGACCGTTTTCATGAATGGACGCTCTTCCACATTAACAAGAAAATTCATAGTGGGTTTGGCTTTTCTCAATGCTTGCTTCATACTAGTGGCTTTTCTTGTATTGAACGAAAGCAAGAAAGAACAAGAGTCGAGAGCTCGAAATTCAAGCGCCAACCTTGCTCTTTCCTTAGAACGTGAACTGAGTAGCCTCTTCGATACGGTTGATACCGTTTTACAGTTCATTGAAGAAGAATTTCAGCATACAACTCAGCATACAACTCAGAATCCAGATCAATTTAGCAAATTGCTCGCGAAAAGTTACCAACGACTTCCCTTCCTATCTGAGATTTCAATCAGCGATGCAAATGGAAACATTCTGACCACTCCAAACACTCCAAACACTCCAAACACTCCAAACACCCCAAACACACCAAATATTGCAAAACAGGCATATTTCATCTCATTAAAAAATAGTCCCTCGCATAATTTGTATATTTCTAATCCCGAATTCTCGGGAAAAAATAACAAACTCGCACTCGTCCTGGCCAGAAGTTTCAGCAACCCCAATGGCTCCTTTGGCGGAGTCATTCAAGCAAAATTACCTCTGGAGTATTTTCAAAACCTGTTTGCATCGCAAAAACTAGACACAAAGGGTTCCATTGCGTTTCAAGACAGGCACATGGGCTTAATTGTCCGCCATCCCACTCTCGACACAAGCATCGACGCCGTACCCAGACTCCAATCTTACCGCTTTAACAGCCATTACAAATTTTATATTAACGTTGGTTTTGCCAAAGAAAATTACCTAGCCCAGTGGAACACTCAACTGCAACAAGCAATTCTATCAATTTTGGCCATCCTGGCTGTTTCCATTTTATTTTCCGTCTCCCTGCTCCGCTTTTTGAGAATGCAGCAGTCTGATTCCTATTTGTTTCAAGAATCCCAACGGGCAGCTGGTATCGGTTCGTACAAATTTAATTTTGAAACAAACCTCTGGGAATCTTCTGAAGTTCTCGACAAAATTTTTGGAATCGGAAAAACATTCAAGCGAGATCTCAGTAGCTGGCTAAGCCTCATCCACCCTAAAGACCAGCAAATGATGAATGCATATTTGCTAGAAGATGTTGTTGGAAAAAGAAAGCCTTTTTCTAAAGAGTACAGAATCATTCCACATGATACTCATGAAGTCCGATGGGTTCATGGCTTAGGAGAGGTTAAATTCAGCGACAAAGGCGCACCTCTGCAGCTCATTGGCACTATTCAGGACATAACAACAAAAAAACAAATAATAGACGAATTAGTCCGTGCAAAAATAGCGTCAGAAGCAGCCAACAAGGCAAAAAGTCTATTTTTAGCAAATATGAGTCACGAGTTTCGGACTCCATTGAATGCCATTTTAGGATTCACCGATCTGTTATTAATGGAGGAACTACACCCTAATCAAAGAGAATACCTCGAGCTCGTTTCGCAATCGGCAAACAATTTGCTGTCAATTATAAACTCCGTTTTGGACATTTCCAAAATTGAGTCATCAAAGATGTCAATTGAAAACTCGGAAGTTAATATCAGACTCTGCATTGAAGAAGTAATCTCGGCACAAAGGCTTCCTCTCAGTGATAAGAAGCTACTCTTGAACAAAAATATTTCACCCGAGCTCTGTGAACTCTACATAACCGATGGCTTCAGACTCAAGCAAGTTCTCAGCAATCTTCTCAGTAATGCCATAAAATTTACGGAACAAGGTGAAATCAATATTTCGGTAAAACCCATTTCTCAAAGCGAATATCAAGACACTGTTCAATTTATAGTTGCAGACACGGGAGTTGGAATGAACAAGGAAACTCAGGAAAAAGTGTTCCTTCCTTTTGTTCAAGCCGATAGCAGCACAACCCGCAAATACGGTGGCACTGGCTTAGGGCTCTCAATTTGTAAAAAGCTCCTTGAATTAATGGGAAGTCAAATTGAGGTGGAAAGTGAACTGAACAAAGGAAGCAGTTTTTCTTTTCAAATTGCGTTAACGAAAGTCGACTCTCCAAAACATCAGGCACGTTCCTGAGAATAACTCAAAAAACAAATTGAAACCAGCGACAGTCGATAAGGCAGCGGGTGGACTGGGGTTAATAAATGAGAGAACCCTTGCCTCGGATGACAATAATGAAGTATTTTACGATTTCTAAAGCCGCATTCATATTTTTGGGATACCAAACCAATACGGAGCACATATGGCCTTCAATAAGAAATCACTTTTGATGGTCTCACTTTTAGCAACAACTTCCTTCGTTGTTGCGGCACTCGCAACAACAGGCGCACTTCGCAGTCCAAGTGCTGGAGGAAAAACCACAACAGCACTCTCATCCGCACCGCCGGCATCGACAGGCACAAAATCGTCACAGTCAACGAGCATACCATCCAATTCAAACACACCGGAATCATCCGCTACAAATCCATCTACGTTTGACTGGAAAATATTACGCAAATACGACACAAAAACTAGCACAGTCCCCGACGAACTCAAAAAATTTAACCAGAAGTTTATCAAAATTCCCGGTTTCATTGTTCCGCTTGAAGACAACGCAGGACAACTCACCGAATTCCTATTGGTTCCCAATCAGATGAGTTGCGTGCACGTCCCTCCGCCGCCACCAAATTTTATTTTTTACGTCACTAACAAAAATAAGGCTGAAATCAAAAATCAATGGGAGCCCGTTTGGATAACCGGACAACTCTCTATAGGAAAAAGCAAAGTTCACGGAGACGATTATTTTCTGTCTATTAACGCTGTTCGCATCGATTCTTACGATCCCATGAAGGAGACCTACCCATGAAATCAAAGCTCACTTTGTTTGCGTTTTTACTCCCACCCCTTGCTGCACTTTATTGGGAAACATCTTTTGCAGCAGTCACACACAAGGCTCACGAACATGGAGCAGGCAAACTAAACTTAATTGTAGAAGGAAACAAACTAACGGCTCAATTTGAAATTCCCTCGGAAAGCATTTATGGGTTTGAACACGAACCTCACAATGCAGCCGAAAAGCAACAACGCACAGCTGGCGGAGAAAAACTCAAGTCAAAAATTGCTGAGATGATTGTGCTCGATTCAAAGCTAAACTGCAAATTCAAATTAACTCAACTCAATTTGCATGCAGAGGAAGCCGACGAAACCGAGAGCACCCCTATCACAAAGGGAATTACAAAAACGCACAGTAAAAGCTCGGCCGACCATAGCGAAACCCATGCTGAATTCGTGGCTGAATGTTCTTCTCCACTAGCAGGAACGAAAGTTCATTTTGGCTTCAGCAAATTTTTCCCAGAAATTCGTGAAGTCAATGTGCAGGTTTTAAGCGGCGAAAAACAGTTGGGTATTGATGTCAAAAACAACAAAGGCGAAGTTTCCCTTTGATCACAATTTCAGAACTTTTCTAAAACACCACGGGAAACCCATGATACACGTTCAAAACTTAACTTTTCAATACACCGGGTCGCATCACCTAACCATCAACATTCCTTCACTAAACATAGAAAAAGGTGATCAGGTTCTTTTACGAGGGGCAAGTGGCTGCGGCAAAACAACTTTGCTCGGTCTTATTGCAGGAATTCTGACCCCCACATCGGGCAAACTCCAGGTGCTAGGACGCAATATGTCGGAACTCAGCACAGCACAACGCGACTCTCTCAGAGGCAATCATATTGGCTATATCTTTCAAATGCTCAATCTTGTTCCCTATCTCAATGTTGAGCAAAACATTGCACTCTCTTGCCACATGGGCCAAAAACGCATGCAACGCGTTGGAAAAGACAATTTGACGAAAAAAATTGAAAAGCTCGCAAACAACCTAGGCCTTCTTTCACTCCTCAAACAAGAAGTCACACGCTTAAGCGTTGGACAACAGCAGCGAGTTGCAGTGGCTCGCGCTTTATTGGGAAACCCAGAGCTTATCATTGCTGACGAACCCACAAGCGCTCTCGACACCGGCAACCGCGAAAGTTTCCTAAAACTCCTTTTTGAACAATGTGAAACCGCAGGTGCGACTTTGCTTTTTGTGAGCCACGACGACTCTCTACAGAGTTTGTTTCGTCGCAATCTTGCTCTCAGTCAACTCAACCTCGCTCACAGCACCTTTGCGGAGGAATGATGATTTTCAGACTTTTTCTAGTAATCAAATCACTTTGGAATAGACGCTTTTCCACTCTTTTAACAATTAGCTCTTTATCCATCAGCGTAGCTCTTCTTATTGGTGTGGAACGCGTTCGCCAGGGCGCTCGCGAAAGTTTTTCTGGAACAATTAGCAAAACCGATCTTATTGTGGGCGGCAGGGGCGGCTCCATGCAGCTTCTTCTGTACACAGTTTTTCGCATTGGAAATGCAACCAACAACATATCTTTCGATACCTACAAAACCATCAAAAATAACTCACAGGTTGAATGGACAATTCCATATTCACTTGGCGACAGTCATCGTAGCTTTCGTGTTGTGGGCACAGACGAAAACTTTTACGAGCATTACCGATTCCGTGGTGATCAAATTCTTGAATTGCATGAAGGCAAAGCAGCCCAAGAACTTTTCGATGTCACACTCGGTTCCGATGTCGCAGTAAAACTGGAATATAAGCTCGGCCAAAAAATCACTCTCACTCATGGTGCGGTAGAAAGCCCGAGCGCATTTGCGCACAAAGACAAACCCTTTACCATTGTTGGTATTTTAAAAAAGACTAACACACCCATAGACAAATCTGTGTATATTACGCTCCAAGGCATGGAAGCAATTCACATTGGTTGGCAGAACGGAGCTCCTCCACAAGAAGACACCGGCACCACAACGCAAAATTTGCGAAAAGAAGACGTCAAAGTTGATCAAATAACATCCTTTCTTGTTCGGGCAAAATCGCGCATTCAGGTGCTTAATTTACAGCGGAGCATTAGCAACTACGAACAAGAACCCTTAACTGCGATTATTCCTGGAGTTGCTATGAGCGAGCTCTGGAGCACGGTGGAATATGCAGAAATTGGCCTCAAAGTTGTTTCTTTCTTCGTTATTGTCGTTGGTCTGATTGGAATGTTGATTTCGCTCTACACAGCTTTAGAAGCGCGAAGGCGTGAAATGGCTATTTTGCGCTCAGTGGGAGCAGGCGTGCCTACAATTGCCATGCTGCTTGTTGCTGAAGCTTTTGTTTTGTCTGTCACTGGCTGCATTTTCGGAGTGGGAATTGCTTATGCAGCGCTGCTTCTCGCTCGCCCCTTAGTGGAGGCGCAAATTGGAGTGCTGCTTCCACTTGCTGCTTTGTCATCATTGGAATGGATTTATCTTGCAGGACTCATTGCATCGGCGCTTTTATTGGGTTTGTTGCCAAGCTGGCGAGCCGTAAAAAATTCACTTGCAGATGGCCTTACTCTTCGCATGTAATGCAACAGAAAAAATCAAAATGTCTCAACAAACTTTAGAATTCACGAAAAACTGTGGATGATTCAAAACTCGCTCGCGAATGGTTTGTTTTGCATCCTCTGTTTCGGCTTCACAAAAAGGAACGTGAGACGCCGAAAATCGTTGAATCCAATTGGCAGGCAAAGGCGATTCTAAGTCAGAAAGTTGTCGAGAAGCAATGGTGCTATGCGCCCGCTTGCCACTCGCCGGCGCCAGTCCCACAAAGAAACCAACAGCAGCCAAAGCGGCACGCGTTGCTGTGGCGCTTGAAGAAGTGATCAGAACAGCATCGGAGGCTGCATTGGCAAACACGCCCAAAAAAACTTGGTAAGTCCAAAGTGGTGGATGACTCTTTGGAGAGAAAAAATCAAAAAAAATAACATGTGCTTTTTCATTTTCAGGCAACATTTGTTGCGATTTTTTAACAAAATCGCCTTGCAAAAAACGCCATATTGCGGTTCTGCCGTCGGGTGTTTCAAGAGTGGCGATACCATCTCGCAAAAAAGTTTCCAGCAAATTGCGAAAGGGAATTGCAAAGGAAAATTCTTCAAGATTTTGCAAAAGTGCCGCAATGCCATTAATTTCCAGATCGTAGCTTAACAAAGTCAAATTCTGTAACTGGTTATTTGCAACAAAGGCATCCAAAACAGCCAAAGACAACGTGCCACATCCCAAACCCATATCGTGCACCACAACATTCCCACTTCGCGTGCGCAATTGCGATAATGGAATATACAAATTTTGGGCTTCTTCCCACGGCCCCGCCTGCCCATGCAATGTTTCGCCCGTTGCCAAATGAAAAAACGTAGGAATTCCATGGGCTGTATGGCCTAGTGCATATGAATTTCCAGCATCCTCAGGCAAGTCAGATCGCAGCACACCCAAGGCTTCGGCGCACACCTGTGGATTTCGCTCGCACTCACTTTTTGAAAGCCAACCCAGCCCCAATTCTGATGCTGCAAAATTGTCGAACATTGACTTCTGCGTGAGAACAGGAAAACACAAAGCTTTCGCGTTTGACATTGAGAACGCTATGGGCTCCCCAATAGCGCAAACATTTCCACCAGAAATTTCCGACAGAATTCGCGACAAAACTTCGGAAACGCTTTCGCTGCCGCTTGCAACGCAGCCAGGCAGCTCGTAACATCCATTGCTATCACGAACAGTAAAAATTTCTGCACGCCTTGTTACCAAAACAAAAACACGAGTACCGGCCTCAATAAAAGTCATACTGATTCCTTAACCAAACAAACGCTATAGAAATCTATTTTGCATCCACTTGCAATATTTCCCGCAAACGACGTTTTTTTTCACGGGACACAGCCAGTTCCACATTATTGCGCAAAACAACCATAGAGTCATTTCCCGAAGTGAGTGTTTTCACAAAATCAAGATTAACAATAGCGCTGCGATGAATGCGAAAAAAATGTTCGGGATTAAGCTTCTGCTCCAAAAGGGTAAGCGACAAATCGTAAGCAAAACTGCGGTCGGATGTGTGCACAAATGTAATGTGATCTTCACTTGTGAAATGTGTAATTTCCCCGGTTTTCAAAATATGTTGACGATTTCCACATCGGACAAAAATACGATTTAAAAACATTCCATGCTTATGAAGATGCTCTTTCAGAGCATGCATTTGAGTCGCCTGAACGCCATGAGGTGCCAAGGTTCTCTGCCCTTTATCCGCATCGTGCTGTGCCGCATCGCGCTGTGCCGCATCGTGCTGTGCCGGAACTTCTTGAGCCTGCCGAGCACTCACCAACTTCTGCGCTCTTTCCAAAGACTCATTCCAACGCTGGTCGGAAAATGGCTTCAGAAGATAATCAACAGCATTCACTTCGAATGCTTTAATAGCAAACTGATGATAGGCTGGTTGAAAAACAATCGCGAAGGGAAGTGTTTCAAGATTTTCCAGTACTGCAACTCCTGAAATTGTAGGCAACTCACT
>CAIZES010000380.1 GCA_903932045.1 uncultured Silvanigrella sp. | reverse complement strand
GGGAACCGAGCGACCCTCCAACTCTCGCTCAGCAAAAAAAGTTGCAGAAAAGCGCCGTACAATGTCGTAAAGTACGGTTTTTTCGGGGTGACGGTGGTTGTAGAGACGCGGAATTCCGCTCGTAGGCTCCATGACTGGATTGCATAGCAGACAAAAAAAAAACAAAAAAACTTGCATGACTGAAAACCGTACAGGTGCTGCAGGATTTTGGGCAGGTGAGCCGCAGCTTCGCAAATTATGCAAATTTAAAAAACATCCAATGAACTACGGTTAGGTCTGCGTAATGATCTGCAAAATACCCCAAGTCATCACGGGGGCAACCTGCCAAGAAAATAAATTGGCAACCAATGAGGCCACAAAAGCACGCCGAAAAGTGAGTCCACGCAAGAAAAAATAATACAAAAACATTTCGCTTACCATCGCAAAAACTTCGGCAAGCGGCACGGCCCAGACGTAGGGAAGTCGACTCGACATAAACCCAAAGAATACGATTGGGTGAGTCACTAAATTCACGAGTGTCACAAGAAGCAGGCTACGCCAAAGAGAAACTTTTCGGCGAAATGCATAAGCACACAACGGAAATTCTAACGTTGAACTCTGCAAAAACGTATAAACATAAGAAAGCGCAATCACAGATTCACTCCCTGGAATTCACACGTGGGGTTTGAGATGCTCTAAAACAAAGATGCAACAAAACAAGCGCACTCACGAACACGCCAAGCCCCCAAAGCCACAAATAAGCCACCGAAAAATAACCAGGACGAGCCGCTTCGGACGCTAAAATTTGCTGCCAAATTTGCCGACTCCGAACCTCCGTTTCAAAGGCACCCACCACAAATCCCAGCGGCGTGAGCGACAAGGCCCGGCGCAGCGGCAGCGGCGCAGCCGGAATGATGAAAAAATTGCTTGCCCAAGACAGCCCCATGAGCGAACAACTCAAACTTATAGTCGCCCAAACCCGCCTTGAACCGATGCGTACCCCAATCATCACACGCCTCACCGAGGGCGACAGATGTCATTGGCAACAAATGGAAATGCATTAAACTCAATATCACCATTACGCCGATCAAAGAAAATGTGACAATTAGGAACGGTGAGCTGCGGCCCAGAACCATTCCACTGAATATCTGTTCAATTGATTGTAACCATATAACCGGGGCTCATCACAGCCAATGCATGACTATGCTCCTCGATGTGAGGGCCGCCCGCAGAACTCACACGAGGGAGCACCTTCATGAGTTCGCGAGCTTGCTCGCCTGTGAAACTTATGTAGCTGTTCACAGCGGTATTCGTATCGATGGCGTCGACTTTAATCATAGGAAGCCTGGCATCATTCGCAGATGTCGTCACAGACGCTGTATAGTGCCCGCACCAAAGAATGATAACACAGCGTCAGAGCAAAAAGAAATTTTAGCCCTTCGCTTGGCATACGAGTTGCAGTGAAAAGAGAAGAATCTTGCTGAGCATGTCGGACTCGCAAAAATTTAACCGCAACAAAGGGAGGATTTTATGAGCACATCTTTGGGTTTATTTTCGCGACACGGTTTAGTTTGTTTAGGATCCTGTTTAGCTATAAGCTGCGGAATCGCACCAAACGGCGTAATAAAACCAACGAATACTGGTGCCAGCGTACAAAATTTTGTGCAGCCTCCCTATGTGTGGCCTAAACAGGTGGCAGAGGGCACTTCCGACTATCACAGCAAATCATTTTTATCGCGAGAGTCTTTTGCGACGCCGTTGGCGACACCCTCGTTAACAAGCATTACGAAGGATCATCCTATTCTCAGTATGGTAATTGTGGTGAGGGAGCGCTGGTGTCTGTCTGCCTTGCTATTTTGGATGGATATTCACCAAAAGACATTCGCCATTGCGACTCCGACAGTGACCACGCATTTGCCATGATCCGCGATACCGATCCTGGGGCTCTTCCCGATTCTTACTGCGTGCTCGATCGATGGAATATCATCGGAAAGGGAAATTTTTTCTGCGGCGTGAAGCTACGTAAAAGCGACCAAATTATGAATAAAATGCTTGATCTTGAGATTGAAGGCGCTAATGGCCAAAGAATAAAGGCCCCGCATGAATGGTACCAATCTTTAAAATGTGACAACTTTGCAGATGTGCTTGATGTTGGGTCTTTTGGACTTCAATAATAACTCGCAAGCGCTATTCAAAAGCGGGGTTCAGTTGTTTCATCCGCCTTCTCTTTAGCCTACCCCTTTTGAACTTCCTAAGCAGCCAACCTAACAGCAAAAAAATTTTTCTTGCAATGGCGTCTTAAATACAACACACCGCTCGGCAGGTGTCATGAGTCATGTGCATCGACATCGCTTTTCTCATGTGTTGTCCCAATTTTTTGGAGGTTTTTATGCTTCGCATTTCTGTTTTTTCTGTAAAAGCTCTTGTCATCGGTTCCGTTGCCGCAACAGCTCTTCCTGCATGATTTTCGATCGCCGTACAAATACCTTACCATCCGCCACGCGCACAAGAATTTCTCAAACAAAAACCCCCAAAGGCTATGCCGTAAAATTATTGCGGGCGTAGCAAACGAAGCCCTTTGGAGCATTCAGCCCCCAGCAATACTTGCAATTCGCGTTAACGAAGTGCAAGATAACGAGGAATAAGCAATCTTTGCTTGGAGTTTTCATGTTGTTCAATGATACAATGCAACAATCTGTGATTGCAGCAATCAAAAACCACTGGCCCAACGTTGTGGGAATCGGCCTTTTTGGTTCCGTGGCACGAGGGACCACGCATGAAAATTCGGATATTGATTTACTCATCGTTTTACAAGCAAATACCCAACTCACGCGGCGTTTATATACTTATTGGGATGAATGCGTCGAACCTACACTCCCTAGCAACCCATGGTCACCACATTTTGTGATTGAGCCTACTGATTCGAGTTCACTTGGCTCCATTTGGCTCGAATTTGCAAGTGAAGGAAAAATTTTGAGCGATGATTCAAGCAAACTTGCAACAATAACAGAACACATCCGAGAGCTCATCACCAAAGGATACTATCAGAAAATGAAAGCACCGGGTGCACCTCCCTATTGGAGAAGCATAAATCAAAAATCGGAAACCTCAGTACGGAGAAACGGTCAATCATGACAAACGAAGAACTCTGGCTTGATTATCTCATCCGCGCCAAAAACCGCATTATTGCCACACAAACACTCTACTCACTGCAAAGTTATGCCGATGTCGTGCGTGAGTCTCAGGAAATTGTGGAATTAGCACTGAAGGGTTTACTGCGCCAGATGCGTGTCAATACCCCACACACCCATGACGTTTCTCCCATTCTATTACAAAACAAGGCATTATTACCAGAGAAATTACAGGCGCACGCGGAAAAACTTGCAAAAATCTCACGACAGTCAAGGCGAGATCGTGAAATGTCCTACTATGGCTCCGAAGATCTCACGCCGTCCAAATTTTACACCGAGGAAGACGCCACCGAGGCCCTCTCGCAAGCCACTTTTGTGGTCGAAACGATATGGGCCGTCATAGGTGGTGTGGTTTGATAAAAAGATCCGCCGGCCAAACCCCTTGCCTCCCGCCAAAGGCCATGCCATGTGTGGTAAAGTTTCGGGGTGAACGATAACGAAACGCGTAAGGAGCGCCTATGAGAAAGTTTTTTAATACCACCGGGCCTTGCCGCGCGGACGATCATTATATGATTGATCCTCTCACCCGCCTTGGGGATGTTCGCTCTCTTATCGATGACAAACAATATTTTGTAGTCCATGCACCAAGGCAAACCGGCAAAACCACAACTCTTGAAGCCCTCGCCAAACAGCTCACCGCTGAAGGAACCTATACAGCTCTAAAGTTTTCGTGTGAAACCGGCAGAGCCTACCGCTCGGATATTCACCTCGTGGAAGAAAGCATTTTGGCTGCGCTGCAAGCCGCTTCCAGCAACTATGATGGTACCTGAAAACCGGACAATCCCTCATCGAAATTTGGTGTAGAGTGTCAGCACCGTTTTTAAAGGGGTTTGAAAAATGCAAAAGAAGACATTTTCAGCAGAAATGAAAGCAAAGATAGCTATTGAGGCTTTAAAGAGTGAAAAAACAGTTAATGAGATAGCCAAAGAATTTGATTGTTCGCCGAGCCAGGTTTCGGAATGGAAAAAGCGATTTCTTGAAGAAGCATCTGAGATATTTGCATCAAAAAAAGAGCAGAGACAGAAGGATTACGAAGCAGAAGTCGCGAATCTGCATCAAAAAATAGGACAGCTCACGGTTGAAAACAGCTGGATGAAAAAAAAATATGAAATCTTGTTCAAGGGAAAAACGCCTAAGTTTGATTAATAAAGAACTTAAGGAAATGCCCATGACGAGGCAATCTGATCTTTTATCATTAAATAGGACGAGTTTATACTATAGACCCGCTGATAATTCCAAGAAAAGCACCGAGGATAGGG
>CAIZES010000379.1 GCA_903932045.1 uncultured Silvanigrella sp. | reverse complement strand
CTTCCGGAACTTCCTGCACAATATAATGCCCATCAATAGCATTGAGATCACCTTCCACACGCGTCCAGGTAATCTTCCATGGCTTAACCTGGTGTTCGTGAGTGAGTTTCAGCACATAATTCACATTCTTAATTGTGACCGAAAACTTGCTTGCCACCCAAATATTATCGCCTTCTTGTTTTTGCACTTTCGACTCAACAACATTGGGCATATATTCCGGAAATGCAGGATAATCAGTGAGAGCTTTCCACACCGAATCGGGTTTTGCACGAACAGTACCCACAGCTTTCACAGCTCGCGCCGATCCTTTCGCCGGAAGAGCCTCAACAACCACTTCACCCCGTACTAATGCAGACGCAGACCCAAAAGCTGCAGCCAAAGCTGGCATTGAAGCTACCGCAGAAAGCAACAAACAACTCAAAACCAAATTTACAGGAAAAACACCAAACATCAGGGCACTCAAACGACACATTTTCATTTTCATTTTCATTTTCAAATTCCTCACAGAATATAAACTCTCAATCAACTTCTTCCGCCAACGACAAAACTTTTGCAGCCTCCGTATCAGGAACAGCTTCAACAGACTTCAACTTGCGCTCAATAGCACGAGCTCGAACTGCTGTATCCTCAATAGAACTTGAGGCTTCAAGTATTTTTCTATTCACTTTATCCAAAATATCAGCATACTTTCCAAATTCCGTTTTTACCGATCCTAAAATTTTCCAAACTTCACCCGATCGTTTTTCGATAGCAACCGTTCGAAAGCCCATTTGCAAAGAATTTAGCAAAGCAGCCAAAGTTGTGGGGCCTGCGATATTAATACGATAATCCCGTTGCAACGCTTCCACCAGTCCAGGACGGCGCAAAACCTCGGCATACAAACCTTCAGTGGGTAAATACAAAATAGCAAAGTCCGTTGTTGCCGGCGGATGAATATATTTCTCTTGAATTGTTTTTGCAGAAGCGCGAACGCTTCGATCCAAGCTTTTCAAGGCCTCATCTCCTAAAACAGCATCCCCTTTTTCTTGTGCATCAAGTAAGCGTTGATAATCTTCCACGGGAAACTTTGAATCAATAGGAAGATAGACCACAGAATTATCTGCATCCCTTCCAGGCAATTTTATTGCAAATTCAACATTGTCACGGGAACCTTTTACGACTGCAACATTGCGAGCAAACTGTTCGGGAGCCAGCACCTGTTCCAACAAATTTCCCAGCTGAACTTCGCCCCAAATTCCGCGTGTTTTAACATTGCCCAAAATACGCTTCAAATCGCCCACTCCCGATGCCATGGACTGCATCTCACCCAACCCCTTGTGCACTTGCTCAAGAGCTTTCATAATTTCCGTACGCAGCTGATGCCCATTGGTGGTGACCTCCTCTCGCTGTTTTTTATTTTGGTCTTGAAGCTCCTGACGAAGCCTTGTGTTTTCTTCGCGCACAGAACGTTCCACATCGCGCGATGCACGCTCCAAGGTTTCCAAACGCACATTTAAAGTTGAATTATCGGCACTTGGACGTGCTAAAAGTTTCAATGCAAAAACGACATTCACCGCAATCAACAACAAACAAAGCACAAGCAAAGCGGTTGTCATATGAACTCCAACACCAAACGTAAAATAGAAAACGTAAAATAGAAAACACAAAACATTTAACACGAAACAGAAAAGGAGAGGCAATTCCTCACCTCTCCTTACATCGACTTTGACTTTTGCTCAAATATTAACGAAACGCTTACATTCAATCAATCACCCCTTCTCCGCCAGTCAGGCAAAATACCCTCTTAAAATGCGGGTTTCTTTTTATATACTCTCCGAGTTCGTGCAAGTTCGTGCAGTTCCGTCCTCACGCCACCTGTCCCAATGCTTTCCTGCCAACTTTTTAAGCGCACCCTTGTCGCGCCGTGCGTAGGTTTTCACAGTCTCTGAATCCTCATTCCCAAGAATCTGTCCTGCAAGGGCAATGTCACCAGTCTCGTTGTAAAGAGAGCGACATCCCCCCCTCCAGCTACCATCCAGCTACCATCCTGCAAAACAGAACACTTCTATTGTAACCTTACTCTGGGCGAGCAAGGGCGACATATTTGCCGATCGTCGGGTCAAGAACGGCACAGAAGGGCAGTCACCGCAACGCGGCTGCACCCACAGTTTTTTTTATGAACGAATTGTAAGTGATCACTAGCCGAGTCGTGCATCTCCAATTTTAAAAAAGTAATTAGTCATAAGTTGTGTTTTCCGGCCGGAATGCATTGTGGCAACGCTTTTTTGAGGGCGCCCTAGCGTTTGTTTTTCTTTCTGAGAGAGGAGGTTTTTACAAATACGAACTTGAGCGATCTCGAAGCATTATCCCGGTATCGCGGCCTTTGGCAAATAGAATCCTGCTTTCGTATCTCAAAGACTAATTTGAAAATGCGACCGATTTTTCATTTTACGCCAGAAAGAATACGTGGGCATATAGCACTATGCTTTCTGAGCTTGGTTACGCTAAAAATTGTTGAAAAGAAGCTCAAAGGCAAAGGGGTTGTCATTACTACGAATAAGCTCATTGATGAAATCAAAAAGGTTGGAAGCACGATAATAAAGGATCAATCGACGAATTTGACATTTAAAGTGCCATCAAAAATCTCGAAGGAAGCTGCTCAAGTCTATCGAGCAATTGGAATTAAGAGGAATTCAAGAAGCGCTATCCATTAGCGCAAATATTTTCGGTTTACTCAGAAGGCCACCACCCCTCATCGGGTTGTAGTGGCCTTTTTTTGAATATAGTTTCGAATAACTCCGCAATATTAAACGAATTTTATTTTAAAAGTGCCAAAATCGGGAGAAGAGTTGAACGTCATCGTGGTCGCCAGCCTGCTGGCGTGGGGGTCGCAGAATCAGGAAGATGCCCTGCGATTCCTTAACGACTGCGAGAGGGCCGTCGGACTCATCGCCGACAGGCTTCAAGCGGTGTTAGAAGAGGCGCGGAGAGTGTCCGGGGAGTTTGATGCGTAGGCCGAGCACCGATGAAAAAGGCGTGGGACCTGGAGATTGTGACGAGAGTATTGGGGG
>CAIZES010000378.1 GCA_903932045.1 uncultured Silvanigrella sp. | reverse complement strand
CGGCGTTTTTAGCATTGAACGATGTGTATGTTCCTGCTTTGAGTTTTTTGGGGGCAGAAAGTAGGGCTCGTGTTGAGGTTGTTGGTTATTTGGCTCCTCATGCACAGGTTCGTGCAGAAGTGGTTTTGCGCTCGGGAGAGTCCATATTGTCGTCGCGCGGTATTGATTTGGAAGCCGACGATACCGGAAAGATTGTGCAGGTGGTGGAAATCCCGCTCAGTTTTGTGAAGCCCGGAACACAGGTTTTATCGGCACAATTGAATAATGAATTTGCGGTATCACCATTGGATATTGCAAGCACAACTGTAAATGTGGTGCATGCAAAAACCACCGTGCTCCATATCGCATTGGGCCCCGATTTTTCGGTTCGTTCTTTGCGTTCCAAGCTTAAGTTTTGGCCCAATCTTGATATGGTGAGTTATTATATTTTGCGTGATGTTTTAAGTGAGAACTCTATTCCTGCTAATCAACTTTCTCTTATTGAATTTCCCTCTGCTAAACTTTTTGGTGAGCAGCTGCCTAATTTTCATGGTGTGGTTATTCAAAATTTTCCGTTTGGAAGTTATTTGAATCCCGAAGAGTCTAAAAATCTTGTTGAGTATGTCAAAAACGGCGGACGTTTGCTGCTTCAAGCTGGACCTCTTTCTTTTTCGAATACATCTACGCTTATTTCAGGGCTTTATCCGTGCAAAAAAGCACCGCATTTTGATTTGGACAACGTGTATTCGTGGATTCCTGCAGACAATTCGGTTGTGGGAGCTTCGGAGCTTTTTGATGCTTTGCGTGGCATGGAAAGCAGGGTGACCGCTGTGGGTTGTGAGCCTGTGGATGGTGCATTTGTGTTGGCGCGCACTAGGCAGGGTGGCCACCCCGTGCTTATTTCCACCCCAGTTGGAAAAGGATTGGTTGTGAGCGTGTTGAGCGGCGACTGGCTTTCACGTTTCGCACAGTTTCCCACCCGTGATGAAAGCGAAAAAACATTGCGTGTTCAGGGTGCAGGAGCATCGCAGGTTTTGTTTCGTTGGCTTGTTGAGTTTTTGCAGCGCCGACAAGATGGCGGTATTCGTCCGCCCGATCTTATTGGTCCACGTGTGTTTTCGGGTGATGATATTCTTATGGTGCGGAGTCGGGGCGTTGCTCGGGTGAACACTCCCATTCAATTGAATATCGATGGGGAACGTGTTGTGAAAGGATCGTTGCTGTGGCTGGACTTTTTGGGAATGGAAGTGGCGCGTTTTTCAGCACCTGTGGGTGGTGTGGGTTCTGAAACAATTGGTGAACGAAGTTCGCATTATTTGCGACTCGATTTCCCAGACGGCGCCAGCTCTATTCGTAGAGCGGGCTTGTGGCCTATTGTGAATGGAAAAAGTGCTGATATTTGGAAATTTCACAATCCATTAGTGTTTGATGGTTTTGGAACCCTCCGAGAGCCCTCGCACGTTGACAAAGAGGTTCGTGAGCGTCGTGCTCGTGAACTTGTGCCGCTTTTGGAGGTTTTCCCTTTTCTCTTGGCGCTTGCGCTTGGACTTCTGGCCCTGGAGCAGTATCTTGTTCATGTGCGCTGGAGAGGGAAATTAGACTAATCATGTTGTTGTTGTTGTTGTTGAGGGGAGGGTGGAGTTGTGTCTCATGAAGATTCCGCTGGACTGCGTAAAAATCCAAGGTATGAAAGCCATGCTCTTGTGGAAGTTCGTACTTCGCGCTGGAATCCTTTTGCGATTGAAAGTGCTGTTCTCATCGATCTTTCGTGGGATGGTTTTAAAATTGAATTTGTGAACCCAATGAAAAGTATTCCACCCAAAACACGTTTGCGGTTTTCAATTCCACTTGCGCCCTTCGAAATTTCACATCCAAGAATTCTGAAATTAAATGCTGATGTGAGATGGTTCGATCCCCGTAATTTTCGATGCGGTGGTGTTTTTCATCATGGTGATTCTGATGAAACCTTTTTGCTGAGCAAAGTTATTGATTACGTGGCAAGAAAAAAAGCCATACAAGATGCTGCTGTTTCCGCAGCAGGAGACGATGAGTGAAGCCTGTTGAAATTTTAACAGTTTGTCGTTCGGGTGGTGAAGCCGAAAAGTGCCGCGAAACACTTCCGATATTTGATTGTTTCGATTGGCGTGTCTCTGCCGATTCGTTGGCGGATCCCGAAATGCCTGAAACATTATTTACAATTTTTCCTGCGGGCGGTGCAGTTGTTGCAACGATGCGTCAGATTGAAATTGCCTCCCAGCTAGCGTCTTTTTTGTACATTCCAGGGGAAATTTGTAGGCAGGGTGATGTGCTTGAGGCTGCTGCAAAAAGTGGGCGCCGGGTTTATTTGGAGCGCGGCCCTTTTTTGGCTCCTCCCGATATTTTGCGAGCCATTGATAAACTTTCGGGTGCTGATGTTGTTGTGGTGGAAGCTGGAAGCGCCTTTGGCTATTCCGATCGTGTTTTGGACCCCCGTGCCCTTGCGTTGGTGCGCGATTCGGGCACGCCCGTGGCTCTTCATTTGAGCGAGCTGTTGGAGCCCCGTGGAGCACGTTACCGATGGCGTTCTCAGTGGTCCATCGATGTCCGATTTGTTGAAGCTTATGTCAATGCAGCAAAAGCTTTTGGTGTGCACACTTTTGTGTGTGATGAGTTCAGACATCCCGGGCTGTCTCGTGATCTTGCGGCAACTTTGAGCTGAGGGAGCTTCCTATGTATTTTGGTCATTGGGACGGAGTGGTATGCAATGACGTGAAGCTTTCACGAGAGCGTCTCACTGTTATGGCTGGTCCGTGTATGCTGGAATCGTTGGAACTTGGTTTATCGGTTGCAAAATTTTTACGAGAAGAGTGTGCGCGACACGGGTTTCAATATATTTTTAAGGCGAGTTTCGATAAAGCCAACCGCACCAGCAAAGACGGCGTGCGTGGTCCTGGTTTGGACCAAGGCCTTCAGTGGCTCGCAACAATTGGTAAAGAAGTGGGCGTTCCCTTGCTTACGGATGTTCATTCTGCGGAGCAAGTTGTTGCAGCGGCAAAAGTTTGCGACGTGCTTCAGGTGCCCGCTTTTTTGTGCCTCGAAAAAAGTCTAATTGTGGCTGCGGCGCAATCGGGAAAATGCGTGCAGCTGAAAAAGGGCCAGCACCTTCCCGTGGAAGAAATGTTTGTCATTGGAAAAGATATTGTGAGCGCCGGAAATTCGCGAGTCACAATTTGTGAGCGTGGAAGCTCTTTTGGTTACAATAATTTGGTTGTTGATTATCGTAACTTGCATGAAGTTTCTGAGGCGGGTTTTGCCTCAGTTTTTGATGCTACGCATTCCGCCCAATTACCGGGTGCCGGTGTTGGAAGCTCGGGTGGTTTGCGACATGTTGTTCCTGCCCTTGCTCGGGCTGCGCTTGCTGTTGGAGTCGATGCTTTGTTTTTGGAAGTGCACAGCGATCCCGCTCAGGCTTTGTCGGATCGTGAAACACAATTGGATTTTGCATTAGCAGCACAGATTCTGAATCAAGCTGCCAAAATTGTGAGAGCATGATGGCATGAATAATGTGGCGAATAATGTGGCGAATAATGCAATAATACTGGGTTCAAGCGTTGCACTTCGCGACATGATACGTTCTAATTTGAAGAGTGCAGGTTTTAAGGTCCTTGAAAGTTCCGCGTCGGGCAAAGCCGTTCTTGAAACACTTTCCGATGCCAGCGTGTCTTGCCAGCTTCTGTTTTGTGATGTGCAAGTAGATGGTATGCAATGTCGAAATTTTTTGGCAGAAATTCGGAAAATGCCAGATTTCAGCTCAATGATGATTGTTCTTTTGGCTGCCGACTTAGAACAAGAAGAAGCAGAGGCTTGCCTTGGTTTTGGAATTGCTGGAATCATCAAGAAGCCCTGTAACAGCGGTAGTATCAGCTCCGTTTTGCAAAGTACGTATCAGCGACTCAAAAGCTTTAATGGAAATTTTAAGGCTCTTTTTTTATACACAGCTGCAGCCTTTTTTGATTCTTTGGGTAGGCATCGGGCGGCTATTCAATCTTACGAACAAAGCCTTGTGGAGTACGATTCCGCTGCGGTTCATTTTGATTTGGCTCGTGTTTATTTGGCTAGACACAACAAAACCAAAGCTCTTGAACATTTTTCAAAGGCTGAGCAATCGAGTTCAACTTTTAAACCATTGGTTGTAAAACTTCTTTCCCAGTATCAAGCCATAAATGGAGAAGATTCTTCTATTCCAAGTGCGGCGCTTAAAACTTTTGCCATGCCTTTGGATCATTTTGGCAGAGGATTCTATAACTCCCAGCGCATTCAAAAGGCGATGATTGTTGGAGGAAGTCACCAGGAACGAACGAGCGTGAAAACGTTTCTTGGTATTTTGGGAGTTCAAAACGTCCTTCTCAAGGAGAGTGCCGAGGACGCTCTTAAAATGTACAGGATTCCGATTTCGATCTGACAATAATGTGGCTTAAATTTCAGGGCAGCGACGCTGTGCGTCTCACAAAAGTCTTGCGTGAAATTTATTCGAATGTGGAAATGAAAATTTTGGTTATTGTAAGCCAAAGTGAAACGAAAGAAATGGCTCAAGTTATTGAAGCTGGCGCAGACGGATATTTTGTACCTCCATTTGTTGTTGATAAGTTTTGTCAGCGTCTTCATAGATGCATGCTTCTTGACGACATCACAAGGCTATGTGGTCCGGCTTTGAATTCTACAAAAGCCTCTTTTTGTATGTTTGAAGTTGGAAATTATGCGCTTGGAAAAACATTGGGTTTGAGTGCGGTGGAAAAAAATCCATCGTGTTCAGTGTCGGAGCTTTTTCTTGCTATCAATATGAATACAACGGATAGGGAATTAGCAAGCTCTCATTACAACACTGTGACTTTGCGATCTGCCGAACTTTCGGAGGTTCTTGAGTTCTTCCGAAATGAAGCCAATGCCGTTTTTAGTAAAGGTGAAATTGATGCATTGAAAGCGGTATCGAGTGGTTTTATTAAAACCGCTGTGAAGCTTCCTGGAGGCGCAGATCAACAACTGGCGGCTTCAAAAGCTGCTGATGCGGAGAAATTTGCGCAGCCGCCCGAAAAAAAACGACGGCAAGTTGTAGACGGACTGGTTGCGCCACTGATTTCCGTGGGTGCGGCTGATATCAAACTGGGTTCGGGAGAACTGAGAGCTCCAGATCCCGAACCTAAAGTGATACCGATGTCGGCATCTGAACCACCCAGAATGCCTATTCCCGAGGGGGCCGCTCCAAAACAAGAAATTGTAAAGCGGAAGAGGGTGAAAATAGCAAAGGAAATGCTTGGAAGTTTTGCTTCGGTGGAAGATCTTCAAAAAGAAGTTTTTGGCAAAGTGGAAAAAGCACAACCACTGTTGGGTATTCCCCGTTACATGTTGGATCAAGGGGTTTCCGAAATTGATCTTATTCAGCCGTTGGGATTAGAGTCTGTTTTTAGTAGGCCAAACGATACGGCGGTCTTGGAATTTGGAACTGTTGTGAGTTTTGAGAATACTGTGGTTCCTTGGCTTCCAACACAAGCCATTGAGTAGTTTCATTTTGGCAAAAACTCTACGGGAATTCCTGCTGGACTTGAGTCGGACGGTGTTGCAAATAAGAACAATGTGACGCTGATGGCCGCTCAGGCCCGACTCTTGAATTCCCGTGTCATATGCTTGTCCGATAAGTATACCGGCACAAAATCATTCATGGAATATCTGGGTGGTTTGGGCGCGATTGTAGCTCAAAAAGATCTGGTGAACGCTCTTGGGGTTGAAGATCGATTGGACAGTCCCACAATACGACTTATGGGTGAGGTCAAACGCAATTCCGCGGATGCTCAAAAGGCAACCGAACTTGGAAGAGCCCTTGTTCAAAGTGGTGTTGCCGATACCTTGTTTACAAAAATTGCAACTCTTGATGATAAAGACCCGAACAATGCGTTGTTTGTCGATTCTTTAGCTCAACTTCAACAGCCCATTGTGAATTTTCATCGTGAATGCCTTGATGGCAAAAAGGAATTTGAAAAGATTCTTCCCAAAGTACTGGGATCTATTGCCAGTGGAAATGTTGACATGGAAATGATTTCTGCTGCGATGTTGCAGGATCACAATAGTTTTGAATCCTTCAAGAAAATTTATTTTGCTTTGGCAAAGGCGAAAAAGAAAGATGAGTTGGAAAAGTTTTTTCAGGAACGCTATCAGGAATATCTTAAGAACGATGATTCATCAGAAGCGCTTCGTCGTTTTTTGCTCTCCATGAACGATGCTCGACGCTTGAAACTTATTGGCCCAAAAGCTGATGTTAACGTTTTGAAATCGTCCACTCGCGAAGCCTTCGATGGTGCCGAACCCGATAGGGTGATTGCATGCTGCCGGCGCCTTATTGCCCGAAACGCTCACCTTGAATACGCGTACAATATGCTTGGCGTAACGTATCGGAAGTTGGGCAAGCTCGATGATGCCATTAAAGCGTACGAACGAGGCATTGAACTGGAGCCCGAGTCCATTAAATTGTATCATAATGTTGCTATTGCTTACTCTATTAAGGGTGATCTTGTGAAAGCCAGGAGTGCGGCAACGAAGGAAAGATCTCTGAGAGGACTTAAGCCGGAAGAATAGAAACGCTAGGAGCGCCTCCGCCGGGACGAATCTATTTCCTTGCCTTTGCTGTGCTTGAAACATTTCTTACCGGTTGGTCAACAAAATTGCAAGTGTTTGTAATGATTTTAATTAATTCAGGTAGAGGTTGAGTATAAGCAAAATGATATAATGGCTGCAGTGGTTAGAAAAACGTGTGCGCAGACCAAGAAAAGAAACTGTTAAAAAACTGGCATAAATTGAAAATAGAATGACGATAGAATGACGATAGAATGACGATAGAACCGATAATTAATGCTGACATGTCAGTTTTTTATAATGATATGGCAGCATATTTTATTTTTATTGTTGTTCGCGTTGATCAATATTGTATGCAAGTACAATAAGACGTGACACAAGTCCTTTGATCAGAATTGCAGGAGCTTCGAGGTTGGCAGCCACTTTTTCAAATGAGACATCGGCCACACCATGAACCTCGAGATTTGCCAAAGCTTTGAGATCGGACTTGCTAAAGCCAAGTTCCAGCAGTTTGGATTGATCGCCATCCAGTGCAGCACTTGCTGCATCAAGAACACGTTTTGTGCTTTCCACTTTCAGACCGTAGTGGTTGCTGAGTGCGGTGGGATCGAGTGTGCGCACATATTCCGAAAATGTAATGAGCTCGTCCGATGTGTTTTCGCCGTTGGTCAAATTCTCGGAGATGTTTGCATCTGGGGAGAAGTTTTCGGGGGAATTTTCAGCAACAAAAAAGTTGGGTCTTCCTGGGACAGGAAAGCCGCCGCCGTGTCTACCAGGAAAGGGGTTACCGCCGTTGTTCCAGCCGCCGTTGTTCCGGCCACCGTTGTTCCAGCCGCCGTTGTTCCAGCCGCCGTTGTTCCGGCCACCGTTGTTCCAGCCGCCGTTGTTCCAGCCACCGTTGTTCCAGCCACCGTTATTACACCAGCCGCCGCCCGTGCAAATGCGGTGATCGTAGTCACGATGTCTGCCGACGGTGCCGGTTAGAATACAACCTGAAAGAGAGGTTGCTGCGGCAAGCACAGTGCCAATGGTGAGCAATTGAGTGAATGAAGAAACTTTTTTCATATGTAGACTCCTTTTTTGCATTTGACTCCTTATGGAGCAAAACACTGAGGTAATGGGTAAGCATTCAAAAGTCAAATGAGACAGATCAAATAGGATAGATCAAATAAGGGGCAACGATCGCTTTTCTGGCGAAACGGGTGCAACGCCCTTTGAAGGGGCGTTGTTGCTATCTTCCTCCCGCCTGCGTGGCTCGCAAGTGAAAGAAGCAAAAAGAAAGAACATTGAGCCCAGCCCAAATTGCAGTTTTTTGCTATTAGCGTTCGCAAAGTCAGACAACTCGAGGGAACGTTTGCCTCGAAATGAAATATTAATTAATATTTATCTAAATTAATTGAGAGCAATTGAGGGGGGCGCTTTGAAAATATCAGAAAGAGGTTTTAGCCTTGCGGAAGTGGTGATTGCTGCTGCTATTTTGATGATTGTTAGTGCTGCAGTTGCAAAAATGATTTTTCAACAAACCCAAAGCGTGCGTTCTGTGGGAAATCTTATTGATAAGAATTCCATTCAAAATGAAATTGGTAGGCTGCTAAATTGTGGCAATACAGTACCCGCACAGGACACACAATGCGGGGGGTGCATTAATGGAAATTACACAACTTGTTTGCGGGATGACAAGAATAATGCAATCAACCCGCAGCGCGGACAATACTACACATTGACAGCGATTTGCACACTCGACCAGGTTACGGGTGATCCCTATTTGGATATTAAAATCAATGATTCGAGGCCCGATCCCGTATTGAAAAGTCCACCGCCACCCCGACCAATTTTTCCGGGTGGAGGTTGCAAAAATGCGCTCAAGTACGGGCCGTCGCAAACAATGTGCGGTCAAAATCAGGTTGTGCTAGGCATTAATCCCAATGGAACTCCAAATTGTGGCACTGCCGCTTGGGCGACCCACGCCGGAACCGCCGATTTTGCCGATAAGCTTTCCAGTGGTGGTGGCGATTGTAGCTCGCTTGGAAAGATTTCTGTTGGAAACTATCAAAACGGCACACCAATTTGCAGCCCAGCGCCAACTCCCGCTCCAAGTGGAACCTGGCCCCCTGGGAGTTACTGCATCATTCAAGCGATCGGACAAAGTTGTCCAGCCGGCTTTGTGCCCAAAGATCCCTCTGAGACAAATGATCCATGTATGGGGGCTGAAAATAGATTGGTGCGCGGCAATGGCAGCTCAGGCATGTGGGTTATGAACCCATCGATGGGGATGGCTCACGGTTGCACCACAATGACTACAGTGTGGGCATGGTGTTGCAAGTGAAAAGAGTGCTGGCTCCAAGCACCAGTCCAGAACTATGGCTCCCGACGAGACCTGGCTTGGCCGCATGTGCCTTCTGTGTGCTGATTGCTTTCTCAAGACAAAAACAAGTTGCCTGATAAGCAATTCCTGTGGCCGCTGAGCAACTGTGCAAGTTGTGATTAGCGAGAACAATGCTATACTGCGCCGAATTTGCAATAGTGATATTGTTCCTGCAATTACAAATTACGTTATGAAAAGGATTTCCGAATGTTAACCCGAATCCTGACTGGTGCTGTTCTCGCTTTGGGCTGTTTTGCTGCTTTTGGTTTTGTGCATTCCGCTTTTCTCACGCTCTCTGTTTTGTTTGTTTTTGTTGCAGTTGGTGGTGCAGAATTTTTGGCAATGTGTTGGGCCCAAAAAGGCGATACCGATGTGAAAAGCCCTAAACTTGGTTTGAAACACTGGTTTTTTGGTGCAACATACGCAGTTCCCTTAATGTTACAAGGCGTATTTTGCGTTTCTTCCTGTCGGCCTCAATTGCTTGTGGGGCTGAATGGAGCCTGGTGTGCCATTTTATTGTTGGTGAATGCCGCTTTTGTTTGGCGCAAATATTCTCAATTAGAAAAAGCTGTTCAGGTTTGGATGGCCTATCTTGCAGGGTTCGTTTATTTGGCTTTGCCCGGTTTGGTTTTGTTGAATTTGGTTCAACTTCAGGCCGGAAAAATGCTTTGGAACGCTCCATTTTGGTTTGCCATTGCCGTTGTCTACATGGGTGATACGGGAGCATATTTCACCGGAGTATCTCTTGGAAAGCGAAAGCTTATTCCTGCTGTTTCTCCCAAAAAAACGTGGGAAGGCAGTGTTGGCGGATTGGTTTGGAGTGCGGCAACTGCAGTTGTGCTCAATTTGTTTTTTGAGTTTCAAATGCACTGGGCTGTTGCTATTTTTGCGGGAATTTTAATGGGGGCATCGGGTCAAATTGGCGACCTTGTTGAAAGTGCGGTCAAGCGCGTTTCCGGATATAAAGACAGCGGTTGGATTTTTCCAGGGCATGGTGGTGTGCTCGATCGCATCGACTCTCTTCTTTTTGCAGCTCCTGTTTGTTACGGAATTTTTCTAGCCTGCGGCATTGCCTGAGTTTTGCATCTTAAGCTCCAGTAGCCGCTTCTACTTCTTATTGGTGTGTTGTTTTTATGATCGCTGTTTTGGTTTTTATAACAGTGTTTTTGAGTTTTATTTGTGGTTCCGTTTGGTATTTGGGGCAACAACTTATAGCGGGGCTTCCATTCTCAGCGGAAGTCATTCTTTTTTTGTGGTGTCTTCTCGCTGGAATTGCTCTTCTGAGTGTTGGAGGAATATTCGCATTTCAAATGGAACGACACCGCTCCGGTAGGGCAAGAATTCTTATTTTTGTACAGGAAGTTTCGTACCTCGTAATGGGTTGGCTTTCGTGTTTGCTCACGGTGGTTGTCATTATTGATATCTTGCATGCCATGTTAGGTGCATTCTATTTTCTGATTATGCAGCGGCAGTCTGATTTTCTTCAGAATATTATGAGTGAAATAAGTGCTGTTCACAGCCTTGCATGCGTTGTTGTTGCTTTTCTTTTTACAGCATACGGATTTCATCGCTGTATGAATCCCGTTGTAAACGAAGTTAAAATAGCTTTGCCTAACCTTCATCCCGATCTCAATGGTTTTCGTATTGGGGTGATTTCCGATTTGCATGTTGGCCCGTGGTTCCGTGAAAAGTTTGTTCGCAAAGTTGTGGATTTAACCAATGCAGGCACCCCTGATGTTATTGTATTTGTGGGTGATGTTGCCGAGGGCCTTCCAAGGCATCTTGTTTCTGATTATGCGCCATTGCGCGAATTGCGTGCAGAACACGGTGTGTTGTTTGTTACAGGAAATCACGAATATTATTGGGACGTGAACGTCTGGCTTGAAACTTTGCGCAAACTCGGTTTTATTACTCTTATGAAGAGTTCTCAAATTATTCAGCGTGGCCAAGGGGCACTTGCTATTGTTGGAGTTCCTGATGCTCAGGCAAAAGATTTTCCTCCAGCCGAAAAACCAGACATCGTACGTGCGTTGAACACGGTTCCTCCTGCAGAAATGCTGCGTATCTTGCTTGTACACAATCCCAACGTGGCTCAAGCTGCCGCGAGGGCAGGGGTGCATCTTCAAATTTCTGGGCACACCCACGGTGGACAATTTTTCCCGTGGACTTGGTTTATTCATTTGTTCACACGTTTTTCTTCTGGTTTGTTTGTGGTTGAGGGTATGAAACTTTTTGTGGGACGCGGGGCGGGCGCTTGGGGACCTCCATTAAGAATGGGATCTTCCCCCGAAATTCCGTTGATTGTTCTTCACTCCGACGTTTTGAGCCGTGAATAAGTGTTATTGAAGAAGAACCATTTTGCATTCGTATGAGTTTCTCCTCTGAAGCAGATTCTGTTTCGGTAAATAGAAATAGTTTCAGTGTCGGATTCAGAATGTACCTTGCAGGGAATTTTGAACGGGAAACTGTTCGTAACAGCGAACGGGAACGGCGAACGGCCAACAGAAACAGTGCTCTAATCTGAAATTTGATTCTTCCGTTCAGTAAGCGAAATATGAAGAGAGGATGATTTTTAGATTCAAAAAATCACAGCGGAACAAGTATTGCATATTTGTGCATGTAAGAAAATTATTAGACGCGGCAAAAAAGGGCGCGTTGTTCACGTCCGAAAAGGAGAGTTGCGATGACTGCGCGCCAACACCTTAGTGTTCGGCTTGATTCCTGTGAAATACCACACGGAACGTGGCTCTCTGCTTATCGTTATGAAATCCCACAGACACATCAACTTTGGCACAATGGCGGAGAAGTCGTTGACCAGATGCCCGTCCCACGGCCACTATAACGAAACGTTTTATTGCGCTCCAGCGCACTCAGGATGATGGGATTACGTTCGATATGAATGCCAAGCTGGATATTTTGCTCTGTCAGGGTGTTTGGGAGCGTTCCAGGACTTTCCAATTCAAGGCGATTTTCAAAAATGCGCAGCTGAATAGGGGCGCGCACAAAATAATCGCGATGCACGATAGCGTTGGCAATGGCCTCACCAAAGGCTTCTTCAGGAATTTCCAAAACGCCAGGCGCATTAACCCCTCATCGGGTTGTAGTGGCCTTTTTTTGAATTTAATTTCAAATAATTTATCAATATGAAACGAATTTTTATTTTAAAAGTGCCAAAGTCGGGACAACCCAAGGGGATCTCTGTCGGTGGCGGGTCCATAATTTCATGTTAGCACCCATTGATGCATAGTGGGTTCCTATATTAAAAGATAAAGCATGAGAAAGAAAACCGAACTCACCAAAATTCAAGTCCTTTTACAGAAACCATCCTTCACCTCCCAAGAAGCAGTGGCGCTGGGGGTGTCCGCAAGCACCCTGTCCTATTACGCCAAGATTGGGGTCATTGTGAGACTGGGCCATGGAGTCTACTCAAATCCAGACTTTGCAATCAAAACGGATTGGCAGTGGGAAGATCTCGTGCAGGTTGTTTCGGCGGTTCCT
>CAIZES010000377.1 GCA_903932045.1 uncultured Silvanigrella sp. | reverse complement strand
TTCTCCGAAGAATAACAACGCCTGAGTCGCATTATTCCTTGGCATCTGGAATCATGGCCCCGTTCCCAGCGTTTTCGTTCTTGAACCACCTTCACATAATCTCTGTTGGACTGAATGAGTTTGCGCGATACAACACCATTGTGGGCCGCCATTCGCACGCGAGCACCCTCTGCGTCACCCTTTATTAGTCGACTTTGTGCCTGTTTCAGCGTTCTTTCAGCGTTCTTTCAGCGTGCTTTCAGCGTGCTTTCAGCGATACCCACCAAGTCGCGATCCTGCTGACTCTGTGCATTTCTCGCTGCCGAATTCAAGTCATCGCAGACGTTTCTTTATAACTTATCGATACGTCCGTTTCACTAAAAACGAGACTATTCTTATCAACCCAAGTCCCTTCAATATTCAAATTATTATTGACTGGCTCCGAGGAATGAAAATCATTTACATTTGCACCATCGCCGTCATGACTCTTATATTCACCCGAATTTTCCGTTGATACTGAATATTATCCGCCATTTTCTCCAGAACCTTCATCATAAAATATCGATAGCGAAAGTTCTCTTGAGCAGTTATGCAAAGGAATAATATCTTCTTTTCTTCGTTCCCACTCCCCCTGCTTTTTGCTCTGACGCTGTGTTATCATTCTTTGGTGCGGGCACTATTTTTGAGCGATATTTTGCATGGGGTGAGAGAACTCCGTAATAGCGTAATATGTCGTAATAGGTCGTAATAGGTGAAATTTTGGTAGAGGAACCAATGCAACCAGCTCAATGCGCTCATCTGAAACTGAAGGCCGCGCCATATAACGAATGAGATGTCTCAGCCGTTCCCTATCTTTCGCCTTAATTGCGATGTTGGCATGCAACGTATAGCCCCCGCTGGCGGCACACCGGTCTCCGGTATTCTCGTATTCTGTGTCGCTGGGCCAAAGGCGAATCATTCGCACGATTGCGCATTTTTTTAACCGCGCTCTACGAATATGCGTAATGCCGAGGAAATGGGGGGCAAACGTTCGGTTGCAGTTTTCCAAACAATGAGAACGTCAACGGAATGATACGCGTGAATAAGCCGGTCCCGCATTCCGGCCATTCCTTTCCAGTCAATTTCAGTGAGATGAGACTTGCTCGCGTCCGAAATCCCTTTTGCGGCCTCTCCGATAATTTCCAAATTACGAACAACGGCGTCGATGCGCATGTCATCGCACGAAAATCCCTCGAACGTGATGCCTGATATGTACGACTCAATTTTCCCGATGGATTCAATAATGTCATCAATAAGAACAGTGTCTTTTTCAGACATAAATCACATCCCTTTCAACGCGCTGCTTTAAGCGGGTTTTTCTTGCAATAGCGCGTTTCGTTACAATATCCACTTCACGACCAGTTGCTGTTTTGAGCGCGTCGGCAAGAGCAGACAGAATAAAGAAATCGGCCGGCCGATCCTCATCAAACTCAACCAAAATATCGAGATCACTCGTGCCTGAATCCTGGCCGCGGGCAGTAGATCCAAAAACACCAAGCTCGCACACTCCGTATTCACGTTTCAGCTCGGAACGAATTTCTTTCAACTTTTGCAAAATTTCAGATTGAGTAGACATGTAACCTCCAACCACAATAGTTTAATTTAAATTGAGGCCAGCGTCTATGGCCCGAAGGAGTAAGACTCTCTGTGGCTATCCTTTGCTTCGCCGGCGTTCGAAGCTCACACAAAAACAAAAAATGGCTCGTTCCAAAAAATCGTCTGTGTCTGATCGAGGATGCTCCAACAAGTTCTGACAAAGTGCACAAATGATTAAGGACTATGTGTTGTGGCGAATGCAAATCCATAGAGCAAAATCCAAGCAGTCCGGGGAAGCAGCACTCATAAACTTCATCAGCAAGATCCCATACGAGTTTTTTAAAAAAAGCAAAACCGAATGTTGCCATGAGCACCGGAACAATACACATGAAAAATTTTTTTGAAAAAAAATGTCTGTTTCGATGAGATTCTACGCATATCTCTTCAAACTACTTTACGGGAATGCAGATGTCAAACTCGGACTCGTCTGAGTCGGGAATAAATCGTTCGTCGTAAATTTCTAAATCGGGTACGTCGCGTAACTCGGCGCCAGATCGTAAAAGCCATGCGCCATAGATATATCGTAACGTGTGTTCAAGTGTGTCAAGCTTTCCTTTATGCGTAAAGACAGCGTATCGTCCTGCTGCGATTGTTGTCGCTTCCATTCCGTCGGGAATTTCATCGGCGGTATCAACTTCGGCACAGACAATATAATAGCATTCATCAGCGTGATTGCGTCGCTCTTTGCTCCGTTCAAGCGGTATGCAGCATCCGAGCGGTAAGCGCCAAGTCCCACCCATATTGAAGCCAACTTTTGTAGGACGCATAAATCCCACCAAACGATTTTATGAATTATTGGGGGACACATGGCGAATTCGTATTCAAAAAGACTCGGTGACAAAGTGTGGGCGCAGCTCGTAAAAGAATTCAGTTTGTCAGGCTTGAGTGTGGCTACGTTTTCTCAGATGAAGAACATCTCGAAGAGCGCCCTGAAATATCATTACTACAAGCCAGGAGGCTCCGAGAAAGCAGCCGTGACGCTTCGGGTTCAGTCACCTGAGAAG
>CAIZES010000376.1 GCA_903932045.1 uncultured Silvanigrella sp. | reverse complement strand
TCCTGCATAATCAAAAATCGTAACTCAGAATCTCTCGCAAAAACAAAAAATGGCCCGCCCCAAAAATTCGTCTATGCCCGATCGGGGGTGCTCCAACAAGTTCTGACAAAGAACGCAAATCATTGAGGACTATGGAACGTGGCGAACGAATATCCGTTGGGCAAAATTGAAGAAGTCTTGAAAGGCAGCACGGGTAAACGCTTCCAACTCAACCTGACCGAGAACTCCTTCGAACCGGTTTCAATCCCGGTTTGAGCTCTCGCTGGTCGCAATTGGTCGCAAATGGATTTTTGAAAGAAAAAAGCCAGCGAGTTCGATGGCTTGCAATGGTAATGGCGGGATGGACGGGAATCGAGCGACCATTTTGCAACAAGTTGATAAGAGATAGTTTTTTAGGTGTCCCAATCATTTCTAACAGCCGCCACTTCCACTGAGTTCTACCGAGTTCCACCGTGTTGTACTCTGTCGTGTAGCAAATGTAGCAAATGTAGCAAATCGCTGCCCGTGTGTAGCAAACGGGTTCGATAACTCAAGAATTGAACATACCGAGTTTTGCAGAGAACACAGCTCTTTTTCGATCACTTTGGAACCGAGGAACGGATTTTCGCCGGCCAATGTTCAAGTTCTCTTGGCGAGCAGCACTGGTATTTATTCTTGGTGGCGGCTATCTGACGCTTCACTATTCACTGGGTTTTCTTTAATCATCAGTGCTGCCCGCCAACCCAAGTTGGACTTGACCCACCGTAAATCCATTTCATAGCCATGCTACTATGGCCCTATCACAAACAAAACAATGAGGGGCGCATGGCAAAGCGGACGTATGATATCCGAGTAAGAAATGCTATTGCGCGTTCTGGAAATCCCGATCTTTTTCCCGATCTCAACATTCCACCTTCAACGGCGCTTCAATGGATTCGCAAGGGTGCGAAAGAGGTTGTAACTCATCCGAGCCTTGGCAAATCGTCCGATGCACTTATCGAAGAAAATGCAACTCTGCAAAAAGCATACGAAGCCGAAAAATCAAAAAATGGACTCGTGCAGATTTCGCTCCGGGTTATTGAATAAGTCTTGGAAGGCAGCATCTGGGGTCGCCAAAACGATTCAGATGGGTGTGTAGCAAATGTGTAGCAAATTTGGGGTCAAAATGGCCTCAAATTCGGCCTCCAGAAAAACCTACCGTGTAGTGATAATGCTGATTCCAGGGTGGAAACCGGCAACACTGCAAACCGGGGTTGCACCAGTTGAGCCGGAAAAGCAAAGGCCAATCGGAATGCAATGACTTTGCGGCTCGAACTCAAAGTTTTGCTAGGCAGCTCGATTCCGAGAGCTAGAATTCCTTCTGTTGCTACGTTGACCAAGGAGGAACGAGTCATGAACCCCAAACAGTCGCTCGCCGGAAAAACCGTGTTTGTTGGTATCGACGTTCACAAGACAACGTACTCTGTCTGCGTTGTTTGCGAATCGGAGATCGTTGGAAAAGCATCAATGCCCGCCGATGCCCAGGCTCTTCTGCAATATCTGAAGCGTTTTGCAGGGTCGAAAGTTTGCTCAGCTTATGAGGCTGGATATTTTGGATTCAAGCTCCATCGCACACTCGAAGCAAACGGCATTGAAAACATTGTTATCAATCCTTCTGCCATTGAAGTCGCCGCAAATGATCGCGTGAAAACCGACAAGCGAGATGCGAGAAAACTCGCCGAACTTCTATCTTTGCATCGACTGAAGGGAATCAGAATACCGACAATTGAGGAAGAAGAGCATAGAATGCTCACGCGAACGCGAGAGCAGCTTATGCAACAAAGAAGCAAAATTGCAACGCAAATACTCGCAAAGATTCGATACCTCGGCATAGAAATTCCGGATCTCCCTCAACATGTGAACAAGCACTTCGTCGCTCGCCTTCTTGCAGCACAGCTTCCACCCGAGGTTCATTCTGCTCTCAATGCAATGACAAACATTTGGAGTGCGCTTCGCGAGGAGATCAAAACCATTGATAAAAGACTGCTGGAACAGGCAAAGAGCGACGGCGAAAAGGAGAAGACGTACCGCAGTGCTCCCGGAATTGGGCCGCTCGCTGCGAGAACGCTCTCAAATGAACTTGGTGACATGAGCCAATTCAAAAACGAACGCGCACTCTTCTGCTTTACAGGCTTGACTCCGAGTGAACACTCTTCGGGCGAGAAGACCCGCCGAGGACACATCACACGCCAGGGAGCAAGTCGGCTAAGAGGCGTTTTGGTTGAGGCGGCCTGGAATGCAATCCGAGCCGATGCCGTTTTGAACTCCATATACCGGAACATTGCCGCAAGAAGAGGAAAGCAGCGCGCCATAGTTGCTACAGCGAGACATCTCGTTGGAAACATCCGGGCCTGCTTTCGGAAACACGAGCTCTGGAAAAGTGAACTCAAGGCAATCCCAGCTTAAGGAATTTTGGAAATGAACTCTCGAGACGGGACCTCACCAAGGGAAAGCAACTGCGTCACAATTGCTGGTGAATCTGCAAATACAGAGAGCACGTTGTGTAGTGTGCAGTGCCCCTTGGTCCCCGAAGAGCCGCTTCAAATACGGATTATTTCGCATGTTGCGTAATTATTACGACAACGAATAACAGCTTGTGAGGTTTTGGTTCAGAGTTCTAAAAGAAACCTAAGGGTTGATAGGACGTGACGAAAAGAATTTAAGACTTACGATTGACACCATCACATAACAGCAATTCAGAACCGGAAAACAAAAAAGCCCGCATTGCTGCGAGCTTCTTAAAAATGGCGGGATGGACGGGTTACTCAAAACCGCCCTGTAACCCGCCGATAAAACTCACAAAGCTCAACTCTCACAACAACATCCACTCATAAGTTTGTCCACCGAGATCCACGGACGTTCTTGGGCGCGCGCCCTCGTTGGTCGCAACTGGTCGCAAATTGCGCGCCCATTCCCTCTAGGGCGTCACAAACTCGTCTTGTAGTAAATATCATCATTTTGATGTAATATACTACAAAGAGGGGTGGGTTACGCGATCGCCAGCAGCATGGGCCCTTTACGGGGAGGAAACTTTGGGAAAAGCTTTTAACAACCGAGACCGGCTCTTTGAAATCGCCGCGCGTCAGGAAGGATACTTCACGGCATCGCAGGCAAAAATTTCCGGCTACGAAACCAACAACCATTCAAGGCAGGTCGCATCGGGGCAGTGGGTGCGCCTCTCGCGGGGGGTGTTCCGCGTGGCCGCGTTTCCACCCTCGTCCCACGAAGATCTCGTTCTTGTCTCCTTCTGGTCTCGATCCAAAGGCGGCTCAGAGCCTCGCTGCATTTTTTCACACGAAACCGCATTGGCACTCAGAAACCTCGGCGATTTTAATCCAGCCAATATCAACATTGTCATGCCCGACAACATCGCCATTCGAGCGATGTCACAGCCGCCAGGCGATGTTCGCATCATCCAAGAAACAGTACCGGAGGAGCACTGGGAAGTTCAGGGGTCTATCAATGTTGCCTGCGCACTTTGGGCCGTGCTCCAAATTCTTGCCCGAGGCGATGGTGACCCCGAGTTATTAAGAGCCGCCCTGCTCGAAGGCATTGAAAAAGGAGTTGTCACTCTTGACTCCATTGAGGCAATAATTCAAGGAGCAGCAATTCCAAAGAAATTAGCAAGAGAACATGCCTCCAAATTTCTGCGAGAAGCACTGAAAAAAGGAAAAACATGACGGAGTCCAAACGAGAGCGAATTGAAAAGGCCATTTCTTTTAGAAAGGTTCTTCAAGCAGCTCTGATAAAATTTTCAAAAACAACGGGCATCGCTCTCCAGCGTTTGCGTCGAGACGCCGCCTTCGAGGTTTTCACACGTCGCGTTGCCGCAAGTGGCTTTTTTGTTCTCAAAGGAGCACACGCTCTCGAACTTCGCAGTCTTGAACTCGATGAACTTGGTCGCATTGCTCGTTCCACCAAGGATCTCGATTTTTTGGCTCGCGTCAAAATTCCAGATGAGATCATCTTTTCCGACAACACAAAAGATGGAATTGGAAAATTCCTGATACGAACGCTGCGTGAACTCTCTCAACCACCCATTGACAGCAACGACCGCTTTGAATTTGTATTGAACGGGATTGTGAAAGAGATTGAGGCCCAGGGGCCATCGGCATGCGGATTTCGCGTAGAAGTCGAATGTCGTCTTGGGCAAGAAAACTGGGAAAAATTTCTTATCGATATTGTTTTTGGCGATGCACTTGTTACCGAAATTGATGAGATTAAAACCGGAAGACTAATTGCCATGGCAGGAATAGCACCCGGCAATATCCAAGTTATTTCAACGGCGCAGCACTTTGCAGAAAAGCTGCACGCGTACACATTCCCTCGCCAAGAAGGAGAGAACACCAGAGCCAAAGACCTGATAGACATGACAACGCTTGTGCGGCGACATTCGTTGTCGCCCGCTGCATGCGTCCGCGCCATTCACATCGTTTTTGCGCACCGCGCAACTCATCCCCTTCCCGCAAAGCTTTCCCCACCTCCAGAGTCTTGGAAAGCTCGCTGGCCAGCACTCGCAGCCGACGCTTCGCTTCAAGAATCGCTCGAAGAAGCATTTCAAACTGTGACATTGTTTGTGGGAAAATGCCTAAGCTTAAAGACACAACACAAGGAGATGAAATGAACAACTCTGAGTATCCCAAACTTTCGGAGTTCATTTCCGAGCACTACTCCGAAGACGAAGCCGCCAAAATTCGCGCATCGGCCCAGAAAGAGTTTGCGCAACTCCAAGCCATTCAGGGAAGAGTGCAACCCGATGAATGCATTTTGGGGCTCTCAACGCCCAATTTACCTAGACGAGCAACTGCACCTGCAACACGGAAGATTATTGACAAGAAATAGAACTTGAACTTAATTTCCATTATTTTCCATGCAGAGTTGGAGACTAAAAGAACTCATGAAACTGCGCCCAAAACCTTCAGACTTTAGACGCTGGCATCAATGCGCTCCAACCACAGGTGATCTCATTTTTGCCACAAAAAAGAATATAAGCTTGTTCAAGAGGATCAGTCCCATAATTTTGACTACTGAAGAAGCAAAAGCACAGACATCCGAGATCTGGTCTTTGAATCAACGAACCTGGTACGATTACGCTCTTCAACGCTCAGACTATTGCGCTTGGATTCAGCCCTATGGAATCGAAAATCTACCAAGCGATACTCTAGTTGAGCTTGCATCTGAACAACTTCAAATCGGAGTTCCAACGCTCTTTCGAAGAAATCTTGTTTCCAAATCAATGCAACAAAAACTACATGCCATTAATGACCGCCAATGGCTCACGTCCGGGAGTTGGCTGCAGCTCACCTTGCCAGAACGCAGCGCCGCGGTAAAGGCCTGGTTCGCCCAGAGTGAAATTCAAATCTATTCAAGCACACCAATAAACGAACTTCCGAAGCTTGCGCAACAACAATTAAGAAGGGCACGCTGCAATCGCCTGCCAAATAAATTTTCAAATTGTTCAGGTCCGAACTGTTTCGCAGCCGCAGCTAGCGCGGTGTCGCGGATGACTGATAGTGACATTCACAGACTTTGGCTGCATTGGGATCCGTTTTGTCGCTTTTTGAAAGACATGGGATACAAAAAAACGAGAGCGACTTCAGCCAATGCCGGAGACATTCTTCTTTTTGTTAAAAATGAAAAAGCTGTTCACGCTGCCTACTATCTCGGGGAAGGATTCTATTTCGAAAAACCTGGTCAAGATTTCTATGAGCCCTATCGTATTGAACGATTTACAAATTGGCACCACGAATGGCCATCCACCGATCTGGAAATCTGGCAACAACAGGATCTCTAGAACTAGCCACTGCACCAAACCATCGCGGCTCTAGCAAACAGTTTGCGATTTACCCTACGCAAATAGACTTCTCAGCCATGCTATCATAGCCTCATCACGAACCAAACAACGAGGGGCGCATGGCAAAGCGGACGTATGACATCCGAGTGAGGAACGCGATTGCGCACTCTGGCAATGCCGATCTTTTTCCCGAGCTGCACATTCCACGTTCAACGGCGCTGCAGTGGATTCGAGAGGGCGTGAAAGAGGTTGTCACTCATCCAAGCCCTGGCAAATCGTGCGATGCACTTATCGAAGAAAATGCTGCTGTGTGGTCAACGACAATTACAATTCCCTTCCAGCGACAATTACAATTCCCTGGTTAGGGGACACAGAGCGCCTGACAAAATCTCGTCTTGCACCCCGCTACAAACACGCCGGACATTTGGATTCTTAGAGCATTTTGT
>CAIZES010000375.1 GCA_903932045.1 uncultured Silvanigrella sp. | reverse complement strand
GCCACAAAGTTTCGGTACTTTCTATCGAAAAAAGATTTTCCGGTGTTATGGCCCCTATCGGGTGCGACGCGAAAGCATTTTTTGCAAGAGCCGACGGAAAATCCATTGGGATTGCAGCCGTAACGGGAAGAATGTTTCGTGCCGGTACTCTGTTGTTTTTCGTCTGTTCACTTTTCGACGTTAAAGGAATAAATGTTTCGGATCCAATAAGGCAGTTCTGGGAAAGGTCGCGAAGTTTGATTGTTGGTTGCATTGTGTGGTTTGAATTTTTTGCGAATGAAAGTTTCGAGATATGCTCCGTTTGTAGGATGAAGTCAGCTGCTATTGCACTTTGTGTTAGATTGCAGAGAATTCTGTCTTCAGTTTGCAGTTGCTCGATGATTTTGATACGACTCTGCGTGATTATTTCTATATTGAGATCTTGCTGCAGAGTAGTGTTTATTTCCTGAATATTTTTGATAATAATTGTTTGATCCAGTTTCGGTAGTTTGTGTGCGACTCGCTCTATTTGCGGAAGTTCTTCATGAATATCGAATTTGTTGTGTTTTACTTGTGCGAGCATGAGAAGTTGTAGATTGGCCCAAAGGGCTCTTGATACGAGTCTATTACGGAAAGTTATCTCGTTGTCCTGGATAGATTCAAAATGAGCATCGATCTGTTTTAGACAGTCACTGGCTTTTGATAGTGCCTCGTCCGGAATTGCAAGTTCCCGGTTAATTCCCCTTTTTCCATTCCAGAGCGTTGCAAAAAGATTTCCTGGACTCGTGCTCGAGTTGATTCCTTGGATGCGGGCTTTGCCACCGAAAACAAAGAACATGTCTGTGATGCGTTGGCTCTCGGTTGCAATTTTTGCCAAGGCAAAGTTTTCGGCGCGTTCATTGAGAGATTTTTTTGTGAGAAAATCTGTTGCCAAATATGTTAATGAGTTCGGATCCGAGTTTGCTGGAAAATAGGTGTTGTTGTCGCTTAAAATTGAGACTTTCTGAACGGCGGCTGTCCAAGATGCCGAAGGAAGTTGGTCATCGGAGGAGTTGAGTCGAAGACTTTCCAGGGCATCTATGCTTTGAGAATAGGTAGAATAATTGCGTGAAAGTTTATGGACAACTGCGTTGTTGAGCATCACGGAAAAAGTAGGAGTCAGAGTTTTAGCGGAGAGTCGGTTTTGGAGCCAGTACTTTGAAGATGCATTGTTGGTTGGTGGGGAAGCGAAAAGGCAAAGCAACGCGAGAAGAGTTGTTCCGCTTGTTGTTTTCTTTATAGACTTTATCTTGCTTATCCAGTTTAAAAACTCTGTAAACTTTCCTTTTAGTGGTGCGATCGGTGTGTCATTTTTGCTGCTTGAAAGGTCGTTTGTTGCAACCGACAAAAACTCGTCACTGGCAGAGGTCCGAATTTTTGAATAAGGCGTGGGCAAAATGGAGGTTAGACCTTCGGGTGATTCGAGTAAGTATCCTAGCTCTGCAATTTCTTGAAAACCAACCTCGTCTCGGGCATAAATAGGATCTACGCAGCCTCGAATGAGATATGTCCCCTTGGACATTGTGCATCGGGATTCGCGGATTTCCTCTAGACTAAAGGGGCCGCAAAATCTCCTTCCAGATTCTACAATGTACCAGTTTTTTAGGGTCACGAATTTTGTTCTCCGTGGTGTACTTATACTCGATATCCTGTGTTTCGGCGAATTGGAGTTTCACTTTGGGAAAAGTTTTCCTTCCGCCATTCATTTGTCTATGTCCCTTTTAGGTCTTCAGAATCTCTGGAGGTTTCCGATCCTCAAGAGCGGATATCAAAGGAGAAAATGGTGTCTGAAAAAGAGGCCACAGAACAACGTGATATTGGAAGCTGGGTTCGATTTCTCGAATCGCAGGTGACCAATCGTAATTCAGAAATAGGTCTTCTTCGTAACGAAATTAATGAAAAATCGAAGCTCATGAATTCGCTTCAGGTAGCGCATGAGCAGGATACTGTTCGTTTGTCCGAAATGACTGAAGCGTTGCTGATTGCATCAAAGGCTATTGAAGATTTGAATCGACAAATAGCGGATTTTCGCGAAATGGAGTCGCGTCTTTCTCGCGAGGCAGATGCCGCTGTTTCAGATATGCAGGCGATCAAGAATAAGTATGAAAATAAGAGCTCTGAAACATTTTTTTGGAAGGCTTCAACGCGTGGTGTTGTTGCAATGTTTGTTTTGGGAGTTGTGCTTGGTTCTTCCTACAAATATCTTCTGTCGCGATTCAGTTCTGAAAGCTCTGCTTCGTTTTCTGTTGAGAGTCAGAACTCGTTGCCAGGGAAGTCTCTCACTTTGACTGCGAAGCCGCTAACTTCGTTCACCTC
>CAIZES010000374.1 GCA_903932045.1 uncultured Silvanigrella sp. | reverse complement strand
TCCGTCAAGTTTTTGGCATTCACGGATTCAGGTTCAGGTTCAGGTTGTGTTCCGGGGGGGGGGAAGTAAAATACTTACTGCCACAACCGTTTTCGGATTGTGCTCAACAAGAATTCTTGAGAAATGGGTTCTGCAAGAATTATGGTTCTTTAGTTTTTAGGGAGATTTTATGCTAGGGAAATTTGGTGCTTTATTGATTGCAACGGTAAGCATAGTTGGGGCGTGTTCGCCAAGGAGCTTCAATAACCAGGGAGACGTAGCATCTCAACAAAATGCAAACGGAAAAATTGCTCGCGACATTGCCGTCAGCTGCTATAACCCCAGCTCACCATTCTTCGCCAGCAATCATGACATGCAACACACCGACGGAACCGAACTCAAGATTTTCAAATCCACGAATAAACCAACAATTCAAGTGCGCAACTTTTTTCGCACCAAACCAACAGAGACGTTCTCACAAGCAGACGCGTCTGCTTCCACCACTCTGAATGGAACCGTGCTGCACAGCGAAGCTTTGGTTATGGGCTATATAGGTCCAGATAAAAGCAACCCCCTTGGCCATTTTCTAGAGGGCGCCACTGTTGCCGTAGATGCAAAGCTTTTTGCAGACGGCCCCGGTTTCGAAGGTGAACCTCCACAAAATGATCCAAACTACGTCGAGGGAAAACTCACTTTAAGCGGACCAAAGATTGGCAACATTCAGTATAAATGCATCATGTCCAGTCGCTAATATCGCACGCAACCTCAAAGTCTCATCAAATCACAAGACCTAGTGCCAGGGATGCGAAGGCGTTTCGAACTTCCCGCCCCTGTGCATCTGAAAATTTTTGCGATTCCTGGCGTAATGTCATTCGAACTGAAGATGCCTCAACGGATACTCCATAGTAGTTCATACCATCTGAAGCTCGGGCCGATGGGTTTCCTTGAAGGAAATTTTGATTTAAGGAAACGCCACCTTCAACATCCAAAAAAGGCAAAAGATAAATTCGAGTTCCAACATCCCACACCCATTCGCGAAAAATAGAATCATTTAGGGGCCGTCTCACAAAAGTATAATTCAAGAATATGGCTGAGTCTGAGTGATTTTTAGCAAAAAATCGTAAACTTCCTCCAGCTTTCAAATGCTCGCTTTTTTCTGAGTCACTCATAACATCGCGCTTTTCTACAAATCCCCCGAGAACGATATTCGGAGTTGCCCATCCGGTAAGACCAGAAACCACGTGATTGAAGTAAACGCTGGCGCCGTATCCAAGTTGATATTGTGATATTTTTTGGCCATCCGTTGTTTCGCTTCCTGAAGCAGCCAATACATAAAGATGTGGCTCAATTTGTGGCTTCGTTTTTTCTGACGTGTACATCCGATACAAAAAATCTTGCTCGCGCATTTTTGCCTTCATAGAAAGCCAATCGGAGAGCTGCCAACGCTGCTGAGCTCTTTCGGTATGCCGCTGAACCAGAACATTTCCTTTGTCGTTGCTATTGTCGTCGGCGAAGGCAACTTGTGGCACAGCAAAATTAGCAATTGCAACAAATGCAACAGAAGCAAACTTACCAATAAAAACACCAAATATTTTTGAGCAATTTCTTACTAAAATCCAGATTTCACTCCCCAAGAATTGCATTTTCATTCCCCTTGTTTCTACTCATACAAACAGACCCACACATTCTTGCAACATCGATTCTAAGAAGGTAGCATGCCCCCTCTATTTCAGACCATAGGGAGTCAAAATGGAGAGCATTGTTTCTTCTTACATTGAGTGGGTTCGCGGGAATCCTATGCTTTCAGCAGGCATTCAATTCGGAATTTTAGGCACCGTTGGCGAACACATCCCAACAATTATTAAAAAACGCAAGCTGGCATCGCCATACAATTTGTGGCAATTCTGTGCAACAATCTTGGGTTGGGCGCTGCTTGGACTTATTATTAAATTTGGCTTCACCGCTATGCGTGGAGCGGTAGACGGCCTGGTAGCCCACGGCATGTTACCCAATGCTTGCACAGAAGGAATCACACGCGGCATTGCCGTTTCTGTTATTACAAATCTTTTCTTTGGCCCTCAAATGATGTTCTTTCATCGCCTCGAAGAAAATCTCATTATGTGGCGATGGAACACCGCTGGCCTCACCAAAGCATGGTGGACCCTTATTTGGTTCTGGATACCAGCACACTCCATTACATTCTCATTGCCAATCGACTTTCAAATTGGCCTTGCGGCAATGTGGTCGGTGGCTCTAGGGCTTATCATGGGTCTCACCGTTCCTAAGGCTCATCACTGAACTCATCAGCAGATGTTCCCTCTACAGATGCTCCCTCTGCAAACGCCCCTTCAGGCAATCGTCGCAAACCTGTGTCAAAAAACTGGCAGCCGCGCTTTTAACTTTTTGGCCAGGTGGTAAAGTTGTTTGAATTTAGAACAGATTGATCAACGTTTTCCGCTTCGAATTACGGAAATTTTCGAAGCCCAACCACCACATTATAGGAGAGTCAACATGGTCGGTGGACACAAGGTAAAATTTGCAGGGATGCTTTTTTGCGGCGCAACAGTGCTTGCATCGTGCGGTGCTCCAAACTCCGGACCACAGTTTTATTCTATTCGAGGCTCCAAAATTGAAGGCCACTACATTGTGGTTCTCAACGAAAATACGGCATCATTTCAGCAAGAGCAACTCACACAACTTATTCAAACACAACCAAAGCATGTGTACAAAAATGTTTTTAACGGATTTTCGGCAAACCTAAACGGTTCACAAATTCAAAACCTACTCAAAAACCCCACCGTTAAAGCGGTCTACGAAGACGGAAAAGTTCACCTTTCCACAATCCAAAAGAATGCCGTTTGGGGCCTCGATCGGCTCGATCAAGGACAACTCCCCCTCGACAAACAATACCACTACGATGCCAATGGCGGTGGCGTACGCGCATTTGTGATTGATACCGGAATCAATATTAAGCATCCCGACTTCGGTGGACGCGCCATAATTGGCATAGATGTAACCAAAGACAAAGGCACAGACAACGAAAATATTGATGGCGTGGGTCATGGCACACACGTTGCTGGCACCATTGGCAGCAACACATGGGGCGTTGCAAAAGGCGTTTCGCTTGTGGCTGTAAAAGTATTTTCAGCATCGGGTGGCGAAGCAGACGATGCAACCGTTATTGCCGGCATCGACTACACCGTTGGTGAACACAAAAAAGGAAACACGCCTTCTATTATCAATATGAGCTTGGGAGGCGAAGCAAGCCAAGCACTTGACGATGCTGTTCGCAAAGCGCACGACGCCGGAGTTGTTGTGGTGGTTGCCGCTGGTAACGAAAGTCAGGACGCTTGCAATGCGTCACCCGCACGCGAACCTTCGGTGATAACTGTTAGCGCAACAGGATCGTCCGACAACAAAGCCTATTTCTCCAACTGGGGAAAATGTGTTGATGTGTTTGCTCCAGGCATGGGAATTGTCTCAGCTCATTACAAAGGTTCGGGTTCGCAATCCATGGACGGAACATCAATGGCCTCACCCCATGTTGCAGGCGTTGCAGCTGTTGTGTTATCGGCTCACCCCACTTTTACTCCCGATAAAGTTGCCGACTTCATTGTTGAAACATCATCAAAAGACGTCGTAAAAAAACCAGGATCAGATTCCCCAAACCGTTTGGCAAGCCTGGTATGGAATGTTCCAGCTCGCCAACCGGGCGATGCTTGGGTCCACGATGCAGATGTACAGGGCGAAACCGCCAAAAGCTATTTCTTCCCATCAACAGATGGTTTCGACGCTATTCCTGGTAACGAAATTACGGCTCGTATGCGCGGCCCATGGTTTGGCGGCGGCAACTGCAACCTCTATTTGTCACGTGTTGCTGCCGGAAAGTCAAACAACGAGCTTGTTGCCAGCAGTGAAAACAGTGGCATGCGTGAAGATATCGACGTTAAGATTGATCAGGCCGGGCGATACATTTTGGAAGCAAAATGCACAGACGGCGGTAAGTTTTCCATTCATGCAGAAATGAACTCAATAAAATGACGTCCAGGTCTGACAAACATCGCATTGTTCTTTTGGTAGGTGGAGCTCGCAGTGGCAAAAGCACTTTTGCCGATAACTGTGGGCGCGGTTTTTCCCGTGTTATTTATTTCGCCACAGCACGCCGCATGAGCGGCGATGGCGAAATGAACGACCGAATTGCAAAACACGTTGCACGCCGGCCACAACATTGGAAAACCATGGAGCCACCATCCACATTTGAAGATCTTTTGGCCTTGGTGGACGCAGAAAAACCAGAAGCCGTTATTATAGATTGCGCCACGCTCTGGTTAGGCTGGGAAATGTCGCGCGTTTTTCAACAGTACACAAAACAACAACTTGTGGCACACATGGAAAACGAAATCACGCACTTTATAGAAATTCTCAAAAAAATTCCATGCCCTGTATTTGTGGTTAGCAACGAAACAGGATGTGGAGTTGTGCCCGAGCATCCCAGTGGCAGAATTTTTAGAGACTGCCAAGGACTTTTAAATTCATCACTATCAGCAGAGTCTTTGTTCACACTCTTTTTTATTTCGGGAAATGGGCTTCTTGTTCACAATGCGACCCAAAATTCAACCCAAAATTCAACCCAAAATTCGACTTCAAATTCAGAAGGCTACACACCCATTGCAGCCGTTACCCCCGAATGGGTTGTTCTCAGAACGAAAACGTAAACGACGAACCCAATTGCTGACCATTGCGCCCCGTGGTTTTTGTCACTTTGTCTTCCGAAACGTCGCCAATTTCGTACAAGAAACCATTCGTCCAAGTAGCACGATCCGAAAAATGAGTTGCCACACCAACTTCCAATTTTGAAAGCACACCCTCCACGGCAATTTCACTTTTTCCACCTGTTTTCACATACGCAAAGTTGGCAGATTCTGCATCGGTAAGAACACTAAACGTGGGAGTCAGATAATAATCGGCACCAACTTGTGCAACGACCTCTTTTTTGTTCTTAAAATTATAATTCAAAATGTTGATGGACGAAAATTTCGAGGACATCGTCCGCAGCAACACGCGCGAGCACGGCAAGACGCTCGTGGAATCGCGCGGTGACGTGAAGCGCG
>CAIZES010000373.1 GCA_903932045.1 uncultured Silvanigrella sp. | reverse complement strand
TTTTTGATAGGGAATCCAAACAAGGCCGGTGGCAATAATGAGCGCGATTAGAAAAGCTGTAAATGTTCTGCAGCAACGTTTTTTGGAATGATCGTTTTTTTTGTTTTTCTCGCTGGTTTTTTCGGACACCTTTTCGCGGACTTTGTTGATCTCTTGGTTTTGAAGAGATTCGATCATGTTTGGGGTCTCCTCAAATGAAAGTCTGATCAATATGGGCCCATACCGCTCGTTAGCCTATTGCAAACGTTCGGATGTAACTTGTACATTTTCATGAAAACGGGAATATGGACCCGCTCTTTATGCGGGGAAGGTATTTTATTTTTCAACTGTTAGGCAACGTAAATTGGGGAAATGTGGTTGTAATTGTTAGAGAGGTTTTTTGTTGTTTTTCGAAAGGGAGTTGTTAATGGACGCTGAAATTTTGTCGGTTGCAAATCCCCAATCCGAAATCATTCGGTCGGATGAAAAGACAAGATTTGCTTTGTTCCCTTCAATCACGGGGCTCCAAAGTTCGCCCATGGGGCCGCTGTACATGCCAATTGCGTTGTTGCTGGTGTCTATAAGTGTGAGTGTATCCGACGCGTGGGTTTCAATCCGAGAAAAGTGGATGCGAAAGCGAAGCGTGTTTTCTGGTGTGGTTATTGTGTATGTTGCTGTTGTGTTGTTTGCATAAGGATGTGCGGATTCTACGTAAGTGGCAACTTCCGTCCAGTCTGAAAAGTCGAACTTCGGGAGGGTGCTGCCCTGGAGTGCGTGAAGAGCGTTGTTTACGTTGAGGCGTTTATAGAACTGACTGAAACCCACGAGCCCTTGTTTTTCGTCGGCTCCGGAAAGAATTTGTGATTTGATTTCCACTGCCGTGAGTTGTGGTTCAATCGCTCGAAGCATGGCTGCAGTGCCTGCAACCATTGGGCAGGCTTGGCTGGTTCCAGACATGTTCTCAAATTTGCCGTTGGGAATTGTAGACATTATATTCTCTCCAGGAGCAAAAATGTCTACTGAATTTCCAGAACTTCCAAAGTTTGTAAAGAGTGTTGCGATGTCGCGATTGTCTGATGCTGCAACCGATATCTGATTGGGAAGATTGTACCCCGAAGGATAGTTATTGTCTGTGTTGAGATTGTTGCGTGAATTTCCTACAGCGCTTACAAACAGAACGTCGTGCTGTTGGGCATATTGAATGGCCTGCAGGAGTGCAGGACTATAGGAAGGTGTTCCGAAGCTTGCCGAAATAACCTTTGCTCCTTTGTCTACGGCATAACGAATTGCCTGAGCAATTGTGTCGGTTGGAACCGAAGGGTGTGCGCTCGAAAAAATTTGCACGGGAAGAATACGAAATCCGCGCCATGGTGATGCAATTCCCAGTGCATTGTTGTTTGCAGCAGCTAAAATGCCTGTAACGTGAGTGCCGTGATCAAGGGTGTCTGTGATTTGAGGTGAGTTGTCGGCAAAATTCCAACCCTGAATTTTGTGAGGGTTGAGGCTGCTTATTGTGCTTATGCTGCTTGTGCTGCTTGTGTTGCTTGTGTTGCTTGTGTTGCTTGTGTTGACGACCTCGTTTGCATCGTTTGTGTCCTGTAAGAATTTTTCAGGTTCTATGTCTGGATGGGAGAGGTCGACGCCGGAATCAAGGATGGCGAGAATAACAGGATCTGCAAAAGGCAAAGAGTCTATATCGGATGGAAAGTGAATATCTGCGGAAATGTTGCTTGGGTTTTTGAGATACCACTGCTGTGCAAAAAGAGGGTCGGACCATTCTGAAAAGAACGAAGGGAACGAAGAACGTGAAGAGATGGAAGACAGCGAGGACAACGAGGACAACGAGGAGGTAGAGGGGGAGAGCGTGACGCTCGATTTTTGATGCGGAAGCAAGTCTTGCTTGCGGAGTCTTACTAAATTGAGTTGTTCCCATGCTACTAACTGTGATTTGTACGAAATTAGGTCGCTGGGCGGAATGTTGTTTGATGCATCGTTCGTAATTGCTGTATCGCAGTTTACGAATAATAACGATGTCAATGCTCCCAATGGGAGCTTTGTCCATCCCCTTTTCATCCCTGCCCTTTGCTGTGTTTTCTCTAGAATAGAGGGATTGATGGAGCGTGCCAAGGGGCTTGTGCTAGCGATGTGTCAAAGTTTCGTGATACGGGATGTGTACTGAAGCGCAGAAGCGCAGAAGCGCGGGAGTAAATATGAAGTATATTGATGAATATCGTGATCGGGAGAAAGCCGTAGCCATGGCATCCACTATTGCTGCCGAGGTGAATCCTTCCCGTAAATACCGTTTGATGGAATTTTGTGGAGGCCACACCCACGCAATTTATAGGCATGGAATTCTTTCGTTGCTTCCACCCGAAATTGAGATGGTGCATGGTCCGGGTTGCCCTGTTTGCGTTATGCCTCTGGGGCGAATTGTTCACGCTCAAACATTGGCAAAATTGCCGCGGGTTATTTTGTGCACATACGGCGATATGCTTCGAGTACCGGGTGCCGATGGTAAAAGTTTGCTTTCGGTGAAAGCCGATGGCGCTGACATCCGCATGGTAGCATCAATTCTTGATTCCATTCGTATCGCCCAGGAAAATCCCGATAAAGAAGTGATCTTTTTTGCCATTGGCTTTGAAACCACAACGCCACCCACGGCGGTTGGCCTGAAAAAGGCTAAGGCATTGGGGCTCAAAAATTTCTCCGTTTTTTGTAATCATGTTCTCACGCCTCCAGCTATTCAGCATATATTGGAGGCTCCCGAGGTTCGCACCATTGGCACGGTATCCATTGATGGCTTTTTAGGGCCGGCCCATGTGAGCACTATTATTGGGAGTCGTCCGTACGAATTTTTTGCGGAAGAATTTCGTAAGCCCGTGGTTATTTCGGGATTCGAACCTTTGGATGTTCTTCAGTCTATTCATATGCTGGTGCGTCAGTGCAACGAGGGCAGAGCTGAAGTTGAAAACCAATTCACGCGTGCTGTTTTGGCAGATGGTAATGCAAAAGCTATGGCCGCCGTGGCTGAAGTTTTTGAGTTGCGTCGCTCGTTCGAATGGCGTGGGTTGGGTGAAGTTCCGTACAGCGCACTTCGAATAAAATCAGGGTATGCTGCGTGGGATGCGGAAGTTCGTTTTGTTATAGATGTTGATCGGGTTGACGATCACAAAGGCTGCGCGTGCGGCTCCATTTTGCGCGGCGCGAAACGACCCGTAGATTGCGCCTTGTTTGGCCGTGCCTGTACGCCAGAACATCCCATTGGTTCGTGCATGGTGTCTTCGGAAGGCGCTTGTGCCGCATACTATCAATATGGTCGTTTTACCGAGGCGGTTCCCGATTGAAGATTTTGTTGCTCACTCATACGTTCAATTGTTTGTGTCAGCGGGTTTTTTTGGAGTTGGAACGCTGCGGTCATCAAGTTTCCATCGAATTTGATATCGAAGATTCGGTTCTTCAAGAGGCCCTCGATTTGTTTGCTCCAAACCTTATTATTGCGCCATTTTTGAAACGCGCTATTCCGGCGTCTGTGTGGAGCAAAATTCCTTGTATTATTATTCACCCTGGTATTGTGGGTGATAAAGGGCCGTCGTCACTGGATTGGGCCATTCTCAATGGCGAGCCAACCTGGGGCGTAACGGCGTTGCAGGCGTCCGCTTCCATGGATGGTGGTGATGTGTGGGCGCATACGGAATTTGTAATGCGTGAGGGTACCAAAAGCAGTTTGTATCGAAACGAAGTCACCGACGCAGCTGTAAAACTTGTGCATGAAGTTGTTTTTAAGGCTCAAGATCCTTTGTTTCGTGCAACGCCTTTGGTTGAATTTGGCGAAACACGGGGCTGCGAACGTCCTTTGATGAAACAAAAAGATCGCGCTATTGTTTGGGAGCGCGACACAGCGCAAACAGTTTTGCGCAAGGTGCGTTCGGGCGATGGCTCGCCCGGTGTGCTGAGTTCCCTTGCGGGACGGGATTGTTATTTGTTTGGTGCTTTTGCTGAGCAAAAACTGCGAGGTCATCCCGGTGAAATTCTGGCAACCCGCGACGGCGCAGTTTGTGTGGCGTGTTTGGATGGCGCGGTTTGGATCACTCATTTGCAAGAGCGGCGGCCAGAACTCAAAATGAATCGCGAAGCTCCAGGGCGCGGTATTAAACTTCCCGCCGTGGATGTTTTAAAGTCTGCTGATTCGAAGTCTGTTGCTTTGGAAAGTGTTCCGGAATTTTCCGCTCCGTTTGAAAAACAACATGGGACGTGGCAGGAAATATGTGTCGAAAAGTGCGGTGATGCAGCGTACTTGTTTTTTGAGTTTTCCAATGGAGCCATGAGTGTTGCGCAAAGCAATCGTTTGCGGGCTGCGTTTTGCCGGTGTTGCGAGATGGGCGTGCGTGTTGTTGTGCTTATGGGTGGTCGCGATTTTTGGTCTAACGGAATTCATCTCAATCAAATTGAAAGCGCTGCAAGTGCAGCCGACGCTTCGTGGGAAAATATTCGTGGCATGAATTGTGTGGCACGCGAAATTCTGGAAGCAACAAATGTTGTAACCGTAGCGGCACTCCGTGGTAATGTGGGTTCCGGCGGCTGTTTTTTAGCTCTTGCCTGTGATTATGTGTGGGCACGCGAAGGTGTGGTGCTGAATCCGCATTATAAAAATATGGGAAATTTGTACGGGTCGGAATATTGGACGTATGTTTTGCCGCGTCGAATGGGCATGGAACAGGGTAAAAACCTAATGCGTCGCCGCTTGCCTGTGAGTGCGACTGAAGCCAAGGAGCTCAAGTTCTTGGACGATGTCCTTCCTGGTGATCATGTTGCTTTCTGTGATGAGTTGCAAAGGCGAGTTCAGGATCTGATGAGTGATGATTATTTTGAAACGTTTGTTGCGGATAAAAAGGCGATGCGTGCGGCCGATGAAGCTCAAAAGCCTTTGGATGCCTACGAACGCGAAGAACTCGAACACATGCGTCGTAATTTTTATGGATTTGATCCCAGTTATCATGTTGCGCGGTACAATTTTGTTTTTAAAATTCCCCATTCGCGCACGCCGCTGTATTTGGCAAAACATCGTTGCTAGTCAGGCACCATTATCAATGAAATTGGTAACATCAACAGCCTCGGAAATTATCGATAAGCAAATCAGTTTTTTGCTAAGCTGTTACTGAACCACAAGCCATCCGGCTCCAGCGCTCACCAAATTTCCTGCAGAATCACCATACTGAACAAGGCAAAACTGCGGCAAAAGATTGATTCGAACTGTGCTTGGGAGCGATGCCTCAGAATATCCTTCTACGTTTCCAATAACTTGTTCCGACTTTCCTGCTCGAGAAAGAACTGCCGAAAGTCCTTTTCCAGAGCGAACAAGAAGGACATTATAAGAATCGGTTACGTATTGTCCGTTTTCGATGAAACCGTTGTTGAAACGCATGCCTGCCCAGCTACCAAATGCAGAGTAGAGGCTTACAAAATCGGCATACTTCGAACCAACCGATCGAACATAGGCGGTAAAGACGCCGTCTTGGCGTCCAATGCGATATTGCGGAGCACCGGGGAAGGTCTGGTTGGCTGCATTGGCGCACGCGCTGGTTATTTTGGTCGGTTGTTGTTGTTGCTGCTGCTGCTGCTGCTGCTGCTGAGTAGCAGGGGCTTGTGATGTGCCACTTTGCGTTGGTTGTTGGGTTTGAACCTGGGGCTGTGTTTGCGTATTTGTGCTTGGTGTTTGGCTCTGTTGTTGGGTTTGATCGGGCGTTTGTGTTTGAGTGTTTGTGTTGGATGTAACGACTTTTGTTTGTACTGGAGGCTGCGTTTGAGGCTGCGGATTTTGCGTTGTTGCAACTGGAGGAGTTTGTCCGTTTTTGGGAAGTTGCTTGCTGCCTTCTACATTTGGGGTTTCGCCGCGCACAGGTGTTGAACGGCTGCATGCAATTAAAGATGAAGCAACTGCAAGTGCCACCATGCTTTGAACTGCGAAAGAACGTTCATTCTTGTACATAAAACCCTCCTGTTGTTTGAGAACTGCTGAAGGTTTATGTGAACAAATCGAGCGATGCAACAAAAATATTTTTTGGGTTGGACTCAAGTTTTTTGAAAACAAATTTTTCTAAAGTTTTTGTTTTTTTGTGGTAGCAAAAAGGCAAGGGTAAGGTTTTTTATTTATTGATGTTTTTTGCCGCCGAGGGAATCAACCAGTTGCATGAACTCAATTGGAATTGGAAAAACTATTGTAGAATTTTTTTCTACGGCAATTTCCGAGAGTGTTTGAAGGTATCGAAGTTGAAGCGACATGGGGCGCTCTTGCATAACATTGGCGGCCTCTGTGAGCTTGGTTGCGGCCTCTTGTTCGCCAAGTGCATGAATGACTTTTGCGCGTCTTTCACGTTCGGCTTCCGCCTGTTTGGCCATGGCGCGTTGCATTTCCGTGGGCAGATCAATTTGTTTAACTTCAACCAGATTTACCGTTACGCCCCAAGGTTCGGTGTGTTTGTCGAGAATAACTTTGAGAGCATCGTTAATGCGATCGCGTGCAGAAAGAAGCTGATCGAGGTCTTGTTGTCCGCAAACAGAGCGCAGAGTTGTTTGAGCAAGCTGTGATGTTGCGTAGAGGTAATTACTCACAGCAAGAGTGGCCTGGCGGGCGTTTGTAACCTGAAAATACACAACAGCATTCACTTTTACGGAAACGTTATCACGGGTGATAACGTCTTGTGCCGGTACGTCTAGCGTGAGCACACGCAAGTCCACTTTAACAACGCGGTCAATTCCATATGGCATGATAAAAATAAGGCCGGGGCCTTTTACCTGTTGAAGGGCTTTTCCCAAGCGGAAAATAACACCTCTCTCGTACTCTTGAATGATGCGAAGTGACGAAATGATTGTGAGCACGCACAATCCGATAAAAAACAAAACAATAGGGTCCATGGGAGTTTCTCCTTTTGAGAAATTCAAACAGAACATTGCATGGCCGCATTGTAATAAGCTGCATAGGGATGTGTCTAGTTATACCGGGTGTTTTTGCAGCGATTGCATTGCGAGTGATCGATGGCTTTCGGCATTTTTTTGTTCCATTGGTATGCTGGCAAAAGAAAGCTGTGGGTGTTGTTTTGCGTAGTACATGTTGTCGTAGCCGTGTCCAGCGCCCGGAATAAGCGCTTGTTCCTGGGTAGAGACTTCGCCAAGACAGTACCCGAAATCGATGGCAAACGAGCCTTGAACAGGAAGGCCAACGTAGAGTTCGCTCCACTTTACGCTTGAGTGAAAAGATCCCCCTGCGTTTTTGCCTTCAGCAATGTCTTGTGTCACTCGGTTAATGACATCTTTTTCGATGGCCTCCAAGGGTGCAGAACGAAAGTCGCGAATGCGGAAGGATGGACTCAAAACCTCGCGCAGCATTTCTTTGGAAACCTTTGCAGAAAGAATAAAGCAAACAAAAAAGCCTGGCACCCGAACGTCAATTTGGGGCTCTTCGGCAAGATTTTTTCCGTGAATTCGTGCGATTTCTTCTCGCAAACGCAAGCGATTGCGATCGGCCCCACGGGGTTGTCCGCCGTAATATGCAGAATGTACGCCGGGTTCAAAGTTGAGTGCAGGCACACACAAGCCAGAATCGTCGACAATAATTCGTTCCACAATTTCGGGATCGGAGTCTTCGCCACGGGCAATGGTGTCGGCAACAAAGCGAAGGGAGGATGCTAACTTGAGAAAGCCATTTCCCAGAAAAAAATTGTAATTTTCTTCGGGCTCAACAAAGAGGAGTCCAGAAGATTCTTCCATGTCGTCGATGCCAACCAGATTGGCTGCTTTTTTGCCTCCCAAATAGGCGAAATATTCTTGAATCTTTCCCGTATTTCCTGTGCAAACGAAGGTTGTCACGGTTTATTGTCTCCATTGCTTGTCTGCGGACAGACAGGGTGAGTATACTGAGCGCACAATTCTATAGACATAGCACGACGTAGGTAAAAAGTTCTAGGAAAGGATCCAAAAAGTGAAAGACTCAGTTCTTGTCCTTCATAATGCCCATGTTCTTTGTATGGACGAAAATTTTCAGCAGTTCGAAAGAGGAGCAATTGCCATTTCGGGTAGCAAAATCTTGGAAGTGGGACATCAAGCCGATGTGCTTGCCAAGTATCCAAAGGCATCGCTTAAAGACTGTGGTGGCAAAGTGCTCATGCCAGGGTTGGTGAATGCTCACACGCATGTGCCAATGACGTTGCTGCGCGGACTTTCCGACGACTTGCGTTTGGATGTTTGGTTAATGGGTTACATTATGCCCGTAGAACGTGAGTTTGTTGATAATGATTTTGTTCGCCTTGGGACAAAGTTGGCCTGCGCGGAGCTTGTTCGTTCGGGTGTTACAACTTTTGCAGATATGTATTATTTTGAAGATGCCATTGCCGAGGCTACAGCTGAAGTTGGAATGCGCGCGTTGTTGGGGCAGTCGGTGCTGAAATTTCCGTCGCCCGATGCAGCCTCGTACGAAGACTCTTTGGAAGCATGCCGTGAATTTGCGCGCAAGTGGAAAAATCACCCCTTAATTTATCCCTGTGTTGCTCCGCATGCACCATACACATGTACCGATGATATTCTGAAGGCTTGCGCCGATCTCGCTCGTGACTTTGATATTCCTATTCAAATGCACCTTGCGGAGTCTACGAGTGAGGTGGATGGAGTTCGAAAAGAAAAAGGTATGCCCGTTATTCCTTACATTAAAAAAATGGGGCTTTTGGATGCAAAACTGATTGGTGCCCACTGTGTGCATATCGACGAAGGCGAAATGCGAGCAATGAAAAATGCCAACGCAGGCATTGCGCACAATCCAACGTCCAATTTAAAGTTGGCTTCGGGAATTGCTCCGGTTGTGAAAATGTTAGAGAGCGGCATTAATGTTGGTATTGGTACCGATGGTCCCGCATCAAACAATGATTTGGACATGTTTGAGGAAATTCGTTTGGCGGCGCTTTTGCCCAAGGGCGTGACTGGCGATCCTACCGTTGTTCCCGCTCGTACTGCTCTTTTGATGGGAACTCGCATGGGCGCTGCTTCCCTTCATTTGGATAAAATCACAGGCTCGCTGGAACCCGGCAAACGTGCAGACCTCATTTTGCTCGATACTAGCCGAGTGCACAATCAGCCACGGTTTAAACGTGATGCCGGTACAATTTATTCTCAAATTGTATATGCAGCAAAAGCATCTGATGTTTGTGATGTGATGGTTAACGGGAAGTGGTTGATGCAAAATTCTCGTTTGCTAACCATTGACGAAGAATCGCTTATTGCAGAAGCTCAAAAATTTGCTGAACGTGTGGATGCTTTTTTTGTGCCGCGAGATCGTTCGGTGCTTACAAAACTCATCAGTATTGGTGGTGCAATAGAGGGTGAGCACTTTGAAGTACAAGCTAAGTGCAAAATTGATAATGTGCAAAGTGTGCTTCAAAAAATTCAAAAGTCGGGCCTCGAAATTGTTAGGGTCCGGCATTATAAAGAGTTCGATACCTATCTTATGTTTAACGATGCCGAGCAAGGTTACGTGCGCTATCGCGAAGATGAATTTGTGGAGCTTGATGGAACTATCAGTCAGGCTCGTTATCGTCTGACGCATGTTGGGCCCTCCCGAGAAGAAAAATTCGACTCTGGCGTGGTGTTGAGTAGGAGTCGGTATGTGTCGTCCGCTCAGCATAGCCTTCGATTTTATCGTGAGTATTTTAGACCGGAAAAAGAGATTACAATTGAAAAAGATCGCAGACGTTGGTTGGTGAATTTCAAGGGTACCGAGTATTTTGTGAACCTAGACCAAGTAAAATCTCCAAATTTGGGTACCTATCTTGAGGTTAAGAGCAGAACCTGGAGCCGGCACGATGCTCAACTCAAAGCAGAGATTGCAAATGAATTGCTGAATCTACTGGTGCCAACAAATGGGGCGTTGGATCATCGCGATTATCTTGAGATGCTATAGAACCATCAATTGATAGAATTTCTACAGCCATTGAAATTGCTTACACACATCTAGGCGCTTATTTGTGTCAGTTTTGCGTACAAAATAATGACGCGACTTTCCATATTGAAAAAATTCTTTACCGTTAGATAGGATCTCGATAGGATCTCGATAGGAGCTCGATAGGAACTCAAGAGGAGCCCTAGAGGAGCCCTAGAGGAGCTTATTTTCACGGAAGGAGAACAAAGATGGATCTTCAGGCCAATGCTTTGCTTGCATCCCATTGCGGTTTATATTGTGGTGCTTGCCGGAGATACAAAGATGGAAATTGTTTGACGTGTCATGGAAATGATCGCGGCACATGGTGCCAAATTCGGGAGTGTTGTCAATCTCATGGTTACAATTCGTGCGCCAACTGCGAAGAGTTTGGTGACCCGGCTCAGTGCCCTAAATATAGCAACGTGGTTTCGCGAATTTTACGTTACGCTGGCAAGCTGATGGAAAGATGATTTCCCAGAGTTTGAAAGAGAGCGAGCCAGGCATCGGCTGAATATTCCTCCGAGCCGCCTTGTTTGCTTAGCGTTGGAAATGCGTCCTTTGTGAGTTGGAAGAAATCGTTTTGAACGCGCCACAAATTCACTTGGAACGGAAGTGTCCCAATAATCCCCACAAATTCTTCCAGCTGTGAAAGAATTTCTAGGCTGTGAGGTTTTTGTGAAAATTGAGCCGAAATATTTTCGGCACGACTGCGAAAGAGATGTGAGAATTCTTTTTCTTCAAGCAGAAAATGCCAACGATTTCCATCTTCCAATGTTTGTTCCAAACGCGCGATATCGAGGTCGTTTGCGGACAGAATGGAACGCAATCGCGAATCTATCACGAAATTCGTTATTGCGGTAAACGAATGGGGCAGAGGATTTCCTGTTTCTACCAAAAAGCGCATGAGCGTGTAGTGATCTTGGTATATTTTGTTGTAGATACCGCTGAGGTCGTGAGAGGTTTCGGTGAGCAAGGTGTTGAGAATGCGCCGTTGTTCGTCTCTGAAAAGTGATTTGAGTGAGAATGTTGATGAGGGAAAGTGTTTATCGAATAAGCGAATTATAGATGTGAAATCCATTTTGTTAAAGGAATCCAAAACCTCGTTTAGCAAAACCTGATACGATTCGTCACAAACGTGGTGGCGCACGCCGGCGTTGATGGCGTGGTCGCCAAAGTGCAGAGCGCCGAATTCTACTTCCGCATGTTCTAACGTAATTTGACTCGTGATGCGGGCTTTTCCAAGCACGAGCGAAGTTTTTCCGGCTTCCAAGAAGCGAATATCGTCTTGAACAATGCGGTAGCTGTACAAATCTGCTTCTTGTTGAGAAGGTTCAAAAATGGACGCTACGGCATGATGAGCTGCAACTTTTAAGAAATCGATCATGGCCGGTTTTACGGCAGAACGATACAGCGCTTGGCCGTCGGGAAAGGTGGTTGTGTTGCCTTTCGTACGTGTGAGCAAACGCAAGAAATCGTTTTCCAGCGTTTTGAGGTTGTCCATTTCTTCATGTGCGAGCTGCACAACTCTTCCGGCATATTGCAAACACTGGACGGTCTCAATGCCCGAAAGCTCATCAAAAAACCAACCGCAACTTGTATACATGAGCATTGCGTGGCGTTGAAGTTCAAGAAGTTTGAGTGCGGAGCTTTTTTCGGCGGGCGTGAGTTGTTTGATTGCGCGAGTGGAAAAAAAGCGATCGATTTGTTCGCGCGAACGATCGAGAATAATTTCGATATAGGCATCCCGTGCTTCCCAGGGATCTTTCAAATACTGTGCCATCCGCTGTTCGTAGTGTGGTGCAAGTGTGTCGCGCAGGAAATCGAAAGCATGACGCAAGGGTCCGCGCCATTCCTGATTCCAACCTGGTTTGCCGCCGCTATTGCATCCACAGTTGGCCCGCCAGCGTTCAATTCCGTGCGAGCAGCTCCACGAAGTGTTTTCCAAAATTTCTACTTCGCTTTGGGGAGGAAACAGTTCCAGAAATTGACCATAGTTTGTGATTTTTGCTAGTTTCGCACTTTCTATATAATCCAGTGCATATGAAAGTGCCATTTCTCCGAACTGGTGGTGATGGCCGTACGTTTCGCCATCGGTTGCAATATTTACAACTTGCGTGTGTTTGCGTGAGTCAACAAATGCGGACATCAGGCGGTCGGCAAATTTTTTGCCATCTTTAAGGAGTCCTTCAAATGCAATTCCACGTGAAATGGGGCCGTCGTAAAAGAAAATATTTATTTCTTTTCCGGAGGGCAATTTTTGTATGTAGGGATGAGAAGGGTCTATGCGCCCTCCAACGGCATCATGCCAGTCGGATGATTTGAGTTTGCGGTGTCGTTTGGCCTGGTACTGTGACAGAATTGTGTATTTAATGCCTGCCTCGGCTAATACCTCGAGTGTTTCAATATCTACAGCGGTTTCTGCTAGCCAAATTCCCTCGGGGGAATTTCCAAAGCGTTTTTCGTAGTCGCGAATTCCCCAACGAACTTGTGTTTGTTTGTCTCGGCGATTGGCCAAGGGCATGATCATATGATTGTACACTTGTGCAATGGCTGAAGGATGTCCTCCAAATCTTTTTTTGGATTCTTCGTTGGACGCAATGATATCATTGTACGCCGATGTTGCGTGACGTTCCATCCAAGCCATGAGCGTGGGGCCAAAATTGTAGCTCATACGTGAATAGTTGGACACAATGTCTCGAACCTTTCCGTTGGGACCAAGAAGTCGAGAACGAGCATTGGGAGCATAACACTCTGCGGTGATGCGCTCGTTCCAATCGTGGAACGGATTTGCTGAGTCTTGAAGCTCAATGCGTTCTAGCCAGGGATTTTCGCGGGGAGGTTGATAGAAATGTCCGTGCACACAAATATAGCGATTCATGATTCTCCCGTTCAACTCTGTAATGGTTTAAGACTTTGTGGGTGAGTATGTGTTTCTTTTTGATTCCATTCTTGCAGGGCAACATTGCGAAGATCTTTGCGTAACACCTTTCCAACGTTTGATTTGGGAAGCTCTGTGACAAAAATAAATTGGCGTGGAACTTTGTAGCTTGTGAGATATTCGCGGCAGTGTTTTTTGAGAACCTCAGGATTGGGTTGTTCTATGCGCGACACAATATATGCTCGAATTGTTTCTCCTGTAGCGTCGTCGGGAAGGCCAATAACGGCAGCTTCTTTGACGTTGGGATGTGAAACAAGAACGTCTTCAATTTCGTTTGGATAGACATTGAATCCGCTCACAAGGATCATGTCTTTTTTGCGGTCCACAATTGAAAAATATCCTTGGCGGTCCATAACCCCAATGTCGCCAGTGCAAAGCCATCCCTCTCTTATAGTGTGGCTGGTTTCGTCGGGTTTGTTCCAGTAGCCTTTCATAACTTGCGGCCCGCGCACTTGAATTTCTCCCGCATCGCCAATGGGTAGTTCATTACCTTCGTCGTCGGCAATGCGGACATCGGTTCCGGGAAGCGGAATGCCAATACTTCCCAGTTTTGTAGGTGCGCCGTCCCAGACGGGATTAAAGCAAACAACGGGGCTCGATTCTGTAAGTCCATATCCTTCGAAAATATCCATTTTGATTTTTTGTTTCCAAGTTTCTCCAACAGCGCGTTGGAGTGCAGCTCCTCCTGCAATGGCTACTTTAAGGTGCTTGGGTGGATGTTTTGTGAACCAATCTTCATGCAGCAGAGCGTTGTATAATGTATTTACGCCCGACATCCATGTGATGGGAAAAGTGTCGAATGCGTGTTTGAGATTGGATATGGGCCTAGGGTTGGGCACCATAACATTGTGTCCGCCAATGCTAAAAAACGTGAGAGCGTTCACGGTGAACGCAAAAATATGATACAGGGGGAGTGCCGTGAGAATTGTTTCACTGCCGGGATCGAGGCGTTGCCAAGCAAATTCCAGCACCTGATTTACGTTTGCCAAAATGTTTTCATGAGTGAGAATTGCGGCTTTGCTCACTCCAGTTGTTCCACCAGTGTATTGCAAAAGAGCAACGTCGGAGAGTTCGTTGTGTACGCTAGAATTTGGAATATGAGCTCCCTCAGGCGCCCAAGTTTGGGTTTCCCAAGGCCGAACCGCCTTAAAATGCCTGCGCCCGCGTGTGATTGCGCCTGTGAGTGAGTGAATGGGCATACGGGTGCGGCCGATTTGTTTTTTGAGTCGCATGCTGAGCGAAATGAGTTGCGATGTGGGAAATGGGAAAAAGTCGCCGAGGTCGGAAACAACAATATGGCGCACCTGCGTTGCGGGAATTGCTTTGTCCAATTTTCCCAAGAATAAGTTGAGAATAATAAGAACTTTTGCGCCGCTGTCGGTGAGCAAATGTTCCATTTCGTGCTCGGTGTACATAGGATTTGTATTGACCAATACGCAGCCGGCCTTCAATATTCCGAATGCGCAAATGGGCCATGCTGGGCAGTTTGGGAGTTGTACAGCAACACGGTCGCCTTTTTCCAGGCGCAAGTGAAGGCGCAGATATGCTGCAAAACTATCGGACAAACGATCGATTTCTGCAAAGGAGTGGGTGCAGGTGAAGCCATTGGGCAGCACCGTGGAAAAAGCATCTTGGTTGCCGTACTTTTTAGCAGTATCGACGAACATTTCTTGAAGATTTTTCCAGTTGGGAAGGGTTATTCCTGGCTTTGTATTGGGCTTGTAAAGATTTCCCCAGGGGCGCGTTGGAGAAACGGGGGGTGTGTTGAGTTGCATTAAATCCTCTAGGCAAGTGATTGGGTTAAACACGCAACAGTCTACGGGATTCGCATGGGTGTGCCAAGAGGTGGTGCCTGTTGACCGCGAAACGGAGGTCAAATAGTGTCGTGTTTTTAGTTAGGGGCGGAATTAAGAGCAACCGGCCTCAAAAAGAGGCAAAACGGAGAACGAGTCGAGGCAAGTCAAGAAAGAATCGAGAAAGAATCGAGAACGGACAGAGAACGGACAGAGAACGGACAGAGAACGGACAGAGAACGGACAGAGAACGGACAGAGAACGGACAGAGAACGGACAGAGAACGGACAGAGAACGGA
>CAIZES010000372.1 GCA_903932045.1 uncultured Silvanigrella sp. | reverse complement strand
GCCCACCAAGCGACCAACCATGAACTGGGTGAACTTGAATTTTGAGGGAGTAGACGTTATTCGTATTGGCGAAAAAGGCTGCTACGAGTATAAGTATCTTCGCATGAATGATTTTGTGCAAAAAACGTTGATGGTGCTTGGTCCGGATTACCAGAAGCGATATTCAGCAGAGTTTTTTACCTAGGCAGCCTGCTGAATGTGGGGCACAAGTGATAGATATTATGTCACTTTTATTCAACTCATTTTATCCGCGCAGCCTGCTGGATGTGGGTTTTATATCTTAATACTACGCAACAACCCAGCCTGTCTAGAAACGAGACACGAAACCAAGCTTCCTCATCGCCCTAGGGCGCCCGAAATTGGCAATACCTGCGCGCTGCTTGTTGTAGCGGCAGCGGCATCAACAGGTTGAATGTCTGATTCATATCTACGAACAACCGAAAATAAGCATTCTTTTGCAGCTAGGTGGTCGCCAATCAATGCAGAGGAAAGCATGGACTCAATTTGTTCCATAAAGTTGGCTTGAGGTTCGGCAACGCGTACAAGTTTGAAGAAATCCTCGGTCACCGATTGAATGTTTTCGGTTTCGAGTTGCAATTCTTCGTAGAGTTTTTCGCCTGGGCGTAGGCCTGTGAATGCTATTTTTACATCAACATCGGGGCGCTTGCCCATAAGGCGAATGAGGTCGCGAGCCATGTCGACAATTCTAATGGGCTCGCCCATGTCCAGCACAAAAATTTCGCCAGAAGCACTTGCAGTGGCGGCCTGAAGCACAAGCGAAACGGCTTCGGGGATGAGCATAAAGAAGCGTGTAATATTGGGATGTGTAATGGTAACTGGGCCGCCGGCTCTAATTTGTTCAACAAATTTTGGTACCACGCTGCCAGAGCTACCAAGGACGTTGCCAAAACGCACAGCCGAAAACGCGCATTGTGTTTGGCCTGTTTGCATGGCGGCATACCAAAGTGCCAAGAGTTCGCAAATGCGTTTTGTGGCACCCATAACATTTGTAGGACGTACGGCTTTATCAGAAGAAATAAGCACAACTCGCTCGGCACCCGAACCCGAGGCGAGTTCAAACACATTTCGTGCACTTAAAACGTTATTGCGAATTGCTGCGCAAACGTTTTCTTCAACCAAGGGGACGTGCTTGTATGCGCAGGCGTGAAACACTGCGTTAATAGGTTGAGCTGCAAACAAGTTTTCGCAAATTTTGCGGTCGGCTACGTTACCAAGATGCGCCACAAAATTGAGTGAAGGGTATTTGGCACGAATTTCTTCGGTAATATTGTAAAGCGCAAACTCAGAGGCATCGTTCACAATAAGCGTTGATGGCCCCATGGATGCAATTTGCCGAACGAGTTCCGAACCAATAGAACCGCCACCACCCGTAACCAAAACGGTTTTGCCATTCAAAATTCGAGAAATGGCATTTTTGTCGATGTGTCGCGAAGGGCGGCGCAACAAATCTTCGATGTTTAAATCGCGGATATCGAGTTCTTTTGTGTTTACGGCATTTACGTACGACTCAACCGTGGGAAGAATTTTGACCTTTAGGTTTTGCTCGTAGAGAAAATCCACAACCTCACGCAATTTTGCACCAGTAAGAGTTGGCATTGATAAAATAACTTGCTCAACTTTATAGCGTGCTACAAGGCGAGGAATGTCGGAGCGTCCACCCCGAACGCGAATTCCCTGAACTTCGCTGCGGTGTTTGGCACGGTCGTCGTCAATAAGACCAACGACGCGAATTTGTTCTTTTTGGTGTTGCAAAACAAAAGGCAAGAAACGATCGGTAGTAAGCCCGGCTCCGTAAACCAATGTGGGAATGCCTTCGCGCGAAGGCAAAGAGATACGGTTAACAATGCGAATGGAAAAACGCGAAAACAAGCAAGCAGGAGCAACCAAAAGCATTTGAATAATGTACACACTGCGTGGAAGCAGTGGAATTGAAACAATGTGGTTGGCTAAGATGTATGAAATGGTTCCGCCCAGAAGCACCGAGGCCAAAACGCGCAATGCAGTAGAGAGGTTGGCTAAACGCACAATGGTGCGGTAGGTGCGCAGAAAAAAGAAAGCGAAAAGGTACGATAAAAACACGAGCGCATAATGGTGTGATGTGACAATGAACCAAATTCCCGAAAGCGACCAAGGTTCAAAACGTATGTAAAGGGCAACAGGAAGAGAAAGCAGCACAAAACACAAATCGGTGGTGAGTAAAACAACTTTTTTGAAATAGGCAGAATAAAGCTTTTTCAATGTGGAACCTCCCTTTAGGGGTATTTGGCGTACTTCGCACATTTCGCGCGTTTGAAGCTGTTGACGCACTTGAGATCTTGGGAGCGGGCTCCATGCAATCAGCTGCTACTTTGTTTCATGCCAACCTTCTTAGCACTTCCTTCCGGGTTTCGCCACATGGGAAGGTGGGAGACATTCGGAGCCTCGTGAAACACGTCGGAAGACACATCAGGAGACACGTCACGAATTGCCTTGAGCCCTAACTTCATGTAGTTTCTGCCAATCATTAGCAAAGGTACCTTTATGAAATTTTTGCCAAGTTTGAATGGTGTGGCTCCAGTATTCTCTCAGCGCTTGTTCTGGTGGGATTACGCTTTTGGATTTGTTCTTTTGTTAGGCTGTTTTTTTGCCTTTTTTCACATTGATATTTACTTAATCGGCCAAGATGCTGTGAGTATGCTGTTTGGGGATGTGCTCAGTTTTTATGATAACGCTGCCGATTTTCGTGGTGCGTATCAAAATTATCCCGTATTTGTTTATGCAATTCTTGGTTTGTGGATGCTTCCTTTAAAACTTTTTGGGGTGCTTACAGGGCCCGATACTTTTTCCATGGAGATGGTGTATTGGCTCAAACTTCTGACAAGCCTTGTGTATGTGCTGATGTGTGTTGTTTTTTATCGTATTACTTGTGTCTATTCATCTCACACAGCGTGGTGTAAATTTGCTACCGCTGTATGTGCTGTGGCACCTATGGGACTTTTTTCCCAGTTTTTGTTTTCCCAGGTGGATATTTTTTACGTTACTTTATCGTTGGTTGGTTTTTTGATGTTCTTGCGGGGGCGGCTGCGTTGGGCCTCGGCTGCGTTTGGCATGGCAATGGCGTTTAAGTACTTTCCGGCATTTGTTTTTGTACCTTTGTTACTTTTGTTTGAAAAACGTTTGGCAAACCTGTTGGTTTCTGTTGTTATTTTCTTGGCTCCAACAGCGTTTGTGCATGTTCTTTATAGAAACTCCCCTGCATTTGCAGAGGGTGTCAGTGGTTTTAACGTGCTCGAAAAACTTTATGCGTTTCCTTTTGCAGTAGGTGGGTTTCAGGTTTTCCCGCTTTTCGCTTTGTTTGTTGCCCTGTGCTGTGTTGTTTATTTGGCAAATGTTTCGCGAGAGCGTTTGCCTCGCGTTGCTGCGTATGTGTACGTGGTTGCCGCTGCAATGCCTTTTATTGTGTTTATGCCACATCCTCAGTGGCTTTTGTTTGTAACACCACCAATGGCTCTTGTGATGCTTTTGAACCAACGTCCCGAGAGGTTTTTATGTTTGGATATTTTGGGGATGTTGATTTTTTTGAGCATAACCTGGATTAACTATCCAAACGGTGTTGACATTGGTATGCAACATTTTTCTCTTTTTGGAGTGAATATTCCAACAGAGTCGCGCAGTTTTGGCGAAATACTTCGAAATTTCGGGCCGATTCCGTTTAAAACCACAGCATGGGCTTTCAAAATTTATCTTTTGCTGTTTCTGATTGGAAATTTTTCTGTGATTAAGGCATCCTCTATTCATCTTCGTATTAATTATCATCATGTTCGCTTGCGGATGCTTGCTGGAGTTTTGTTGTATGCATTGCCAGTGTTGGGATTGCTTTGTTTTGACGTTTTTGTGGGCCGTTAGAGCGAGGGAGTGCGCACATGACGCTTTTGATTGATTTCTTATATACGTTTATGACTTTTTGTGGTCTTTTTTTGTTTCAAAAAAAACGTCCATTTGTAGCCTCTATGGCATTCGGAATGGCTTCGGCTTTGAGTGTTCTTCCGTTATTTGCTTTTTTCCCAGTTCTTTTTGTTTTTGGAAAAGACTCTCAACCGGGTGGCGGAAAAACGGACAGCGAAAAAAACGGTGCCGAAAGTGCGCACACCAAAAATAGAAACAAAAACCGAACACGCGTTAGGAGAGTCTTTGCGCCCATTGCTATTTTCCTTGCTTTTGTGATTTTAGGCTATTTTCTTCCTTTCGGGTTTGCGTCACATTTGTTGCAAATAAGTGCTCTTAACGCAAAGTTGTTTGTTGTGGCGTATAGTGCTCTTCTTGTGGCAAGTTGGCTGATGCCCGTGCAGACACAGCAGGAACTTTTTGTTGCTTCTTACGCATTTATGATTGCCGCAGTTCTTCCGTTTTTGTTGGCAGTGTGGGAGCCTGGTTGGGTGATTCCTTGTGTGGCTGCTGTTGTGAATACGTCTCTTTTTGTTCGGAAAAAAAAGCGATCCTTACTCATCGATTTCGCTGGGCTACTGGCTTTTGTGATGCTTGCGAGTGTGATTTTTTTTCCTGCTTTCGGTTTCGTGAAATTCCTAATGTTGTTTTCTCAAAATACTGGAAGTGTGTACTTTTCGGTGTTTTGGGCTTATTTGGCAGTTCAGCCCATTCTTAAATTTTCGTTGGTGTTGAGTTCGTTCAATCCAGCATTGGAGTGGCTCTGAAGAATTTGTCAGCCATCAACCAATCTCTTGCTAGCTCCCTCAAAAATTCGGGTGTTAAATCGGCGTCATCAAAATAAATAGCGGCTTGGCCAGCTCCCAATTGAAGTTCACCAATATAATTATTCTTTCGATTATTTTTGTTGCTATCAGACCGGGGCATTAACCCCGCCCCACCAACCTCAATGCCCCGACTGCGTATTGCGAGATTTTTCGTGCGCAGCAAACCACGCTTTAATTTTTTCAGCGTCAGTTGTGTCGAGCAAGAGGTCAAAAAGTTCGTCGAGTTCTTCCCTAGAAAGATGCGACGAAGACGCAACATAATTGCCGCTCGAACCATTCAGGCGCTTTTCAAGGGCGCGCTTCACTTTGGCTGCACCCTCTCGCAACATTCCCTGCTCCATTCCCTGCTCCATTCCCTGCTCCATTCCCTGCTCCATTCCCTGCTGCATTCCTTGTCTGATCCCTTCCTGCGCACCCTTTCCATGCTCAGCCCTTGCAAACCTTGGAATATAAGGCTTTCCCATGTTCACCTCCATTGTCCCTAAAAATTTGTCAAACTCCTCGCACAACTCACGAGGAAGCTTAAAAACCCAATCAAAAAATATCAGTAGCTCTAGAACCACACGTTTTTCAATACCCGCTGCATAGAACGCGGAATACAAAGACTTCATGGGCTCCAAACGAGCCTCAGGCTTTTTGCGCGTTGCCATGATGTCGAGATGCGCTCGAACCACCCAAGCAAATGGATTTTCGGGCGAATCGGTATCACTGCAACGAGCCTTTAACTCCAATAGTTTAACCACCGGAAAAGCAAACCGCAACTCCGAACCCAAACACCGCCGTGCAAACACTTGGGGCCTTGTGGGAACCATGGTTTGCCATCGGCAGTTATGTTTTGGGGTGTCAACGAAAGCAGTGGAAAACCGTCGAGTGTGATTACTGCAGAATTGTCTATTCTTCTTCGCAATACTTCTTGTTCTGGCGCGTATTCAACATGAATGTTATCGTTGCGAATGCTCCATTTTGCTCCCGAAAGCAACGGTTCGGCCTGGCTAGGACTGCTGGGAAATAAGGGTGCCGAACGGAATTCCACCCCTCCATTTTTTGTTGGAAAGTTTGCGTGAATACAAAGGCGTGTTTTGTATGTTTCTAGGTTTGTCGCAATTGCTTTCCATCGTGTAATAACGGTTTTTGCGGTTGCAATCCACGGATCTTTTGATTCGGACTTGTAAATTTCGAGCGGAATGGGTTGGGTCTAAGAGTTCCAAACGCCTTTTCACTCCCAAACCTCCCCCAGCTCACCCCAAAATTTTGCCACAAATCTGACCCAACGCAACTCCAAGCAACCTGATTTGGCCTGCTTCAATGGGAGTGCGTCAATTTTGGGGCTCCAGCGGGGCTTTTTTTCAAAGAATTTTGATTTTTAGGCGAGAATATCAATGAATCCAGGCGTATATTTAAGTTTTTTGTC
>CAIZES010000371.1 GCA_903932045.1 uncultured Silvanigrella sp. | reverse complement strand
CGAGGCCAGAACCGAGGCCAGAACCGTGGCTAGAGCCGAAGATAGAACCGAAGATAGAGCCGAAGATAGAACCGAAGATAGAACCGAAGATAGAACCGAAGATAGAATCGAAGATAGAATCGAAGATAGAGCCAACAAAGGAGCTTAAGGCAGAACGAAAGATCGAGCCCAAAAAGGCTCTGAAGGCTGAGCGCAAGATGGATGCAAAAGTTGCTGTTGAAAAGCAAATTGACCTTCCTCCTGAGGTTTTTGATAGCCCGTCGGTTAGGGAAATTTCGTCGGATGAAGTGAATCCAAAGTTTAGAGAATCTGAAGGTTTCATTGAACGAAGCGAGTGGATGGAAATTCTTGGGCAAATGCGTAGCACCGCTTTTTCTGTGGACAAAAAGGACGGCTGGCAAATTTCTCGTGTCTATCGAGAAGTGGAGAATCCTGTTGTGATTACGCGAGCACAGTTTCGGGATGTTGTTTCAAAGACATTGCCAACAGCGTTGCCTTCGCGTACTTCGGACGGTTTGGTTTTGTATGATTTTGATTCGTCGGACGTGAATCGCGGAGAACTTTTGCAGCAATTTAAGAATGAAAACATTCCAAATGCTTCAGTGTGTCGTCCTTGGGATTTGAATCCATCGCTGTTTAGGCGATTGAGTATTGTGATCTCTGGAAAGGTTGGGTCGGGTGAGTGTTTGAAACGTTTGATTGCATCTCAGTGGTTTAAGAATTCATGGGAGGAGATTTCTGTAGTGAGTTTGGTTTCTGAGCCACGTTTCTCGACAAGCTATTTTTCCGAGAAGAAGTTTTTTTCGTTTCAGGAGTGGAAACCGGATTGGGTTTCCAAAGTAACGGTCGGTTCCGACCATGAAACAGTTGCTGCAGATATTGTTCGGGCTCGGAGACTGGTTTCAATTGCGCGAGTTCTTGGGAAGTCGAGTGATGTGCGAATTGAGGTTCCCATTGGTGATGCAAACTCTGTTTCGTTTGGAAATTTTGCTATTATTCCCAGCGGACTTTTAAAAGGGCCGTTGCGGGCAACGCGAATTTCTATTTCCACTGGACGAGTTGTTGGAAAAGCAATCAGTCAGCCGGTAGCTGCAAATGCAAAGGTGGTCATCATCAATGGTTCGGAAGTTCGTTCCGATCGGGAACAACGAAACTGATTGTTAGTTTTTACTGAGTTCCGAACGAAGGGCAGACGCTAATATTTCTGGATTTCCGTGGTTCCCATCGAATTGTCGGCCATTAATAATGATAAATGGAGTGCCGCGGAGACCCAATTTGTTTCCGAGGTCGATATCTGCTTTGATTTTTGCGATTTCCACTTTACTGTCTATGCACTGCTGAAACTGTTGAATATTTACGCCAACGCTTTGTGCGTGTTTTCGAATTCCGCCATCCGAGTAGGCTGCCGCGCGTTCTTCCTCCGAAAGGGTTTGTGAGTCGTAAGCCCAGTGCAGCATTTCCCAAAACTTTCCTTGTTGTCCCGCGCAGCGTGTTGCTGTTGTGAGAGCGCAGGCGCGTGGATGCAGAGGACCTGCATTGGGGTTACAACTGGAGTCGAGCGGATAGAGGCGCGCCACATAAAGAACTTTGTCAGTGCCAACTGTTTGGAGTGCAGCTTCAATTGATTGCGAGGCCATGCGGCATGCAGGACATTGGGGATCGGTGAAAACTTGCATCACCACTTTGGCGTTGTCGTTTCCCTTGCGATAGTCTTCTCCATTTCCAACATAGTTGCTTTTATTGACTGCAATTAAATCCATTGCAAATGGTGTTTGCGATGAGCCGAATGGTTCTGCTTTTTTTGTTTGTTCATTTGTTGCTTTTGCATTTGTTGTGGTTTCGGCTTTCTTTGACTTCATAATATCAATTAAAATTCCCGGCGCGATGAGTCCGGCAACCAGTGGAGGCACTCCAAGCGCGAGGCCTAAAGCAATCAGTTTGGAAAAAGCGTTTGGATTTGCGTACGATGGTTCTTTTTTGTGTTTGAGAAACTGAAAGAGAGAAAATGCAAAAAATACCAAACATGTGATTTGAGTTGTTGAGCATATTAAGCACACCGAATGCAATATGAAATAAGATGTGTATGCAAGTAGGCCTGCAACTAGCACGCCAACAGATGCTGCAAATAATCTCCAATTAGCTTGGTATCGTTTGGAAACTTCCACTATTTTTGGCAAAAGTGCAAGACCAATAACGCTGCCCCAAAATGCCATCCCAAAAGCGCCCAAGGGGATTCCAAGAAATTCTCCGTATTCGCTTGTGAGAACATTGGAGCAACTCACCACTTCGTTGACATCGCATTGTAGGTTTCCGGCGCCGCCCGCTTTGGCCTGAATGTGTTCCATAAGTGCATACAGCGCGACACTGAAACCAAAAAATCCCAAGAGCAAAGTGATGATGTCTAGCTTTGCCGCCGCAAAAGTAATGGATGTTGGAGAAGACTTTGAACTGGATTCGGAGTTGCTTTCGGAGTTGCTTTCGGAGTTGCTTTCGGAGTTGCTTTCGGAGTTGCTTTCGGAATTGCTTCCATGGCTGCTTTCGGAGTCGCTTTCGCTCAAGAAACATGGTTTAGACAAAAACATTTTGAGTCACCCAATTAAAACGCCATTGAAGAAGTGATGCGTATGCTGGTGCGCGTATCGGGTTGTTGACCGATGTAGTACCCCAGTTCACGCGTGCTACGGCTGATTTCAATCTTGGCAAGAAAGAGATCGAGTTCCGCACCGTAGGAAGGGTAACCGGATTGTAGGCCTGTGTTCAAGCTGAAGGTGGTGCGAATTCGGAAGGGGAGGCGATAGCGGTATTGTGCAGCCCATTGCCATCGATACCAAAGCCCAGATTGTTGGCTTAAATTAAGGATATCTTGAATTTCGCTTCCGAGAACAAATGAGCTCGTTTGTTCTGCTCGTGCGTGCCAATGCCCGCCCAAACTCACGCGTGCGGGATATTTTCCTGGACTGGAGCCGTACAAAGTGCTCAGGGAAGGTGCGCCCAGAAAGTCGCGGACTACAAAATTAGCGCGTGTTGAATTGGTGGGTCTCCAGCCCAGGGCAACATCAACAGGGAGATATGTTGCCACTCCATATTGCAGGTATTTGTCTGCCGCATTTGTTGAATTTG
>CAIZES010000370.1 GCA_903932045.1 uncultured Silvanigrella sp. | reverse complement strand
GTGTGCCACGGCTGTCTTATCTAAAACAGGCTTGACATGGGGCGATCACTTCTAAGTCCACGCGGCACGCGGCACGTCGAAGGCCACGATTTCCGGGTTTCGTTTACGTAAACGTCCGCGCCTGTCGTGGTGGTCAGCGTGCCGCGTGTCGCGGTGGTCAGCGTGCTGCATTGTCTATTCACTGGATTCCTGTTTTTGTTCTTGTGTTCTTTTCTAAAGCCTTTGCTGAGGCCTTTAGAAGAGTGCTGCGAGCTCAGCCGATACGTATTCCACGAGCGGCTACTGTGGTGGGTTAAAAGCAAGTTACGAATATTAGTTTAGATGCACCCCTTTATTTCGGTGCCTTCTTTTTTTTGTGTGCTTCTCTTATTCCACAATCAACCGGAATTTGAGAGCCGCGGGATCGAGTCCTTTTACGGCAGGAATTTCTATCGCATACACTCCAGCGCCAGCTGGAAAGGCAACGGCAGGCCCTGAGCATCGGAATGTAAAATCTCCGTATTTTTGGAATTCATCTGCGGAGCGTAAGAGCAGACAGTTTAATCCTTCTACAGCTGGAAAAGTTGCTGAAGGATATTTTACAAGCAAAAGAGCAGATTTCCCTTTGCACATTGCGGGAATGGCCGCGAAAAATTTGTTTTTCTCAGTAGAGGATACTCGCGACAAATCTACGGAGTTACATGTTTGTGAATTTGAGATGGTAATACTGCCTGTGCTGAGGGTGTTGCTCGACTTTTGAGCTGTTGCACCAGCAGAATTCTGGCTTGCAAGGGAAGTTGTGGAATCTGTGGTCACCGTTTCGCTGGATCGATTTGCACCGCAGGCTGTTAGAATTGTCGAAACAGCTCCGGCATAGAATTTTAGCGACGCTGTCGTTTTCATAAAACCTCCGAAAGTTGTCGCAATCTCTTCATATTACCCTTATCGGCAGTTGCGCGTGAAAACTTGATAGGTTGTTTTTAGTCTGTTATTAACCAGGGAAAACTGCACCTGTTCATTTTTCAGCGAAAACTTTACATCGCTCAATATCGTGTTGACGTGAGAAAGTCGTTTGATGGTTTATTTGCTGAGGCCAGAAGGCAAAATGTGCAATTATCAGAGCCAAAAAACATGACCGTGATTGGCCCTTCTGTCGAGAAAGCGCTTGCCTCGGTAAACGGCACGCTCGACGATATCATGGAGATTGGACGAGTCGAGAAACCTATAACGGAGTCAGCGAGTCTCATCTCAATTATTGACGAAAGTTTGGCCGAGGTTTTTCAAATATATCACGATACACAAATATCTCTGCAGTACGACATGGGTTACGCTCATTCCATTAATGTTGAGCCCAGCAAAATTCAACGAGTCATTTCGAACATCGTTGGAAATACTGTTCAAGCGATGAATCGAAAGGGACAAGTCTGGCTGAAATCGCTAGAACGGAATAATGTTGTCGAAGTTACGATCGGCAACAGTGGCCTATTGATTCCCGAAGAGGACCTTTCAAAACTTTTTGAGGCGTTTTATTCCAAAGGCAAAAAAGGTGGCACCGGGCTTGGTCTCGCAATTGCGAGTAAGGTTGTCACAGCACATGGCGGTCAAATTTGTTGCCAATATACTGGTGATAGAAAATTTGTGGAATTTGTTTTTACACTTCCTATTACCGAAAAATTTGAGACCGAGAAGGCTTTGAAGTTACCGCGCAGCTCCGAGGCAATAAGAAGCGCCATCGCCACCCTGGAACGGGCCATTGCTTCAAACGAGTCCATGGTTGTTTCGGACCCTCGTGAGATCGACTTCGAAAACAAAATAGTAGAAGCAGCAAAGCGCCTCAAGAGGCCAATTGTCGTTGACCACTACGCCGCTTGCCAAAAAAATTTTGTGTTTTATGGGAGATAAGAGACAAGAAAGACAAAGGCAGGACTTAGATTTTTCGACGGTCCCATTTGAATTCAATCTGACCATTTTTGTAGCTTAGCCGAATGCAGCGACCCATG
>CAIZES010000369.1 GCA_903932045.1 uncultured Silvanigrella sp. | reverse complement strand
GGGGAGGTTTGGGAGTGAAAAGGCGTTTGGAACTCTTAGACCCTGAGTGCCGAAATCTTGACGATTTTATGAACAAGAGAAAACTTCGCCATACGAGCATAGTTCTCTGCTTGCTGCGGTAGACGTTGGCTGTTTTAGCGTTTCATGCTAGTGATGTGTTCAAGAATAATAAGTCGGCGCTTGTCGCCTATTTCGATTTCATTATGCCTATGTTGGAGAATTAGGAATGACTTTAATGCCCGACTCTTCCCGCTGGGAGCAGCGCTTGGAGTATTTTTTAAGAGCTCTTAAACTTTTGGAAGAATTAAACCAAAAAGATCTTGGGGCTTTTAGCTTGCTTGAAAAAGAAGGCTTGATTCAAAGATTTGAATATACCTTTGAGCTGGCATGGAAGGTTCTTAAAGATAAAATGGAGTCTGATGGAATTTTGCTTGATCAAATCTCGCCAAGGGCTATTGTGCGCCAAGCTTGTCAAGCAAATTATATCAAAAATGTGGAAGTTTGGATGGACATGATCGTGGCACGTAACCTCATGAGTCATACCTATGATTTTGAAAAATTTGATGCGACCTTGAAAACTATTCAGAGCTTGTACATCAGAGAACTGCAACTGTTAGCTGAAATGCTGACTTTGGCTAAAGGCTGATTGTTTATGCAAGCAGAAGTCTTTGGTCTTAGTCTATCCCATATTGAAACAATCAGATCTATTTTTCTGCAATATCCCGAAATTCAGCAGGTGAAAATTTTCGGATCACGAGCATTAGGAACCTATAAGGCCAACAGTGATATTGACTTTGTGTTGTATACGGCTACACAGCTGAACGATCGTATGCTCAAGAGATTGACGCTGGATTTCATGGAAAGTGCGCTGCCATTTCAGGTTGACTTGCTGATTTATAGTGAGATTACCCATGCAGGTTTGCTGGAACATATTGAACGTTGTGCCCAGATTTTTTACTGTTCTGTCGAAAAATAGGTGTTGTTCTTGTTCTTGTTCTTGTTCTTGTTGTTGTTGTTGTTGTGTGCTTCCGAACAATTGCAGCGAGATAGATTTTTTTGCCTTATACTATGGGAATCAGAGACTGATACGTACGGGAATTGTGATGCCAAAAACTGCTCGGTGCCTAGCAGTTTGAAAGCCCTTTTTTTGACAGTAGCCCGGCCAGCGAACAAGTTTTTCGAGCTTTTCGCGCTCGTCACTTTTCAGGACGGTTGCAGCATGCACGGAATATCTGCCCACATTGGTGTATGCCGTAGATGAAACCTCAACATTGTTTTCCGATGGAGGAACGATAAATCAACCCAAATCTTTTCAGATTAGCAAGCAGCTTGTCATGAATGCTTGGCTGTTTGTGCGTAAAAATGCAGGATCTGGCGGAATAGACGAACAAACAATTGCGGAGTTTGAAAATAACCTCAAATCAAACCTCTATAAAATATGGAACAGAATGTCATCTGGTGCATGGATGCCTCCTGTTGTAAGAGGGGTGGAAATAGCCGAGAAACAAGGAGGGGTTCGGCTGCTTGGAATTCCAACCGTTGCTGATAGAGTGGCTCAAATGGTGGTTAAAATGACTAGCGAACCTGAAATTGAAGCTCTTTTTCATAAAGATTCATTCGCATACAGGTTCGGCTTGGAAAGCGATTCTAATGGCTGAGAGTGAGCAGAGTCATACTGTTGAGTGTTGCCATCAAAAATAGAGACTTATTTTATGATGCATCTCTTGCTTTCGCCGCAATGTAATGGTTGTCCAAAGACTGCCGCAAAAGCATCTTGATTACGGCCTGCCTGCTGACATTCATCTCAGTTGCCAACTCATCCAATTCCGAAAGCATTGGATTTGTGAAATCAACATTGACTCTTTGGATTTTGAGATTCCGAATCGCAACTCCATCGACAAGGCGCGGTTCGCCAAAGTACGCCGAGACTTCTTCTCCACGTAGCGCCTTTTGCTCAATTTTTTTAACGTCGGTTTTTGATTTTGTTTTCATAAGTCTTCCTCTCCTCTTTGGTTGCATTCCAATACGTGACAAGCCAGTAGTAGGTGTTGCCGTTTTCATGTTCACGAATTTCATAAATTAAGCTGAGCAACTTTCGTTGTACATACCCAGTCGCAAGGATTTGGAACGGATCGTCGTTTTCTGTTCGCTCAGCACGTTCTTGGGTTAACAACTCCGCAGTTTCAGGCAGGGTAAGCCCCCGCTCTCGCCTTAGGAGCTCGCTTTTTTGTCGTCCCAGTCGATATCTACAACACGTCTCATGACCCCAATCCTCGATATGGTATAACTATTATACCAAATTTCCTTCGTTGATCAAGAGTGACTTTCAGAGAGCTTTCATGTTGCAGCAAAAAGTGTCTTATTCTGGGACATTTTCCACGAAAAACGGCCAAAAAATCGTGTTTCATTTTAGGACATAGGTGCTTGCTTGGTGCTCATGTTAGCGGTTTTTAAAAAACGTCCTAAAATGGTGGTTATC
>CAIZES010000368.1 GCA_903932045.1 uncultured Silvanigrella sp. | reverse complement strand
TGCCCTTCGCACTGTTCCCCTGCAGATTTCAATATGGCTGCTAGCGTTGGAAAATCACACGACTTTGGCCGTGCTGCTGCTCAAATTTTGAGTGAAAATCCCTTCGGAGAAACATGCGGTCTTGTTTGCCCAGACACCTTTTGCATGGAGGCATGTTCCCGCAAACTTTTCGATTCCCCCATAAACATTCCCAAAGTTCAAGCTTCCATTGTTCACTACGCCCGAAAACAAAACGCAATTCCTGCAATGGAAAAGCCCACTCCACAAGACGAAAAAATTGCCATCATTGGTGCTGGTCCAGCCGGACTTTCTGCGGCAGCTTACCTTGCACGCAAAGGATATCTTATTACAGTTTTCGAATCGCAAAATGAAGCTGGAGGTGCATGCCGCCTTATCCCCAACACTCGTCTTCCCAAAGAGAGTTTACAATCAGACATCAATTTTATTCTTTCTCTCGGCCGCGTCACCCTAAAAACCAACTCTTCAACGGAGTCGGCAGGAGAGCTTCTTGCGCAGGGATTTTCGGCGGTACTCATTGCAGAAGGACAACAAACTTGCACCACATTAGGCGTTGCAGGCGAAGACGACTGCGCAATAAGTTATCAAGAGTATCTTCGCAATTCAAAAAAATATCACGGCGCAAAAAAAGCGGCCATTATTGGTGGCGGAGCAGTGGCCGTTGATTGTGCCGTTGTGGCAAAACAACTTGGCGCTCATCATACGGAAATGTTCGTGCGTCGCTCAATCAAAGATATGCCTCTCACACAGTCTGAGCGCGACCTCATTCTGGAACACGAAATTGACATCACAACGCGCACCCGCATTGAATCCTTTGTACGCGAACCCGGAAACAGTGTCCTAATAAGGACAGTCAAAACCGAACCAGCGTCACCCACGCCCAACGAAAAAAAGATGGTTGATATTCCAGGAACAACAACGTCACGCCCCGGATTTGATATTGTTGTTCTCGCAATTGGAGCAAATAAACCTCACTATTCCCAAAAGCATCCTAATGTTTTTTATGCAGGGGATAACTGCAACGGCGAAACAACCGTTGTTGAGGCCGCAGCCTCTGGTAAAAATGCAGCCATTGAAATTGAAGCGTTCCTTTCACAAACGACAGAAAAGCGTAAGGCCGAAATAGACGCAATTAAAAAAGAAGGCACACGCAGCAAAATCAAAAGTCGTTCAAAATTGTCGAAAATAACAAGTCTACCGGTTCCACTGAAAACCGAATTTTTTGGAATTCCACTACGAAGTCCATTCTTGCTTTCGGCAGCACCACACACCGATGGCTTTGAACAAATGAAAAAAGCATTTGATGCCGGTTGGGCTGGCGGCATTATGAAAACCGCATTCGACGGTCTGCCCATTCACATTCCAAACGAATATATGTTCACATTTGGCGAAAAAACCTTTGGAAACTGCGACAACGTTTCGGGTCACACACTCTCGCGTGTGGCCATAGAAATAGAACGCTTGCGCCGACTGTATCCCGATCGTCTTGTTGCAGGTTCAACCGGTGGAGCTGTTACCGGAAACGAAACTCACGACCGACACTCTTGGCAATCCAATACAAAAATTTTAGAAAATGCAGGCTCAATGCTTGTGGAATACAGTTTGTCGTGCCCACAAGGTGGCGACGGCAGTGACGGCGCAATTGTTTCACAAAATGCCGCACTGGCTGCAAAAATTGTAAATTATGTGATGGAAGTTAGCGACCCTTCCATTCCAAAGCTTTTCAAACTTTCAGGAGCAGTGACTTCTATTCAAGTCATTGTTCGTGCATTACAAGAAGTTTTTGCTCGATACCCTCACAAAAAAGCCGGCATCACTTTGGCAAACTCTTTCCCTGCGTTGGGCTTTCGCTCGGCACCCACGCAACGGTGGGACGAAGGTGTTGTTGTGGGATTAAGCGGTGAAGGTGTTGCTCCCATCAGCTATCTCACCCTCGCGAATGTCGGTAATATGGGCGTTACTATTTCCGGTAACGGTGGCCCCATGGACTATTACATGTCTGCAAATTTTTTGGCGCTCGGCGTGAAAACTGTTCAATTCTGTACTATCGCCATGAAATATGGCGTCAATATTGTGGACGACCTACACTCCGGACTCAGTCATCTTTTACAAGCACAAGGTTACGCATCTGTGCCCGATTTTATTGGATGCGCATTGCCTCGTCCTATTACAGATTTCATGAATTTATCTCCAGAAAAGAAAATCTCTGACAGAAATTCTGCTCTTTGCGTGCGTTGCGGAAACTGCACACATTGCGGATACCAAGCAATTTCCATGGGCAAAGATGGATTCCCAGTCACCGACCCCTCAAAATGCATCGGATGCAGCATCTGTGTGAAAACCTGCTTTACAGGTGCTATGATAATGCGCGAGCGAACTATTGCCGAGGCAAAAGTGACGCCCGAGTGACTTCGTTCGAAAACAACTTGTTATTCTATTTTGAGGAGACTCTATTTTATGTTTTTTTCGCATCGTAATGCATCCATTGCAACAATCTGCGTACTATTTTCGAGCATCACAGCCGCAGCCTCATCCAACACACCGGCAGCAGCCGACACCTCAAATGACGCCCATAAAGCTGCTTCAGCAGCCCATGGAATGGCTACATCGTGCACGCCCGAAGAAGCTCTGGATCGTCTTATGGAAGGAAATAAACATTTCGTAGAAAATCGCCTCGAGGTTTGTCGCGACACCACGCCTCAACTCCGCGAAGATCTTGCAAAGGGTCAACATCCTTTTGCGGTAGTGCTTTCATGCTCCGACTCGCGCTTGCCTCCCGAAATTATCTTCGACAAAAAACCCGGCGATATTTTTGTTGTACGCGTCGCAGGCAACACAGTTGATCCTGTGAATCTTGCCAGCATCGAATATGCGCTCGAACATTTGGGAGCAACGCTAATATTGGTTCTTGGACACGAGCGTTGCGGTGCTGTGACAGCTGCCTACGACACGTTCACAAAAACCGGTTTAAAACATGCCAGCGACGAAGAACATCACGAACGCTCACGCAGGCAACTCAGCAACATGGAACAGCTGCTGAATCAACTGCGTCCTGCAGTGGACACCGTTAACAAACGTAAGGGCCAAAAACTTCCTAAAGCCGAAATGGTAGAATTGGCAATCGACGAAAATATCAGGAATGTAACCAAGAATCTCACGAAACAATCACCCGTTATTCGTAAGCTGGTGGAAGAGAACAAGGTGCGCATTGCCAGCGCCAAGTTCGACCTCGACACCGGCTCCGTGAAGGTAATGGGCCGAAAAGAGTGCATTTGGATAAACGATTGATCGTTCCCCTTTCAAATAGTGATCGTTCCGCCTTCAACGATTGTGTGTTCTGCCCTCGGAGTTAAAAATGCCTCAAAACACGGTTGACCTTGCAATTGTTGGCGGAGGCCCCGTTGGCCTTTTTGCAGCCTATTATTCGGGATTAAGAAACATTTCTTGCTCCATCATCGAAAGTCTTCCTGCACTTGGTGGAAGACTCGTTTCTGTTTTTCCCGAAAAATTTATTTACGACGTCCCAGGATTTCCCAAAATTCGAGCACGCGATTTGGCAAGCAACCTCATAAAGCAGGCACAACAAAGCTCGCCAACAATTTGCCTCAATGAACGTGTTGAGAAAATTCTGAAAGTGAATGCAGGCTTCGAACTTGCAACCCCACTCGGAAAACATCACGCAAAATCGGTTCTCATTGTTGGGGGAATTGGGGTAGCGTCGCCACAAAAACATTCCGCTCCGGGCGCAGCCAAATTTGAAGAAAAAGGAATTGAGTACATCGTTTCTGATCCCGAAAAATATCGCGATAAACATGTTGTCGTTGTGGGAGGTGGCGATTCTGCCATTGATTGGGCCCAAGAACTCACTTCCATAGCGGCAAGCACAACACTCGTGCACCGCACCGCTCGTTTTCGCGCTCACGAAAGAAACATTGCACAACTCAAAGAATCGGGCGCTCGAATTATCACAGATGCCGAAATAACATCCTTTGAAGGCAACACACATCTGCATCAGGTGATCATAAAACACAAAAACAACCTCGCTGAAGACACTGTTTTACGAGCGGATCACGCGCTTATCATGTTTGGTTTCCGAACCGATTTGTCTTTTATGCAAGATTGGAGCATTGAACTTTCTGCCGATCAAGATCAAATTCTAGTGAACGAAAAAATGGAAACAAGCCTTCTGGGAGTTTACGCAGCCGGAGATATTGCATCCCACGCCGCGAAAATTACACTGTTGGCAACTGGTTTTGGTGAGGCCGCCATTGCTGTAAACTTTGCTAAAACGTTTCTCGATCCCAACGAAGACAGCCAGCCCATGTATTCCACCTCAATTGCAGAGAGTCGGAAACAATCATAATTGTGTGCGATTCTGGTTCGGCGCGATTCTAATTCACCAAACAAGCCCGAGTCTTTACGTGCGGACTTTTGAGTTCTTGATTTTCGCATTATCTGCACAAGGCTCGCGGCCCAGAGTGTCGTTGTTCGCTCGCACGACTGCCGAAGGCACCACGATGCGCTGCCGCGCCCACCAAAACAGCAGTCGGCAGAACGCTCGCGAAAACGCACCCTGGCCGCAGCCTTTGCAGCAATGCTCAACTTGATTGGAAAAGCACTGTGCTTGAACCGAAAAAGCACTGTGCTTGAACCGAAAAAACACTTTGCTTGAACCGAAAAAGCACTTTGCTTGAACCGAAAAAGCACTTTGCTTGAACCGAAAAAGCACTTTGCTTGAACCGAATAAACACTTTGCTTGAACCGAAAAAGCACTTTGCTTGAACCGAAAAAGCACTTTGCTTGAACGGAAAAAACACTGTGCTTGAACCGAAAAAACACTTTGCTTGAATCGGGGTACCAACGAATTCTGTCCAACCTAAGCAGCTTCTACGCGGCGATCATAAATACAATTCTGAATTTGATGTGGCGCTTACCTCTAAACTCCACAACAAATCCGCATGGCTTGTCCAATGCGACGTCATTCGCAATCACCGTCCAACATTGCATCGACATTATTAATTTGGATGAGATATCAGAAGATTTTCGCGTAAGAGTATTAAAGGAAGGAATTCTCTTTTATGCAGAAAATTCACTTGCAGCGCGAGTTTCAGCTTTGGATCGTGTTTTTGCTTCAGGAATTAAAGACGATCTTGATGTGGCTGGAATGATCAAATATTTCGAATTTTGAGCTATCGTGGAAAACGTCAAAAAGGCTAATTGAATACCAAGGCGTAGACATCCAAGGTCCGCTTGCCCGTGATTTGCTAAGCAATGACAAGGATTGAACGCCGGCATCTGCCTTTGTTCCAAGATTGAGTTCTCGTACTATTGTCGCGCACCGGGATACAAATAGAACAGTAGAGACACGCCAAGGCACCTTATTCAATAGATACAGCATTATCATACACAACAAGAACGGCTTTAAAGCGGCGTCGCCACAGAGCCGGCATTTACCCAGCACCCTCAACGGTGACATCACCCAAAACTCTGGCCTGGCAAGCCAGTCGCTCTTCGGGTGTAGCCATAAGATTTCGCAAAATAACCCTCTCGCGCTTTTCTGGATGCGACAGATTTTCCATATTTTCTACGACCCGAATAATGCACGAACCGCAACGGCCACTGCGACATCCGTACAAAATACCAACATCCAATTCACCGGTTCCCTCTTGTATGGTTTTGCCGGTGGCAATTTCAAATATTTTTTTCTGTGGAAGAATTTTGACACTTGCCATAATAACCTCGGTTTTTCCCGAAAAAAATCGGGTGCAGTGCTTGCATTGTGAAAGACAAAGAAACAAGTTGCAAAACATCATTCGCCGTGGGCCATAAAATAACGAAATAGAACTCACAGCATTGTCATCTCATTCTATTTTGACAATCACTCGCGCACGACCTAAGTCACGCTACGCCAACATTCAACTTCACAAATGAATGGCATGCCCCATTGCAGCGTGCGCAGCTTCCATAATGGCTTCCGAAATTGTGGGGTGTGGGTGAATGGTATGAGCAATGTCCTCAATGGTCATTTCCATGTTTATTCCAAGACTCATTCCCGCAACAAGCTCTGTTGCCTTGGCATGAACAATGTGAGCGCCCAACACTTCGCCCGTTTTTGCACACGTCAAAAGCTTCACAAAACCGTCGGTGGCATCGTCAATTCGAGCTTTGCCAATGGCCATAAATGGAAACTTGCCTACTTTATATTCCCTGCCCGAAGCCTTAAGCTCCTGCTCACGGGCGCCAACACTGGCTAACTCTGGATATGTGTACACAGCACCAGGATTTGCATTGTAATTAATGGGCGCACGTTCTTTGCCGAGCATCGCATCAACAGCAAACATTGCCTCGGCCGAAGCCGTATGAGCAAGCTGGGGCGTGGGAATAATGTCACCCACCGCATAAATATTAGATACGGAAGTGCGATATGACTTCATGTCAACACTCAAAAATCCGCCCTTCTCAGTTTTGATACCAACAGTGTCGAGCCCAACGTCTTCGGTAACTGGAGCACGTCCAACACTCACAAGCACTTTTTCAAACACTCGGGGTTCTGCTTCGCCCTCAACCCAAACTTCAGCCTGGCCAGCCTTAGATACAACTTTCTCTATGCGAACCTTCGTAAAAATTTCGCAATTTTGTTTTTTCAAAGCCTTGGAAAGTTCTACAGCAGCCTCGGTATCTTCCATGGGAAGAATTTGATCGGCTACTTCAAAAATGGCAATTTTGGTTCCGAAACGCCCGTAACATGAGGCCATTTCGCAACCAATAACACCGCCACCAATAACTGCCATAGAAGAAGGGACTTTATCCAAAAAGAGCGCATGATCCGACGAAATAACGTCTTTGCCATCAATGGGCATTGAAGGCAAAGAACGCACCCGACTGCCTGTTGCCAAAAGCACATTTTTTGCACCATGAAGAGTTTTCGCACCCGATGCATCTGTCACTTCCACATTGCTTTTTCCTGCAAGACGGCCGTGCCCTTTAAGCACTTCCACCTTGTTTTTTTTCATTAGAAAAGCAATGCCGCTTGTAAGATTCTTCACAATATCAGCTTTACGCTTATTCACCTGGGGAAAATCGAGTTCAACGGCCCCCTCTTCGTCAATCCCACGCACTTTAACGCCATACGCGCCAAGCTTTTTCACTTTGTCGAATTGCATTGCCGAAAACAGAAGCGCTTTAGTGGGAATGCAGCCAATGTTTAAGCAAGTTCCACCCAATGTGGAATTCTTTTCCACAAGAGCAACTTTCATACCCATTTGCGCTGCATAAATTGCTCCCACGTAGCCAGCAGGACCCGCACCTATAACAATAAGATCGAAATCAGTCATGGTTGTGCCTCCAAAAAGAAGAGATAGGCCACCATCCGAGAATTTTCCCAAAATTGCAAGCCGTAGTGGCCTTGTGACCTGGGTGTCTCATTGAAATCCTTCAGCGCGGAACAAGGAGGCAGACCACTGTTCGGCACGGAACTATTCGGCCCCATCCTGACACTGAAAATTGATGGTTTCAAAAGCGAGACTCCGCCCATCCTTATATGAAACATCAATTCGCTGCGGAAATCGGCATTTTCCCTCGCCACGAAAGCTGGAAAGTACGATATGAACATCGCGAATATCCAATGTTCGCGTATGATTCGCACAAACAAAATCATCGGATTCATAAAAGTAGCGTAGAGCCCAAAAAGCTCGGTTGAGGTCTTCGGCACTTTCCGAAATATCAAGCGGCGATTTTTGAGTCACACGAAACCCTCTTTTGTGAAACTCCAGCAAGGGGATTCGCAAAAGAGGATCCATAAGAGTCACATCCCAATTCCGCCCGTCACGACTCACTCTAGCCAACCCAATTGGCACGGGCAACTGCAATTTGGGCAACACAATTTTTTGAAGAACGCTAAAGTGCGTGGGAAATTCCACAAAAGGTTCGGGGCACGGAGGAACACTCCGACACCCCAACAGCAATAAAAAAAAGCCACTCGCCAAAATTGGAAACCTCTGCATAAATCGCTCCACAATTTTGGAACCACAAACTCAATTTCATTAAGGCAGATTTGAGTGAATAAAACTCAGATCACGCGACGAAAAAAGCGTTCCCATCTTACTTTCGGCAACATTTCACCCTCTGGAATTTTCATGGAATAAACCAAGGCAATGGCCTTTCCATAAATTTCATTTGCAGGCACTGGTCCCCAAAACCGACTGTCATTGGAATCGTCACGGTTGTCGCCCATGCAAAAAACGTAGCCTTCGGGAATTTTGTACACTGATCCATCACGAGCAGTTCGACTGTTTTCTTGCGCACGCAAAACATGGTGCTGAATTCCTGTTTCCAAGTGACTTCCTCCCTGAGTAGGCGCTTGGCTTCCCACCAGAGTTTCTTGAAAGTCGGAAACAGGGAAACGCACTTCTTCGGGAATTGATGAATTCGACAATTCAACTTCGGGTTGCTCTTGGCCGTTCACCACAAGCCTACCGTTGTGAAAAGAAAGTTCGTCGCCTCCCACGCCAACAACGCGCTTTATAAGAGTGTTTGAATCGGTGCGACTGTGAAAAAGAACAATGTCACCACGCTTTGGTGTTTCCCAAGTGATTAGCTGTTTTTCGGCAAATGGTAGCCACAATCCATAAGCAAATTTACTTGCAAAAATACGATCGCCAATCCGGATAGTAGGAAGCATGGATCCCGAAGGAATTTCGTACATTCCAAACACCGTTGAACGCACAAATACAACAATGGCAATCATGATTATCCAAGAAACAATTTCACGTTTTGCCTTGGATGCAAAACTTGTTGGTTCAGAGGTCTTAGACGACATTGCTTTCTCCCTTACTTTCCATTTGAATGAGCACAACAGACATCACAATAAATAATGCACCCAGCCATTGCACCCAATGAAGACGCTCACCCAAAACAATTGCCCCGGCCGCAACCGTTGGCACAATTTCAAATGACGAAACCAGCGATGCCCGTGCCGCGCCAATACGCCGGATACTAGCAAAGAGGGTTAAAATAGGCAAAACTGTGGCTACAATGGCAACCCCCCCCACAAGCTCCCATTCTCGAAAACTGTGTGGCACGAAAAACTCTCCGCGCGCCACTGTTAGAGTTGTGAACACAAGTGCCGCACCAAAACTCAAGCTCGAAGTTGCAAAAAAGGCATCCACATTTTTTAGCACACGCTCACTCACCAAAAGATAATTTGAGTACCACAAGGCACAGCCAATGCCGAACGCAACTCCAACAGCAGAAACGGATGTATTGCCGGATGCAGTACCGGGGCGCAAAGCCAAAACGCCTCCAACAAAGGAGGTCGCAATGGCAATAATCTGATTGCGTGTAACCTTTTTTCCATAAAAAATGCGACCAAAAACCACTACAAAAGCGGGATAAAGATAAAGAAGCAACGCAGCTAAACTCACATCAAGATACCGAACCGTACAAAAGAAAAGTCCGGCTTGAGTTGAAAAACCCAAAACTCCTAGCAAAAAAACAGATTTGAATTTTTTCTTGTCGAAATTTTTGCCGCGAATAGCGAAATAGAAAATCCACAAAATGAGTCCAGCAAGCAAAAATCGCCACGTGAGTGCACTGAGAGGAGTAAAACCCTCAGCATAAAGCAGTTTCACAAATACACCCAAACTTGCGAACGAAATTGCCGAAATCAAAGCCAACAAGACACCAACCGACATCGTATCCACCCATTCCACAGCAAGATTTCAGCATCATTCCACAGGAACTCACTCATTTTTTAGCAAATGAGTCGGCGTATTCAGCAAGTACCTGTTCCAACTGTTCCTCCCACGAAGGCAAACTCACTCCGAAATTCCGAAAAAGTTTGTTACAATTGAGCACGCTATTCGCCGGACGTTTGGCAGGAGTAGGATACGCGCTCGACGGAATGGGAAGCAAACTCTTCAGTGTTTGTGTTGCGCGTTGAGGATCATTTTCTAAAAACATTTTTGCAAAATCATACCACGAGGCCCGCCCCTGAGCTGCCATGTGATAAATTCCAGAATGGTGAAGTCCGAAATGATAAGGATCTTGCAACCCCTTCTGAATAACAGCCGCCGTTGCCTGCGCAATAGATCGCGACCACGTTGGAGCACCAAACTGATCGTTCACAATTCTAAGTTCCTCACGTTCATGCGCCAATTGCAAAATACGCAGCAAAAAATTTATGCCTCGAATTCCGTAAACCCATTCCAGCCTAAAAATAAGCGAAGCTCCCAGCTCGTCCAGCACCGAATTTTCGCCATCGCGTTTGGTTTTCCCATACACGCCAAGCGGATTTGTGCCGTCGGACTCTTCCCACTGCGTAGCCTTAGTGCCATCAAAAACATAGTCCGTGGAATAATGCACAAAAAGCGCATTGCACTTTTTTGCTTCTCTCGCCAGAACTGCGGGCGCATTGGCATTCAGTGCTCGCGCCACGACCTCATCACTCTCGGCTTTATCCACCGCAGTATAGGCTGCAGGGTTCACAAGAATTGTGGGCTTAACGCTGCGAACAAGATTTTCAATTTGGGAGGCACTGGTGAGATCGCAATCCTGAACATCAACAGGCACAATTTTTCCAAAGGGAGCCAAAGTTTTACAGAGCTCAAAACCAACTTGGCCATTTGCTCCCGTAATCAAAATAGTGTGATTCTGCATTCCTAACTCCTGTTCCGTCTCGCTCAAAGCACACCCGAGGCTTCGCAAACAATATTGTGTGTTAGCACCCGAACCGGAGTTGCACCACAAAGACGCATCAAAAAACGAGCCATTGCAAACACGGGTTTTCTGGCAATTGTGCGAAGCAAATTTCCCAACCCAAGGGGCAACTGCATAGGAAAACAATAAACTTTAGCAAACCCCACACCCCGTAATGCCGAAGTAAGACGCAATTCGTTCCATGGAGTGCTATGGGTGGGATCGGCAACAAATGTATTCAAACCAAACAATCCACTGGCATTTGGTGTTTGAATAATGAGTTTCCCGTTTTTATTCAAAACACGCCGACACTCGCGCAAAAAAATGAGACCTTCTTCCAGCGGCAAGTGCTCCAAAACGTCTATCAGAAACACAATACCTAACGAAGATTCGGGCAACAACTGAAAATATTCCACAGCCGAATGCCCGCTGGCAACTGCAAAACCACGCGCACGAAGCTTTTCGGCGAAGGCTTCACAAACCTCAAAACACGTCAGGTTTGTGTAGCCTTCCTTGCGCAGAACATCCAAAAGAGCTCCGCGCCCAGGGCCAACTTCCAAAAGTGGAGAATCCAATGCAGTCCCCTTTAAACGAGGAATGACATTCCTGGCAAGATACTGTGTTTTTCGATTTTCTTCAGCGTTTGATTCAAAAAAGCGATCATAATCACGGCGCATAGCAGAAGAGTTCTCAACCGAAAACGGCACGCCTGGCTGGTTCATCCTGTACCCCTGTTATTTTCAAATGCAACAAAACAACGCACTTTTTGAAGTTTGTACAATACTCAAAAAATTTGCACAGCGCTCTTATCTTTACTATGGGTCTATTTATGAGAAATTCGTACAAAGCTCAAGAGGCCTTCAAAAACGGCTCAACCAAACTTTAACCCATTTGGTGAAAGATATTGAGAATGCAGAAAGCAAAACAAAAACATTTTTTAATTGTTTCCATTCTTTTTCTTGTTGCACTCGCAGCCTTGTTTCCTTTTGCCCACTATGCTTTTAACCCCACTGCCGGCCCACTCATTGGTGCAGGGGATGCCGGCGCATACGACTTTGGTGAATATTTTTTCTTTACAAACCTAAAGTGGCTCCCCGTGCCACACCTCACATTACGAACCGACATGCTTCTTTATCCGTACGGCATGGATTTTGTGGCCGCCGGATGGATGATGGAAAAGCACTACTTTACATATTTTCTAACAACATGGTTTGGACACAACAGTTGGCAACAGTGGTATGGCGTTTGGAGCGCTGCAGTCACCTTTTTGGGAATGTTCTTTCTACTTAAAAAAGATTATGGAACTGTGCGTTCGTGGCTTGCCGCAATTGCGGCAACATTTTTTAATTTTGCCGCAATTTACAAATTCCCCGGTCATCAAAATCTGAGCATGCTGCACTGGTGTTTGCTCAGCATTATTGCCGATTTCCTTCTCACCAAACGTTGGTATGAAAAAAAACTCACACTTCAATTTTTGGGGGTAAAAGCACTTTTCCTATGGCTTTCACTTGGTATGGATATTGGCTTTATTGCAGGGTTTGCGCTCACATCATTCACCACCACAGTTGCTTGGATTGTAGTGCGTGAAATTTGGGAGTGGCGCAAAAATCGCAGCCAAAACTTCTCTAAATTCACGCACGAACTGATGCGTCCATTTGCTGCAAGCTGGAAGATGGAGCTCAAGCAACACACCACTGCTATTGCCGCGCTCGTTTTTGCAAATCTATTTGTTGCGTGGGCATTTTTGCCTGTGTTAATACAGGTAGCCAGCACATATGGACGCTATCAGTGGTCGGGAGGCGGCCGTTGGTGGGCCACCCCCTTGCGCTTGTTTCTGCCGTGGTTTCCCGGCTTCAACCCCGCTATGAACAGTATTACTGATGTTTTGCAAGATTCCCCCGAACTCCCCGGCAACATGAGCCCCGGCTGGACAATTGTGATTCCAGCCATGCTGGGCATTGCCGTTATTTTGCGCACAAAACGCAAAGAGTTTTATCCCATTCTTGCTTTTGCGGCTCTTCTGATTCTGAATCATCCCGCTTTTTTTTCTGTTGTGCGCGTGTTTCCATGGTGGCATGAGGTCCGCGTAGCAGGCAGACTTTCTCTTGTATTTCCTGCAATTGGTGCACTTCTGGCGTTAGAAGGCTCTGAATTCTGGAAAGCTAAAAAATGGTTTATTCCTCTGTTTTTGCTGATACCAATTATAGAATGGCACACATTTACAACCATTCGCCCGCAGCCCAACGGCTCAATTTCCACCGAACTCGCCCATTACATGGATACCATTAAGGCAACACCTGGCGAGGCTCTTTTGGAATGGCCTTTCTGCGTTAAAGGCGGTGATGGCGTTGGCTGGCCCGAACTTTGTCCCGCCGGCGGGCGCAACGAAACCACTTTTGGGCTAGAACGCCTTCACGAAAAAAAACTCATCAACGTTTATCTCGGTCGCATAGCGGAGTCGCAAGTTGAACCTCTCCGCAAAGCTGGCTGGAATTTTTTACTTGCAGCGGGTACCACGCGTTGCTGGAACGCGCACGAATGGGAATATGTGGAACAGTACCTTCGCAACGGCAGCTTTGCTGGGATTCAATTCTATCCCGAACTTGTGTCGCCCACATGCCGCGAAGAATTTTTAAAACGCTTTGGTCAACCGTCCGTCACCAGTCAACTTCCAGCTGTGGGACGCATTGAGTTTTTCAAAAAGCCTCAAAATTGGCGCGGTCATGAAAACATTGAAACGCTCAAAAATATGAGTTTCACCCCTATTCTTCCTCCGGGCAAGCACAACTTAGCAAACCCAAACGCCACATCCGAAATTTTTTCCTTCGGACTCTCAGAGCTCATTGCAAAACCGTTTTGGCCCACTCCGTTTTTGCTTATGCGAAAAAATCCCATACAACTTCGTTTTGGTTTGGACGCTCCCAAAATGTTGCATTTCAAACTCGGCGTGCTTTCCAGCATCGCCGGGCAGCGCATCAAAATTTTCTGCAACGACAAACTTATTCACGATACCGAAATGAAGGCTTCACAAGAAGAACAAATAGTAGAATTTTCGTGGATTGCGACTCCCGGGAACCAAGAAATTCGCATATCCGCAACAATTCAACCCTCTCTTTTAGGGGTTTTGAGTGAGTTTTCGAAACAAAATGGCATTGAAGCTGTTTTCACGCAGCCCCTTGTGTGGCACCGCATGTGGACCCGAACAGCACGAAGCGTTTGGATGATGATTACGCAGCTTGAAGTTGGGAGCACTGAATAAGTTTTCATGGGAGCACTGAATAAGTTTTCATGGAAGTACTGAATAAGTCTGCATGGAAGTACTGAATAAGTCTGCATGGAAGTACCGAATGGTATTTTTGGGGCGCACGTTTGCAAACTCGGAGAGTAAGCCGAAGGAGTTGCGCCACGGCGCACAAGAACCGGACGTGAGACTCTCGCCTCATCCGGCTCCGCTTAAACTGACCGGAAATATCTCCCAATG
>CAIZES010000367.1 GCA_903932045.1 uncultured Silvanigrella sp. | reverse complement strand
CGCCCAATGTTCGCTACAGCATGGTTCGTGACTCCTTTGCTAACGGGACTCCCACCCGCAAGAGTTGGCGCCCTTTGCACGGCGCGCATATTTCTTATATTTCTTATATTTCTTATATTTCTTTTGGTTTTTTCTGTCGCTTCTACTTGATGGACTACCAGCGTGCTACGTCAGATGAGTTGTCGTCTGGCCAGTGTGAATCCGCTTCGACAAACTCATCAACTCCAAAGAGCCCGTGGAATTTTGTAGGAGCAATGGGCGGCGGCCTGGCGAAACCCCAATGGCAACGAGCGTGTCGCGAATCCGATCTCCGCTCATCACAACCTCAACGAGTTTCATTCGACCAGAGCACCGTGTGCATTGAAGAACATCGATATTAAAGGAACGTTTGTTATATTGCACCTCATACAATGGGTCTGCTGATTTGCGTCGGCAGAGGGGTTATTATTTGTCGTCTTGGACGACTTGAAACGTAAGCGCATCATCAAACACAGGGCGCACGGCGATTTTGAATCGTATAAAATGTTGCAGCGTGGGTTAGGCCTCGGATGATTTCCAATTCCAAGGCAGAAGTGGTTCGAGAGCTTCGCCACGAGGAATGCGCGTGAGGATGTCTCGAAGATAAGAAAACAGATCGAGACCGTTTTTCTTAGCTGTGATAATGAGGCTGTAAATTGTGGCACTGGCATGTGCGCCGTCGGTTGTATCGCAAAACATCCAATTTCCTCGATGACCCATCACAAACTGACGAATAAGGGATTCGATGTGATTATTGTCGATAGCAACGTCGCCGTGTTCAATATATCGCTTCAGCAAATGCTCGTGGTTTGCAGCGTAAGTCAACGCCTCGCCGAGTTTGCATTTTGGCGGAACATTGCAGCAAAATGGTTCGTCACAAAGAAAATCAGATTCAAATTACAAAGTCATACAGTGTTGGAGCAATGGCTACGGATTGATGAGATTGCACGAGCGAAGGGCCACAAGTACATCACACTGGTTTACCAGCTCGCTGGTGGACGCAAGCGTCTCCTCTGGGTAGGTGAGAACCGGAAGGAAGATAGCCTCCGTGGTTTCTTTGATTGGCTGACCCCTTAGCGCTGTCGTCTTCTCGATTTTATTTGCTCAGACATGTGGAAACCATATCTGAATGTCATCAAAGAAAAGGCATCACAGGCGGTTCATGTTCTCGACCGATTTCACATCATGAGTCATTTTAGCAAAGCCATCGACGAAGTTCGTGCTGGAGAAGCCAGAGAATTGGTCAAGAATGGCAAGGGTAATGTCCTCAAGTATAGCCGATAGGCATTGCTAAAGCGACCTGAGAATCTCACGGACCTGCAAGAGATGAAGCTGAGTGAACTGTTGAATGCAACACCATTGTCATGAATAAGTATGGCAATATTGCAACAGGAACACACACCATCAACTCGATGCCGTAGGGAGATTTTGGACCAATTGTCGATGGGGTCATTCTCAATAGTGAAGTTTCAATTTAAAGCAAATGATATCAAAAATACTCCTTAAAAAATTCTCTCCATGGTAAAACTGATATATCATCTATCTTGCGTGTGTGCGGTGCGTTGCAAACGCAGATCCTTTTCGTTTCTGGGCAAACAGAGCGAAAGCTTTCCAATCCACTTCGAAAATCAGCGGCAACCGGGTTAATGGAGCTTTTTATTTCCACTGCAAGGGTTTCGCCAGCGGGAAATTCAATAATGAGATCAACCTCTGCTCCATGTTCTGAGCGATAAAAAGAGAATTCTCTGTCGAGCTGTTTGTAATCATTCAGCCTCCAGCATTCATTGATTATGAAATGCTCAAAGGCTTCGCCAAAGTCTTTGGTTTGAGGTTCCAGGGGCACTGTGAGTTTTTTGGAAAGAGCTCGTTGCACGCCATTATCGAAGAGGTAGAATTTCGGATGAGATGCCAAGCGTTTTCGACTTGATTTTGCAAAGGCAGGCAGAAAACGTCCGATAAGTGTGTCTTCTAAAATCTGAAAATATTGTTTCACGGTGACGGAGCTGGTAGCTACATCGCGAGCAATGGTGGCAAAATTGAGTACATTGCCGCTTTCATGGCCAGCCTGGAATAAAAAACGAATAAAAGTACCAGTTGCTCGAACAAGAGCCTCGGCTTCAATTTCCTCTTTCAAGTATGTTTCAACATAGCTTCGGAGAAGTTGGGCGGCATCAACGTCACTTGATGTGCAAACTTTTGGGAGAGTTCCCAACGCTAGTGCTCGTTGGAAATTAAAACACTCATCCAGTTCAATATGAGTTAAAGGATGTAGCTTAAGTGTCCATGCTCTACCACCCAACATATTGGCGTGAGAGCGTTTTAATTTTCTCGCACTTGAGCCTGTTATGGCGAAAAAAGGTGGGTTGGGGTTTTCGAGAATATTGTGAATTTCATGAAGAAGTTCAGGTATTCGTTGTATTTCATCAACCACTATATGCGTTGTTCTTTGATTTCGATTGAGGACTTCTTCTCGCAATAGCGAAGGATTTGCGCGGAGTCGCATATATTCATCAGAAAGAAGGAGATTGTACGAAACTGTATGTTCCGAGGGAAAGTTTTCGCGCAGTAGGGAAGTTTTTCCTGTCTGGCGTGGACCAAAGAGGAAAAAGCGGGTGTGGAGGCCATTTAATGTCCTGACCATCAGGCTAAATATGCTCCTCACTGAACTTTATGGTAGCACCCCTAAGCCGCGAGCGAATAGCCATTTGCG
>CAIZES010000366.1 GCA_903932045.1 uncultured Silvanigrella sp. | reverse complement strand
GCTTGGAAAGCGGGTTGGGGCGTGAGTCCCTCGAGAGTTCGAATCTCTCTCCCTCCGCCAATTCTCAGATTTCGTTATTAACAGTTATAGATGATACAATTTTAAGATATGGATCATGTAGTTTCATCTCTTGAAAAAATACTAAAAGATACCTTTGATGTTAATGAAAAGGTATCTTTTTCTGTACCAGATTTTGAGTTTGGCGACGCTACAACCAACTGTGCGATGCAATTATCTAAATCTCTTAAAAAAGCTCCTCGAGTTATCGCCGAAAAGATAGTAGAAACCCTGGAAGATGAAAATCCAAGTTGGTTCGCTTCAGCCAAGGTTGAAGGCCCTGGCTTTATAAACATAGTATTCAAAGATGACTTTTTGTTTTCCTTCCTAAATCACGAAACACAAACTATAGCTGAAAATGAATCCTATGTTCTGGAGTATTCATGCCCAAATGCCTTCAAGGAGCTCCATGCGGGGCACCTTTATCAGACGGTGGCGGGCGACAGTATTGCCAAGTTACTTGAATTTGTTGGAGCCAGGGTAGAGCGCACAAACTTTGGCGGCGATGTTGGCCTGCACGTTGCAAAGGCGATGTGGGGAATTTTAGAAGAACTTGAAAATGAAATAACTCTTGATGCAATCGAAGCTAACCAGCGCCCAAATTTTTTATCCAAAGCATATGTTTCGGGAGCAGCTGCCTATGAAAATAATGAAACTGCTAAGAATGAAATCGAGCTGATTAATAAAAAAATTTATGCCCTGCATAACGAGAAAGACCATGAATCGAGCTTTGCGAAAATTTATTGGACCTGTCGACAATGGAGTTACGACTATTTTGATGAGTTTTATAAAAAAATAAAGGTTGCTCCATTTCGTTTTTATGCGGAGAGTGAAACGGCGCCAGTTGGAATGAGGATCGTTGAAGCAGGGAAAAAACAAGGTATCTTTGAAGAATCAGAAGGTGCGATAGTGTATCGAGGCGAGGAGCAAGGACTGCATACGCGCGTTTTTATAACCAAGGCGGGGCTTCCAACCTATGAAACTAAAGATCTAGGGGTTATTTCTAAAGAATTTGAAGATTATCATTTTAGCAAGAGGATTTTAATTACTGGACAAGATCAAGCGGAGTATATGCGCGTTGTTTTTGCTGCAGCCGAACAAGTTATGCCAGAGACGAAGAATAAGATGCTGCATATAACGAACGGCATCATTAAGTTTGCCAGTGGCGAGAAAATGAGTTCGCGGCTTGGTAACGTAACAACAGCTAACGATGTTTTTGAAACAGTTTACGAAAACACCCCCAAGGATAGCCCAGAATCTACGAGAACTTCGATTGCGCTGAGTGCTATAAAATACAGCCTGCTTAAGCAGCGGCTTGGCTCTGACGTTGCTTTCGATATTGAAAACTCAGTTAGTCTTATGGGGAATAGCGGCCCGTACCTTCAATATGCCCTTGTGCGAGCCTACAGTATTGTTGAAAAAGCACACTATAGTGAAGACGATACTTTTGAAATTAGTTTACTAGAATCTGGTGAGCGACGACTCGTGCATCAGCTTGCAAAGTTTAGCGAAGTTATTGCTTCTGCGGCGCTAACCTATGCACCTCATATTCTTTGTACCTATCTTTACGAAACGGCAACGGTCTTCAATGTTTTTTATGAACAGAATCGAGTTAT
>CAIZES010000365.1 GCA_903932045.1 uncultured Silvanigrella sp. | reverse complement strand
TTGGGTCAGATTTGTGGCAAAATTTTGGGGTGAGCTGAGGGGAGGTTTGGGAGTGAAAAGGCGTTTGGAACTCTTAGACCCTTCGGATATCTAAACCCTCTCGAATTTAAAACCATAGTAGTCAAAATGGTGTCCGAAATTACTTGACCACTCCATATTTAACAGGTGCAGGTGCAGAGTTCTCAACAGTCAACAATATATGAATTGTTTCTCCCGATTTCAATTTTGCGCTCGCTATTGTCTTTTTGTAATCCGCCATCGCGCCCCCCGTATGTGCTAGGGTTCGGTATAAAAAGTCTGTAACCTATTGAAATTGGTGGGCGATATTGGACTCGAACCAACGATCCCCAGCATGTCAAGCTGGTGCTGTAACTAAACACCATTGTACAAAGAGTAATTCCTGGCGGTTTGTAAGAACCGTCTCTCCTTGTTCTGAATGCAAGATATCGAGGTTGATGATCAGCGAAGCCCGGTTTTGGGGTTTTTGGTGTTGCCCAAATACGAACCGTTGCCCAAAACGCGCAACAGCCATGAAATTGACAACATTCTTTCTTACTATGGTTGCCTTGCTTGTTGCATAGAAGTATACTGTTGTCAGGAGTGTGCAACATGGCCGAAATTGGCAACAGTTACCTTCTTTCACAAGCCCAAACCAATTTATCTCACAAGCTACCGCCTCAGTGGGTCGTAAAATCAACCAGTAGCAACACAAAAAATGATGAAATCGGCACATATCTTCAGATATGTGCACCTAATAGAGCCTGCACCACGTTGCGGATGGTGCTGCGAAAAACTCTACAACCAATTGACGCTCTAAAGCTTAAAGAGCAAGCCAACCTTCACTCAACAGCATCAAACACCATTGTAGTATCTTCTTTTATCAGCCATTATACGCGCACAAAACTTAAAGAAGTTGGAATTTATTATTTAGATCTCACAGGAAATATATGGCTACAACTTAATAATCCAGCCGTGTACATCGAAACAATGGGCGCACAAACAAATCCAAATACAATTGAACGCCCCGCCAGAACACTAAAAGGAGCTAAGGCGGGGCTCATTGTACGTGAACTCATAGATGCAAAAAAAGTGTTTGGAATACGCGAACTAGCACTACGAACCAAAATTAATCCCGGTTACATCTCTAGATTATTCACCTTGCTTGAGGAACAGGCCATCATTAGAGCCAAACAAAATAGCACACAAATTGTAGATACTACGTCATTAAAACGCAACGAATGGGATGTAGACTGGGCGGCACTTCTTCGCAGATGGGCACAGGATGCGCCGCTCGCTAAACGTGCGCGTATTTCTACCTATATCGAGCCTCGCGGATTAAAAGCAACTTTAGCTTTACTCTCAAAATCCTCAATAAAATATGCCATCACGGGTTCATATGCTGCTTCCGAAATTGCTCCAATCGCCCCGCCTCGGCTATTGCATATATATGTTGAAAATGCTTTCGAAGCATCAAAAGAATTGGGGTTACGTGAGACTGAATCGGGTGCAAATATTGTACTCATTGAGCCCCAAACAGACGCGCCGTTTTTACACACGCAACAGAGAAACCAACACTATTTTGCAGCCATATCGCAAATAGCAGCAGATCTACTTTCAAGCCCAGGTCGCGCACCAGCCGAGGCAGAAGAACTGATAAATTGGATGAAAAACAACGAGGAAACATGGCGTGGATGAACTTTATATATTGGCACGAGAAGTTTTACTTGATGCGCTCGAAGCACTAGAACAACATCTTAATGCTATTATTCTTGTTGGCGCACAGGCTATATATTTACACGTTGGTGACGCAGATCTTGCTGTTGCTACCTATACTACTGACGGCGATCTTGCTTTAAACCCAGCTCTTTTAGGACAAAAACCCACACTCGATGAAGCATTAACTCACGCTGGATTTGTACCCAAAACAGCAGACTCTGTGGGCATTTGGCTTGCGCATCGAGAAACTCCCACGAACCCAAATGTTGCGATAGCTGTCGATTTGCTGGTTCCACAATCTGTCAGCCCCGGTTCTGGCAGACGAGCTGCAAAACTAAACGGACACAGTCACCGAGCAGCGCGCATTGTTTCTGGACTTGAAGGCGCCATCATTGATAATGATCCACACATGATTGCGTCTCTAAAAGCAGATTGCGCAAGGCAAATGTCCATTACAGTTGCCGGCCCGGCTGCGCTACTTATCGCAAAGGTACATAAAATTCACGACCGAGGCAGTTCACCTAGAGTAAATGATAAAGATGCGCTTGATGTCTTCCGGCTATTACGCGGCATTCCTACCGAGAACATCGCTAGCCGCTGGCAGAAAATCATGACAAACACCAAACCTAACTCAGTTGCAGCAAACGGCATTAAACTCTTAGAGGAACAGTTTGGAACAAGAACTGCGCTTGGTGCACAAATGATTATTCGTTCACTTGAGGGCCTCATGGATGCTGATGAAATAGCAAAATCGTGTGAATTACTAACAACAGACCTATTGTTTGCGTTAAAAAAATAAGCCACTTAATACCAAGACAACTTTTTCATGCAGCCGCCGTGCTCTAAACCCAAATAGCGGTTACGGCACTAGCATTCTTTGAGGCGCTCCTGTGCAAACTTATTCTAGAAACAACCGCAAATATTCGATAATAGGTGGTATTTGACTTTTTCGTATTCCGGGGCTGTCTGACTAGCCAAAGTCTGTAACCTATTGAAATTGGTGGGCGATATTGGACTCGAACCAACGACCCCCAGCATGTCAAGCTGGTGCTGTAACTCAATCCCATTTGGGGGTTGGGATGGGAACGGGAAGTGCCACGAGGAGTCTGAACTGCCCCGTCGTAGCTTGCCTAGCCATGCTTAGCCGTACCGAGGAGCATTACCCCAAGGGCCCTCATTCGCCGAGCGCGCAAGCTCCACAGCCGCCCCTCGTACGCGAGGCATCCCTTTCTTTTCGCCGCCTGACAACACAGGCAGAGATCGAGAAGTTTTGTGCAACGTCGAAAGAACAATCAGGGGCCAACATCCCGCTTGAATATCTGTGTAATCAGGGAGTCGTTTACGCTGCGTATCAAAACTCGGAGATGGTTGGCGGGTGGGCCTTGGTAAACAAGTCGCCAATACGCATTCTAGAAATACTTCCTCAAAATGCACTGTTTTATGACGAAGTTCAGAAAGAATTACAGTCAGAAAATATTGTGGAATTGAATGCGCTCTGGCTAAAACGTGAAATTGGCAAGCTAGCGTGAGTTTACCGACGGCCTTGTCTCTTTTTAGGTAACTATCTATTTCAAAAACATATTTTCTCACAGAAACGTA
>CAIZES010000364.1 GCA_903932045.1 uncultured Silvanigrella sp. | reverse complement strand
TATTGATTCTCATCTTCACCGACGGCCATTGTTTCACCCTTGCTGGCTTGGAGTTCCTCATCGAGCGGGGCTTGTTTCTTTCGGAGTTGCGCGAGTTTTGCGCCATATAACGGAAGCAAATTGGCCAAAAACTCCGATTGACCCCGAATTATAGCATGATACGGTCAAGGAAAATGGATGAAATTGGAAAAGCAATTCTCCCTTACCGCGCAAGCGTCAAAAAGCACTCTCACGGTGCGGGCGTACGATGCGGCGGTCAGAAAAGCAAACTCCTATCAGTGTTACATTCACACAAATTACTTTACAAAACTTCTGACTGGCAGTTCTGCGGACTTGAAAGAAAGTTGTGGCACAGCTAAAGGATCTCAGCCTTTTGGTCGATATAAGAATAACGCACCAAAACAGGTGAAGCCCAAGCCGTTGTGTGTGTCACACGTTCGAGCGAAGGTTGTCGGTTACCCTGTGCCTGAGTATTCCATTTTTGAAAAATAAACGCAGCTAACTCCGAGCAGAAATCTCATTTATGAAACAGCCCCTATGCCTCATTGTCACCTCAATTTCATTGGTTGGTTGCCTCCTTTCCGCTCAAGCGCAAGAGTTAAAAGGCAAGAAGGTCTATTACATTAATTCTTACCACGCAGGCTACGCTTGGAGCGACGGGGAGGAAAAGGCGCTTCAAAAATCTCTCGAACTCGCAGGGGTTGAAGTGAAGATCGCCCGGATGGACACGCTACGGGATAAAACCCCCGAACATTTGGCCAAGGCGTCGGCGGACTGCAAAGCCGCGATTGATGAATGGAAGCCGGACGTCGTAGTCGTGGCCGATGATCCTGTGATGAAGGGCGTCTTCCAGCCGTTTTATAAGGGTTCAACGGTGCCGTTCGTGTTCTGCGGCGTCAATTGGGATGCCTCCGCCTATGGCGTTCCTTGCAAGAATATTACTGGTATGCTCGAGGTTTGCCCCATCAAAGACTTGGTGAGCGAAATGAACACGATCAAGCCAAGCAAGACTATCGGATTTCTGGCTTCGGACAATTTAACGTCGCGAAAAGACGCGGAAGGCTGCGAAAAGGCCCTCGCAATAAAATTTGAAACCACTTTTGCCAAAACCTTTGCCGAGTGGAAGGCTGGTTTCGTTGACCTCCAGTCCAAGGTGGACATTTTGATCATTGGGCCCGATGCGGGAATCCCCGATTGGGACGAGGCAGCCGCTGACAAGTTCGCCGAGGAGAATACCAAGGTTCTTACCGGTGGGTGTTACAATTTTCTCAATGGCCTTGCGATTGTGGGGTTCAATAAGATCGCTGCCGAACAGGGCGACTGGGCTGCGCAAGCGGCTATTAAAATTATGAAAGGCGCCTCGCCGAGCTCCATCCCGCTTTCAGCCAACGTCAAAGGAGAGTTAGTCATTAACGTGCGGATTGCAAAAAAAGCGGGAATAACGCTCCCCTTTGACCTTTTGCAGACTGCTAAACTCCTGGAATAAGGCGCTGCTCGCATGAACTGGAACTTAGGGCAAGTCCTCACTATTAACTTTGAGAGGCAGGCTGCTTGCCGTTGGCAAGTCGGATCGAGGCAGCCACTACGGATCGGAACGCCAAGAGCGTGACCAGGAGAGAGCCAATCGACTGGTCAACGAAAAACTCTGGCGCTCAAAAGGGTATTGACAATCCGGTGACAAAGTGGCACCATCCAGTCATGGAACATTTAATGGAAGAGCCGCGCAAGCGGATAACAGCCCGCGTTTCAAACAACGTGCGCGTGACGCTGGAACAAGCGGCAGAGCTATTGGGGGCGACCGTTAACCAGTTCGTTGTGCAAACGGCGTATCAGGAAGCGCAGCGCGTGATTGAGCGCGAGTCGGTCATTCGGCTTTCGCAAAAGGATGCGCGGAAGGTTTTTTCCATGCTCGATAATCCGCCCAAACCCAACAAACGCCTCAAGGCTGCGGTCAAGGCTTTCAAAGGTGCGGTGCGTGCGTAAGATCGAACTGCTGGCAAAGTCTCACGACCGGGAGAGATTTGACTAGATC
>CAIZES010000363.1 GCA_903932045.1 uncultured Silvanigrella sp. | reverse complement strand
TTCCAAGTTTCGTGACACTCTCTCGGGCCGAGTTGTCTATGATGTTATCTCCACCATCATGAGCACTTGCAACGCATCCAATATCAGCTTTTTTGCATATGCTCTCGATGTCCTTCGAAATCAAAAGGATGTCGTTTTGAATCCCGAAGGATGGACACCCTTTGCTTGGGCCGAGCGCCAGCAAAGCATCCAAAAATGATCCCGTAAACATCAGCATCTCGAACACCTCCGAGATTGATCTTAACTCGGCACTAAATCATGATCAAAAAATGGGACTGAACGCTTTCTGAGGAACTGTGAACTTTCTAACACGAACAAACCTCGTGCAGTTCGTGCAGCGAGGGTGTTCTTTGGTGAACTTTGGTGAACTTTGGTGAACTTTGGTGAACTTTGGTGAACTTTGGTGAACTTTGGTGAACTTTGGTGAACTTTGGTGTTCTTTGGTGAACTCTGGTGACCGTCGGTGCGCATTGTGCGATTTTTAGTTTGTTGACATGATTGAATTGTCTTTGTTAGAAGCGAACATCTCTGAGGTTATTTCAGAACCCCAGAGTTTCAAACCGTTCACCGACTAGGCTCAACTGGCGCGTCCCAATTGATGAGAATCTTAGCCTTTGGTTGGCGGAACACACTAGCGTTGCTATCAGGGTCTGGCGACGTATATTGAGCAGCAACACCTGCATCCGGCGACACAACGCGGAAATGAAATCCACGAGCTTGAACTGTTGCACGATTTGCAAGGAAACGCTTGTCTTGCAAATGCGGAGCGGCATCGGTGCTAGAAGAATCATCAAAGTGATCCATGGGCTCAGCCACTGATGCTTGTGCAGTGAGTGCAGGGTCAAGCTCCATTTCACCACTAGCATTTGCCTTCCAAACCTTCATGGGAGCAAAATTCCCCGCTTCAGGCGAGCGGAATGTTTGAACGGATGATCGAGTGAATGTGCCACGGGCAATCAACCACCCCGGAGCGCTCACTTGAAAGTGTTGCCGTTGTTCTGCTGGCAAGAAGTTATTGCCACTGTCCCTCGAAAAGTGCAGCTTGCGGCCGTCCATGTGCAATTTGTTCAAACCATTCACGTCGTCAAAGGAAGAACAGTCGGGAGCTTTGCCGTCCAAATATTTTGCGAACTCAGGATATGCAAAACACTTAAATTCCGTACCCTGCGTTGCCACAGTGTCCTTATATGCAGGAAGCGCGGTATCGTAAAAACCATTTGCATCCTTGAAATCTGCGTTTGCAAAAACACCTGGAACAGACAGTTCGCGAAGTTCGTTGTTAATGGGCAAGTAGTAACCATGCCCCTTCTGAGTTTCAACTTCAGGAGTGTTGGAACGACGGTCGTATGTTGAATCAAAATACCAACCAAGCACACCGGGTTGGTGCTGCAGAGTGACCAAACGAAAGCGTTCGCGCTCGGTAGCACCCGCATCTTTGCCAAGCAGCATAGCCATACCGCGTGAACCCTGAATATTAAGGTCCATGTTGTATGAAGCAGTTGCACTATTATATGTTTCGGAAGGATCGCGGTACTCAAGCATATAGAATTGATTGCTGCGCACTTCGCGATTGCCATTCACCGATGCTACCCATTCGCCACCAGGAATAACTCCGTCCTCGAAATCAAACAGAACTTGATTCCCTAATCTGATATTGTCTATAAAAATTCCGAACTCGTTGTAGCCAGGATCTGTGGTGTAGGCAATTTCCATTTTTACCCTCTGGCCTCGGAAAGCCGAAAGGTCGTAGGACTTTGTCACCCACACAGGCTGCTGACACGCTGCCAACTTCGTTTTAAATTCCTGCTTCTCGGCTGCACTTGCAACAGCATCAATAATTTTGCCGCGAAGTTCAAGCACACGGGGAGCCTCACAATTGGGATTTTTCTCTACAAGAGAGTCGTTGTCTTCGTCTCCGGAAGAAAGGCGAAACACATCCTTAATTTCGTCATTAACCCGAACCGATCCAGTATCATAGTCGGTAACAACCCGAACACTTTTTTCATGCGAGTTAAAGTTCGTTTCAGTTTCCACATGATAAATTGTATCGAACGCAAGCATTGCATCGCCGCTTTGCGGAACATCAACAACAAACCGAAGAGAACGCGTTCCGTTATCAAAACGCCCCGAATATGCTGCTGTCGTACCCACAAAAGCAGGGAACTGAACCTCTTGAACCTTTTTCACTGAAGGCTTCATTTTCACCATAAGTGCACTGTAAACGGGTTCTTCACTCTGTGGCACTTTGGAAGTGATACTAAATTTATTCTCGAATCCTCGCAAAAACTGCGTTATAAATTCTGGTCCAGCAAATGACGCATAGGACTCACGCTTTGTTGGACTGATAAAATTCATACTTCCCAAATATGCCGACGTTGTTTCACCTTCATTAATAATTTTGGGCTTCAACCAACCCAAGGCCATGCGGTGATATGCCGATTCCTCCTGCGCAAAATTGCGTGCATTTTCGGCCATAATATCCCAGCTGCCTACGTTATTATCGCCCTGCAATGCATACACATCTGGCAGCGTAAGAGAGTGACCAAACTCGTGAATAAATGTCGAGACGTCTGAATATTCCGACTGCATGTTGTAGTCAAAAGCGTAAAGTTCATCGTTAATACGATATCCCAAAGCACCGCGATCTTGCCCCTCTACTTTAGGTCCGTGAGTGGGAAAATCGGGGCTGTCTTTAGGGAGAAAGATGCTGGAACGGTGCGGCCAAATGCGATTGTAGCACTCCAACGCCTGAGTGCGACGAGGATCATCCTTGGAAACATCGTCCGAACCCGGCTGCTTGTTTTGCGCATCAAAAATGGACTGACAAGCCGCCTGTTCCTTTCCTGCATAGATAAGAATAACTGCATCGAGGAATCCATCGGGCTCATTATAGACACCATCGCGATCAAGATCATTAAGGTCCCAACGATCGAACTGTTTCCAGAACGAACTGTTTTCACCAATACGCGCTTTCAACTTTTTAAGAGCATCGACAACCAATTCACGAGCGTGTTCGTCGTGCTCGCCAGCAATTGCCTTGCCATAGTATGTTAGTCCTCTATCAACACGAACGGGCTCTACCACTGTGCCGGTCACATTCAAAAGACCGCCGGAAACATGCTGGTAATATGTATGCAACGAATGAGGATTATTTCCAAAGAGTTCTTCCTGAACCACGCCAGACGTAAAACGAGAAGGATCCTTAAAGTTACCATCGAAACCTTCATCAGGCGCAAATTCAACAGGAATAACCAGAGTATTGTAGGTACCCTTCAACGAATAAAGAGTTGTATGACCCGCCATTGCATCTTGCATCACCGCCAAGTTATTTTGCGCAAGACTCCCCGACGAAATTTTGTCGAGAATTTTTCCTTCCAAAGAATCTACAGTGCCGCGCAATGAAAGAAGCTTGTTTTGCAGAACCGCAATATCCTTGGCCGCGCGTTGTTCAGAGGAAGCCAACTGATTGCGCAAACCATCCATTTGCGATCGTAAATCCGCAATTGTGTCTGCATCGGTTTCCGCCTTGAGACGAACATTCAAATCTGAAATTTGCGACTTTAGGGCATCAATTTCGTCACGCTGTTGCTTCTTCATTTCCGCCAAAGCACGGGCTGTTTCTTGAGCCTGCTGTTCGTTACGAGCCGTTTCTTCGTTCAAATTCGTGAGAGGCTGATTCTGGGGAGCTGGAGTGGTTTTGGAACTTCCGGTACAGCCGCACAAGGTTGTCAAAGCAACAAAGGCGCTCACACCGCACGAAAACAGATAACGCGACACAACCATAACTCACCTCCCTATAGAAAACTGGGACTACAACTGGGAGCCGCCCCTCACGGCGCGACACAAGCAATCGAATACCAGAAAAAATCCGCACTTAGCAATCTTTTTTGACCAATTGACCAATTAATATTTTTAATCCTGAAAGATCAGTATATTAAAAATTCTTAAAAAGAACCAAACACACCCTTCCCAGCGCACCCCTCTGCATCTTTTTGACTGGGCCATGCTTGATCTTGTCATGAGGGGGCGAATTGGCCCTCAGTTTTTGCAAAATTTGTCCGAAACGAGACCTACGCAAGGAGATAGGTATGGCCTCTCAGCTCCACCATTCGAATGTCCCCAGAACAACGTTGCTTGTAGCAGGGTTTCACTTCGTTGTGCTTGTGATTATTGGAGTTTGGAACATCAAAGACCTATCAGAAAATTCAACAACATCAATTGCGATACTCAAAATAGCACTTTGGATTTCAGCGTCGATGATCGCGATTCTCAGCGCTGCTATCGCCATTATCTGGAGCAAATATAGAGTGGCACGCGACTCCACCCTGAAAGCAGAAAAAGAATCAGAGACAACAAAGCTGAAGCTTGTTCACGCAGCAAGGCTGTCCGCCGTTGGAAAAATGGCTGGAAGCATTGCTCACGAGATATCAAGTCCCCTTACAGTTATCGCTATGCAGACTCAACATCTGCAAACGTGCAATCACGAAGACCCTAACGCCCTCAGGGAGGAAATAGCTCTTGCTAGCGAAAGAATTAATCGCACTGTGAACCGGATAACAAAAATTGTGAAGTCACTTCGAAAATTATCGCATTCTGGTTCTGCAATTCAAAATGAAACTATTTCCGTCATAAGCTTATTGAATGAGATTTTAGACATTTCCAGTGAAAAAATTCGCAAACACACAATAACACTCCAATGCGACATCAATAAATCACATTGGATTTCTGGGAGCAGTATAGAGCTTTCACAAGTCTTTATAAACCTTATTAACAATTCCGTCGACGCAATAATGGAGGAAACCGAAAAATGGATTCTCATTGAATCCAAACGGATACAAACGCCAGAGGGACATCGAATTCTTATCACCCTAACCGATTCCGGAAAAGGAATTCCTGTAAACATTCGCAGTCAAATAATGACTCCCTTTTTCACAACAAAACTCCCAGAACAGGGAACCGGACTCGGACTCAGCATTTCCTCTGACATCATAAAAGCGCACATGGGACGACTGTATCTTGACGAATCAAGCTCGAGAACGTGCTTTGCTGTGGAGCTTCCTGAAGCAGAGTGCGTTAAACAGGAAAGAGAAATCACAAATGGATAGAAGAGAAACTCAAACAGACAAAGCTTCGAAAAGTATATTCCTCGTAGATGACGATCCGTTCATACGTCTTCTCTTTAAGCGCGTAGTCATTCAAGCCGGCTACACACTTGCGGGAGAATGCGACAACGGAGAAGATGCAGTGACTCTCTATTCAGCACTAAAACCAGATCTGACACTGCTCGACGTATCCATGCCCAACATGAACGGGGTAGAAGCACTCGAAAAAATTCGTAAGACAGACAGAGAGGCCCGCGTTGTCATGCTCACCGCAACCGCAGACCAAGACATCATTCAGACTGCTCTCAACGCAGGAGCTAAAAAATGCATTCGCAAAGACCTTCCATTGAATGAAATTGTTGAAACCATTCATTCTGTCTTCAGTACCGAAGCTCCCTAAGCGAGTTCTTCCTTCCATTTCTGATGTTCTTGTCAGTTCTTAGAAAACCGAAAAACAGCAGCACCCTGATTCTTCGGATTTTTTCATTCATTCGAAACAAAAAGGCTACAGAGTGCCCCCAAAAAACATCTCGTTTATTCCTATTTTCGCCGACAAGTAAGGTAGGAAGAAACCTTGGGCCTGCGTCACACAGGAGGCGTTATGGGAACGAGAATGAATTTTTTCCGCGACGATTCGCAGAGCATCCGGACAATGCTGCAAATGGAGGAAATTACAGCTTCAGAAAAGAAGGCAAAAATTTTGGTTGTGGACGACGACCCCATGTTTTGCCGCATGATGCAACGAATCGCTTCCATGAAGGGAATCAGCGTGGTGACAATTTCTAGCTTCGCTGAGGCGCAGGGCCTGGACGCGAGGGAGTTTGACGTAGCGATACTCGACTACATGCTCGACCAACAAGGGACAGGCCTGGACGTGGCCTCCAACCTTTCCGGTGACATGTATACAACGCCAGTTATTCTGGTGAGTCATACGTCAAACATCCCCGGAACTCGACAATGGCCCGCATCGGTACGCGAGTTCATTCACAAGAACTTTGGCCCATACGTTATTCTCGATGCTGCAATCGAAGCCTTCGATATCGCCAATTTGCAACGCGATATTTCGAAGAAAATGATGTGAGAGTTGGGTTTAATAAAAGGAAAGGATAATCAGTACTTTTTAAGGGCCACAACAAGGTCAGCAAGAATAAGTTCTAGGGTTTTTGTCAGTTCCGGGACACCCATTGCTGCGGGTGCCGCAACTTCTATTCTTTGGCAAAGCGATGCAAATCGACGCCCTCCCACGTTCATAGAAAATCCGGCAAGTTTGTGTGACCAGTAAATCACATCTCGCTCAGAACGACTCTCAAATGCATTCTTAAGATTTTGAATCATTTCGGGGACCGCGCCTTCGAACCCGTTAATCATTTGACGAGTAAACGGCACTTCGTCGTCGGGGCTTTCCAATGCTCGCAAGCGTTCAATAACCGCATCATCCACCATTGGTAGAGATAAATCCACCTCGAATCGTTCCAAATTCAAATTCTGATTCACGAAACCTCCTTACTTCGACTCGTTCTCTTTCGCTCTGGTTTACGAGACGAAAAAATATAACCTTCACCATGCACACAATGGATGGTGACCTCGGAACTCAACTCAACCAATGCTCGTCGAAGCTCCAAAATCCTCTGATCCAAAGCATTTTCACTCACCTTAATGCTAGGCCACCCTACCCTATGAAGAGTCTCGCGACTCACAACAGCACTCGAATTCACACAAAAAATTTTCATCAGAGTTGAGGCCACAGGCGAGAGATAAATCTTCTTTCCGGAATGTTCCAGCATACAATGCCGCTCCGAAAACTTAAGCTCCCCAAATACAACTTCATCCACATTTCGCAACGACTCTAAAACGCGCGCACGAACATTCATGCGGGCCCTAACTTCTTCCGAATTCAGAGGTTTGGTTAAAAAATCATCTGCTCCTGCCTCAAGCGCGTCGGCGATCCACTTCTCAGAGGAGGCAGATGTCATGACCAGCAGAGCACAATATGGCCACATAGCCTTAACACGAGGAACAACATCAAGGCCATTCGTTTCAGGGGCCAAAAGAATATCCAAGAATATTGCTTTGGGGTAATAGCGTGAAGAATGACTTAAAAAGCCTTCAAGCGAATGAAAAGGAACCACCGAAAGACCCAATGATCTTCCGATAATTGCCTGAATAGAGGGATCATCGTCGACAACAATGACGTACTCTGAATCACCCATTCCTACCAACTCCTCTAATGGCAACCAACCTTCTCCACTTCAGCTAAAATTGCATCGTTCCCACGTTCTTTACACACAAAACTGCGAATGTTTGTAGGCCAAGAGCCATCATTTTCGCGTTCGCGCACACTAATCAGAACAATTGGAAAACCCGCACCAAAATGGTTCATGTAATCCGTGAACTCAACCCCACTCACTATTCTAAGGTCATAATCCACAACAGCAACATCAAAATCCCAACTCGTCGGATGCCCGACATCGGAAAGATTTGTAACCAACCTCGACTGCATCCCCCTACGCATAGCTGCCCGCGAAAGTATCTGGGTGAAAACAATATCGTCATCAACAATCAATATCCTTGGGTTTTTCATGGTGCCTCCCCGAGAGAAAATCTCTCTCCTGACTTACTTATCGAGCGAAATGAGACAAAAGTTCAGCAAAACGTAAATTTCTGACAATTTTTTCAGACACCCGCGCACAGTCCGAACATCCGCGCACAGTCCGAACACCCGCGCACAGTCCGAACATCCGCGCACAGTCCGAATATCCACGTCAAAGATGACGCATTAAGTCCTCCAAAAACATGTCGATAGCCTTCATAGGAGAACGGAAGGATTTCACTATGAGTGATAATAAAAAAATTCTTGTCGTGGATGATAGCTCAGACATGAGGATGCTCATGGAACGTCTTCTTATGCGCGAGGGCTATGAAGTTATTTGTGCGCAAGATGGATTGGAATGCCTCAATGTGCTCAGCACCGACGAAACAATAGACCTTGTATTTTTGGACATCAAAATGCCGAATCTCGACGGTTTTGGGGTTTTGGAAAAATTAAACGACATTCGCGCATCACATCCTCAGCTAAAAGTGGCAATTGTGTCTGGACTAAAAGACAAAGCAGACATCATAAGAGGACTCAAACTCAAAGCTGATGACTACATACTAAAGCCCATTGATCCGCAAATTGTAACTGCAAAAACAAAAGTGCTTCTGGGAGAAGCTGATCACAACAATTCTTTTGCATGGCTCGAAAAACACATGGGATGCGAACTCACGGAGTGTGTGGCAAAAGTTCGCTTTACTTTAGTCAACATCTCCGAAAATAGGTTTGTTATTGAGTCGAGCGTTGAATTTATCAAAGATGTTTCTTTTGCATTTCATTCCGAGAAACTATCAGAATTTTTACAAGTGCCCGATTTAGAATTGCGAGCACGAGTTGACATTTGTGAAGTTCTTTCACCAACTGCACCCAGATTCCGAATTTTTGCCACATTTATAGGTGTGCCCGAAAATATTCAGCAAAAACTTCGGTCTCTTACCATGAAAAATGTGAGGAGAAAATAGTGGCAAATATTCTCAATTCCCAACCCCATAGCGACCCTGTTGAAATTGCTCCGGACATTTGGTGGGTTGGTGAATTTGATACCAAATTGCAATGCAACCCCTACTTAATTATTGGAAGCCACTTCCATGTGCTCATTGACAGCGGGAGTCGCCCACAGTTCCCAAGAATTCTAATGAAGATTCTGAAGCTTGGAATTGCGCCCCAAACCATTGGAGCCTTGGTATACCAGCACTATGATCCCGACTTATGCGGAAATATCGTAGATTTTGTTGACATCATAAACTCACAAAACCTCAAAATCATTTCTGACCAAATCAATTTGCCATTCATTTCCCACTATGCGCCTCATGCAGACCTTTTGAGTACCCAGTCGATAAACCACTCTATTGTAATGGACTGCGACAAAAAAATACAATTCTACAACACACCTCACTCTCATTCTGCGGGGGCTATTGTGACATTGGAAGAATCCACAAAAACTCTTTTTTCCAGCGACCTATTTGGCAGCCACAAGTCAAGCGCAAAGACTTTTCTTACTGCATATTCTGACTGTCGCAAGGTATCCAACTCCTGCCCCCAGCACTCTTCAAATTCTTCAACGGAAACTCTTTGTGGACAAAGGGAAATTGATGACCTTATCGAATTTCATAGAGTCCAAATTCCCTGCACAAAAGCGCTCATGTTTGCCCTTGATGTCGTTGAAAAGATTCCCTTCGAACGAATTGCTCCGCAACATGGAAGCATAATTCCCACACGACAAATTGCAGATAGCATTATACAAGACCTGCGAAACTCTGGTGATTTTGGAATAGACAGAATACTGAACCATCATCTTCACGATGACTCAACACGGGGAATGAGATTTTCATGAGAGACACAAACAAACACTTCAGCACGCCCGTTGTGCCAGAAAATATTATGAAAATGCCCGCAGATAACTTGCGAGAGGTTGTTATTCAATTTTGGCAGGAACAAAATCAGAAAGAAATCGATTCAACCTTGCTGCGCGATCTTCTTATAGGTTACGCGGGGCTGGAAAAAGATCTCTCGGCTCAAAACGAATATCAACGCCGACTCATTGCAATTGCAGCCCACGACCTTCACAATCCCATCGTTTCCATTCGTGGACTTTCCGAGATCATACTTTCAGCCCCCGACAACGAACCTCTTTCCAACCATCGCGAACTTCTTTCTGCCATTCGAGGCGCAGCCGAAAGCATGCAGGGACTCGTCAGCAATCTTCTGGAACTGGGATCCCTCGATTCCACCGATTTCAAGCTTTCTTTCACAAAGGAATCTCTAACAAAAATTGTAAAAGAACGACTGACACTTTTCGGAACACAAGCTCACAAAAAGCAAATGACTCTTGCTGACGATTGCGACGACGTTCCAGTTTTTTCGTTCGACAAAGTAAGAATTGTTCAAGTTATAGACAACCTTATTGGAAACGCCATCAAGTTCTCGCCATTAGGAAGCACCATAGGAGTTTCACTGCAAAACGATGCTGAGAACACATTTTTCTCTGTTTCCGACCAAGGGCCAGGAATCTCGGACGCAGACAAAAGCAAACTCTTTAGAAGTTTTCAGAAACTGAGCGCAACTCCAACCGGAGGCGAAAAAAGCACGGGCCTAGGATTGTCCATCACAAAAAAGATAGTCGAAAAACACCATGGAAATATCACTGTTACCAACCGTCCCGAGGGTGGCTGTGTGTTTTATGTGCAACTGCCAATGAACATCTCAAACTAGGAGAAGGAGAGATTCCCGCAAGCCAACGCAGCTTCGACGAATTGAAAATGTGCACAAAAATAAACACACATCAAAATCTCTCCAGCTTGGCTTGTAGGCCAATCAACAAAGAGTTAAAAGCTCAAATGAGGTAACACCTCAGTTTGCGGAATTGTCATCTGCAGACTCCCGCTTCATTATGGAGGTCTTCCGTGAAAAATATTCTATTGTTGGCAGGACTCTCTGCAGTTGTTTGCGCAACCAGCGCCACCGCTGCTCCCGAGATCCCTGGATTTCATAACGATAACAGCCCGGTAAACGCGTTTCCTGTTCCTCCACCTCCTCCCGGCGGCGGGCATGGCGGCGGTTATCCCGGTGGAGGCAACTTCCCACCACCACCTCCTCCCGGCAGCGGGCACGGCGGCGGTTATCCCGGTGGAGGCAACTTCCCACCACCACCTCCTCCCGGCAGCGGGCATGGCGGCGGTTATCCAGGCGGCGGTTACCCAGACGGTGGACATCATGGCGGCGGATATCCGGATGGTGGACATCACGGCGGCGGATATCCGGATGGTGGACATCACGGCGGCGGATATCCAGGCGGCGGTTACCCAGGCGGCGGTTACCCACCTCCTCCCCCTCCCGTTCAACCCATTCCGCCTCAGAACGGATATCAAATATTCGTCAACGATCTGCAGCGTGACGACAACTTGGTAATTTCCTATTTCAACGCACGGCAACCACAATACGCATGTCCAATGCTTGGAAATTTGCTATACAAAACGTACAACTATATTGTCACAAACAACCTCTCGCGAGAGCAACAACAGTATCTGCAAAGCGTCTATGCCAATATGCAGTCTCAGTACAACATGAATAACTGCGACTCATACCGCTAGTTCGCTCATCAGCTCCGGCACTCTTTGCTGCCGGAGCCTCACCGAACTTTTCCGTTTTTTCCTGGAGCATTTCTCAATCGTGACTCAAATACCTTTTCACGGAAATCGCATTATCAACATTGAAATGCCAACCGACTTCTCACACGAAAACATGCATAAAGAAGTCGCAAAACAATTCAGCGCACCCAAATCCGAATTTCACATTGAAATCCTTCGCCAAAGTTTGGATGCTCGAAGTAAAAATAACCCTCACTGGAAAATTCGAGCTGTAGTTTGGAGCGAAACATTTTCCGCAACCGAACACATCAGTGCCCCTGCAATAGAATTTCCACAAATTGGAAACAAACGTCGCGTTATCGTGATTGGAAGCGGTCCTGCCGGATATTTTTGCGCACTTTTTGCAGCACGTTCAGGCTTTCAGGTCACAATAATTGAACAAGGCCCCAATGTGGAAAAACGTTGGCAAGACGTACTCAACTTTGAGGCGAATTCCAAACTGCAAGAATTTTCAAACTATGTGTGTGGCGAAGGCGGAGCCGGAACTTTCTCGGATGGCAAGCTAACATCCCGAACAAAAGGAATTGATGTCGAGCGTAATTTTATTTTTAAAACATACATCGAGGCAGGCGCTCCACCCGAAATTGACTATTTGGCACACCCTCACATCGGCAGCAATCACCTCCGAAAAATCATGCCTAAACTGCGTGAAATGTTTCAAAACGCTGGTGGCGAAATTCTATTTAACTGTACCGTAACAGACTTTGAAAACAATCAAGGCTCCGTTCGACAAATAGGAACATCACAAGGATTTTTCGAAGCTGAGTTTTTTGTGTTTGCGTGCGGCCATTCCTCCATGCCAGCATATCGCACTCTCCTTGGAAATGGAGTTCGCTTTGCCCCCAAGCCCTTTGCCATTGGAATGCGTGTAGAGCTTCCACAACAAATTGTGAATGAGGCACAGTTCAGACGCAAGAGTTTACCAGGCGTAAAAGCCGCCGAGTATTTTCTCACAACACAAGCAGAGCTCCCAGTATACAGTTTTTGCATGTGCCCCGGAGGCAAGGTTGTTCCAGCCATGACGCAGCCAGGAACTCTCGTAGTGAATGGAGTTTCCAACTACGAACGCAACGGCGCATTTGCAAATTCAGCCATTGTGGCAGGAGTCGATCTCCGACAACTCGTGAACCCTGAAATTTCCGCAATTCAGTGTTTGGAGTGGCGCGAAAACATCGAGCGAACGGCACACAAAATCAGTTCAGGCACGCACAATTTTGCTGCACCCGCATCCCGCGTTACCGATTTCATTCAAAACAAAATTTCACTAAACCTACCTAACAGCACATATCCATTTCCATTAGTCCCAGACACCTACCAAGAGCTTCTCCCAAACAAAGTGCTGAGCGCCCTTCGAACAGCAATGTCCGACTTTTCAAAAAAGCTGCACGGATTTGATCAGGGAATACTCATCGGCGTTGAAACCACCACTTCTGCACCCATCCGCACAGAGCGCGACAATCAGCGGCGCTGCGTGGGCTTTAGCAATCTTTTTGTGGCTGGAGAAATGTCGGGATGGTCGGGAGGAATTGTAAGTTCAGCCGTTGATGGCATAAAAGTCGCGCAGGCAATTTGCAGACTCTAATATTCATGATATCTTACAATAAGTTATCAAATTCTATTGGAGTCTTAGCCATGGCAAAAAAATGGAGCCCCTCGCATCGCGTTTGGCATTGGTGCAATGCCCTTGTAGTCTTCACCTTAATTCTAACGGGATTGTTTATCAAAATTGGCAATCCCGTAGAGGATTATTTCAAGAAACCTCACATCCTCGTTGGCCTAACTCTCTGCGTTCTTGTCCCTTTCCGCATGATTCGCGCCCGTTTCTTTGGCGATCGCCACACATTGGATGACGCACAAAAATTGCGTACCCAAGCCATCAGTCTCTTCAAACAAAAAAAGGGGTCCCTTACGCGCGCCGACTTCAAACTTTTCCACAAAGCTAGCGTCAAAAATGGGTATCTTGGCCTTTACGCTCTCCTAGCGGGAATTGCGCTCACGGGTTTGGCTATGATTATTATGCATCAAATGGGCATATCAAAAGAAATTCGACACAATGTGAAGGAAGTTCACGAAGCTCTCTTTGTTTTGATTGCAGTATTTATTCCTCTACACTTGGGCGGCGTTGTTTATGCCGAAATCACCGATGAGCCCAACATCACTTCCGACATGATTCACGGCGGAAAAAAATAAGCTCAACATTAAGTCTTAGAGTGAGTGCCCATAAAAACATTCTCCTGCCATAACCCAAAAAATCATTGTTTCTCAAACTCAAAGCACCTGATAATGAATCTGGAAGCTGTAGCTGTAGCCTTGACTGCAGCGACAGTTGCACGTTGGAAGCATCTCCAAAGAAAATGGCACAAGAAAAACAGAAACTCCCAAGGAGGGAACAATGAAACAGAAGAAAATAATACTAGTGTTAGCAAATATTGCCTTATTTCTGGCTTGCAGCACCAACACAGATGTGGGTGAAAATAATACAGAACCAGCGGCAAGACGAACAACTTCTGACCCCACCCACACATCACCATCTCACGCCACAGTTCAAAATGACGTTTCAACAAACTTAGGATCCCCCAAAACTTCAACTCTCACAGACACAACTTCTGCAACGCCAACAACAGCGCCAGCAACAACGCCAGCAACAGCGCCAGCAACAGCGCCAACAACAACGCCAGCAACAGCGCCAACATCCGCATCTTCTGCGACCAATCCGTCAGGCACTGACACCGCTCAAAATTCTAACCCTATTCTAAACATTGTTGTTGAAAACATCCGCGAAATTCAGGGAAAAATCTGCTTCAGCATTTTTAATAACGAACACGCAAGTGCCTTCGGGCACGAAGACGCGGCAGCCACCGATGCTGCATTCGCTGCATGTGAAACAGTTACCGGCAATAAAATCGCGGTCCAAGTAAAATCGCTACCCACAGGCGCCTACGCTATTGCCTTATTTCACGATAAAAATGACAACGGAATCCTCGATAAAATGGGCGCACTAGGCATTCCCACTGAAGGATTTGGTTTTTCAAAAAACCCTCCGTTACGAATTGGAGCACCTGATTTTGCAAGCTGTCAGTTTTTTGTTCCAGAAACGGGAGACACGGAAACCATCACCCTCAAATACCTGCTTTAGGCGAACTCAAATGAGATTTGTCGCCTCCGCAGCTCTCCTCAAATTCTACACCAAATCGATACGAAATCATCACGCGAGGCATAGTTAAACGCAGAGGAAGCCACACTTCCGAAAATGCAAATTGCCAATGATCACAATCTAGACCAACACTCGCAACCATCCAAAAAGGGAATTGAGAATCGGACAACCGATCGTGCTCATGGAGACTCACATCTTCTTCACCAGCAACATTCACATTGGTGTCTTTCAGCCCCAAAGTTCCAGACATCCAGAGCCCTAATGGTTGATGTTTTATTCCCACACCAAACCACTGCAGCAATGACTGTGTCTCAATTTCACTTCTGATCGGTTTTTCAATTCCCGACACATGGGTACGCGCTGTTTGAAGTCCTAACTCACTCCACAATTTGTAATTTTGAACAATATGCTGAACCTGAGTTGACCCACCCACGAGCCACTGCCGTGGCGATGCTTTCACCCCCACAATATGTTCAATGCCGGGAATGAGTGTTCCAAACCACGACCCCACAGTCCAGCGAAACGCATCATTAGACCACAAGGAATTATTTAATACGACAACTGGTATAGCATGCACAAAGGGCATGTTTTGTTCAAATTCTTTGTCTGGAATTTTTGGCAAAAACGAAAAGGGCGTTTTCAAGCTCACACGAAATTGCGGATCTTGGGGTTCATTCCAAGGATTCAAATCGAAATAAGCTGCGCTTACCTGTATAACTCTGTGCACTTTTTTTTCTACCACAGTTTCAGCATTCGCAATCGAAAAAAAACAACAACTGAACGCAACAGACAACGAAGGGAGAGTTAACATCGCACAGCACTCCAAATTCCAACGGGATTCCTTTGTCACAGGCTACGGATCCGGAAGAGGTGGCGGAGTTAAAATAGGCGTCGAATTTGGGATGGGTGACGCCGATGGCACGGGAGCAAGAGACTCCAATGGCGCAGAAGAACTACCGGGCGAAGACGGCACAGCTGAAGAGTTTGTAGAAGATAACTGAGTCGTTTCCTTAAGACGCTGCCTCACAAAATCCATGATATCGCGAGTGACAACATCTGTTGCCAAGCCTATTTCCGACGCCAAATCCCCCTTTCGTTTGTGTCCAGCAAAAGACAAGCGCAGAGGAATATGGGCTGATTTCAGTGCTTCAATCCATTCTTGCCCAAAGCCATCGGCCTCCGATTTTCCAGCTTCCACAAGCATCACTGGCAAAAAAGCGCTAGTCGGAGCATTGCCAACACGCACCTTTCCTTCTGGCTCAATAAAAACAATGCCACGGAGTCCAGGAAGAATTTTTGCCTGCAGAGCATCTGTCGCAAGCGCCAAAGCATCGGGAGAGGAAATCGTTTTAGCGAGCAAAAAGACTTGATTGGGATTCCCGCCAACATCTCGTGCTTTTTCAAGCGCGCAAGCCATGTCTTTTTGCATAACTTCCAGACGTCCTTGGGCACCCGCAGCTGCTGCACTTGCGGCAATTTTGCTTGAAGTGCTTTTGCCTGAACCAACTTTGGATCGGTCAAAGGTTTGTTCTAAGGAATGCAAATTCACTACCACATAGCCTTGCAGAGTGAAAAATGTTTCTAGTGTATCGAGAGCAGCCCCGCCATTTGCACTTTTCGACTTTTTTGATCGGGATTTTCGCTTAGCCTTTGACTTCGCATTTTTTTTCTTGGACGAAACCTTTTGAGAATCTTTATCCGCGCCTGACCGAGTTTTCGTATCCTTCGCAAAACCTAACGTCACAACAATCGGAAACACACCACTCTCGCTGGGGGCATAAATATCAAACGTCGTTTTGCGTTCAGGACATTTCTGTTGCAGAAAATCACGCATTTTGGGCAAAGGACGCCCCTCAGCGCGGGGCAATATTCCACAAATGAAAGAACTGATACAAAATAAGAACACTCCAACAAATGAAGCAACTCTTATTCGCAATAGATGGGCCTTCATGCCAACCCCTTTTCAAAAATTATTTACCAATTCTTTTTGCGGACTCTCTACACTTACAAAAAAAAACCGCCCATCGGGCGGCTTTTTGATATCTAGAAAAAACTGGTGGACGATACCGGGGTCGAACCGGTGACCTCTAGCATGCCATGCTAGCGCTCTCCCAACTGAGCTAATCGCCCGCGATCAAATAGTTATCCTTCCAAAAAAGATTTGTCAAGCGGCTTGACCATGTCATAGGAACAAACATACGAACAAACAGAGTCCCAGAACACTACCGAGGGTACAAAAATGCCATCACAATTTCATAACAGTGGATTTCACGACATCATCAGTAAAAAGAAAATTGCGAGCGCAGTCCCAACAACTTTGCTTGGAGGTGTATCGGGAAGCACATTCGCTCCCCACACAAAACTCACAGACATTCCCATTGTTGTTTTTGACTTCGAAACAACAGGCCTTGAGGCCCGCACGGAACGTATTATCGAAATTGGTGCCGTCAAATTTGTAAACAGAAAAGAAAGCGCTCGCTTTACGCAGCTTATTAACCCCGGAAAAAACATTCCACAAAACAGCACTGACATCAACGGAATTACCAACGAAATGGTTGCAAGCGCCCCCACCATCGATTCAGTATTTCCCGCACTCCATGATTTCATGCGCGGCTGCCTTGGAGTTGCTCACAATGCCGACTTTGACGCTGGCTTTTTGTCGCACGAATCGGCTCGACTGGGTGTTCACTGCAATTACCATTTAATCTGCACGCTCAAAATGTCGCGCGCGCTTGTAAAAACCCCCCGTCACAACTTAGACACTCTCGCAAATCACTATGGTTTCGAGTTCGAAGCCCGGCATCGTTCCATAGGCGACATTCTAGTGACAGCTAAGGTGTTCTGGCGCATGCTGGACGAAAACAATCACCTTCAAACTCTTGGCGATCTTACGCCATACAAACAAGACATGATAAGTTTGTAACGCCGTGGAGTGAAAACGTTAAGACAGAGATTTCACTGTGTCTCGCTCTGGGCACAAGAGGTCCGTGCAAATGCTGCGTCACCATGCTGTCTCAAAACTGATTTTCGTATTCTCCCCTATTGCCGTGGCAGCGCTTGCCGTTGTGATGAAAGCCATGGGCCCTCGTTACTGGTGGCTTGGGATTCTACTTGCACAGGCCATTTACCTTTATATGGGCGAAAGCATTTTTCGGGGTCAAAATGCTCTTTTACGCTTAGGAAGAGAACGCATAAGCCTCAACCTTCGCGCACTTGGTCTTGACGCCCCTCCCAAAGTTTATGCCTTTCAATGGCGTTTTTTACTTATAACTTGCGCAGTAGGATTCACATTTATTGCAACCATTCAACACGATGTTCAAAAAGGATTCGATGAAATTGCCCATATTTTGCGGCCCGAACAACTTTTGGCGCGCAAAGAATATCCAGCATGGGTAGATGCAACTCAAACATAAAAACTCCTCGACTCCAAAGTGATTGAAATCCAGGCCGACACTGCATCATATTTTGAACTTCATACAAAAAACCTAAAATCCACCACATGGAACATAACACTACAAGCGACGTCTGAAGGAAACTCCTGGCCCAATAGCGCTCCTCTCACAATCACCGTGGGAAAAAATAGCTCACCACACTGGGGACAATCCATTGCAACTCTTTACGAAATGCTTGGCGTTGAAAAATCAAAAAAACAAACGCTTGAGGTTGTTGCAACCGACGGTTCAAACGCAAAATTGCTTGCAAAAATTATTGTAGCGCCTGCAACAGTGCCACTTGTTTCTCTTGCTCCCGCGCCAGACTCCGAACAACAAAATACAAACGACCTTTCTTTCCTAGTTTCAGCGCAATCCCGAATTCCTCTTACAATTGTTGAACTGGAAGCTCGTACCAAATCGGGATACCGTTTTTCGAAAACAGCCGCAGAATTTTCGGGAAGTTCGGAGCTCTTACTCAAGAATACAAAAGCTACGCTTTCAACATTAGGAATTCCCTTTACACAAAACGATACTCTCTATATAAAAGCTGTAGCGAAAACCATAGTAAACGGAATCGAAGGTGAGTCCAAAGAACTCGAAATTCCCATTAAAAGCCGAGACACAGTTCGCCAAGAGCTAACCAAGCAACTGGAAGAAATTCTCAAAAACTTCGATAACGAAAAACAGCCCTTTGAAAAAACAAAACAAGAAATCATGAATGCTCTAGCAAACTCAGCATTCATGGCAAATTCCCTTGGAAGACAAAGCTTCGCACGCAAGAAATTGGGCGAGGCCGAAATGCTCTCCAGTCGCATGCAAGCCAAGAATGACAACGCAGCGCAAGGAGCAAAACAACGCATTCGGAGCGTGATAGAATCCCTGAAACGATCGCAAGCAATGCAAGAAACCGCATCACTGTTTGCGCGCCTACAAAGCCTTCAAAACAATATTCGTCGTTCCACTTCAAACACTCTTCCAAGCCTCGCCAAAGAGGCACGCCAACTTTCATCAAGCACCTCAACGCTCCACAAAAAACTAAACGAACTTTCGCAAGATCCTTCTTTTGGACTGACGCCAGAAGAAAAAACAACAATTCAAAAACTTTTGCATTCAGAAACAACACCACAAATACTTAGTAATGCCGCACAAACTCTAGAGTCGAAACAAAAGGAACAGTCGGAACATCTCATAGAGAGCGCCATTGCCGAAGCACAAAAAAAACTCGGGGGAGTTTCACAAATCTTGATGGGAGCACGTCAACGTGCTGTAAAAATTGCACGCGAGCAACTTTCTGATGCCGATAACAAACTACAACAAGCACGTTCCCGACGCACCGACCAAGTAGGAAATGAAATTCGACAGGCAGAAGAATCGTTACGACGTGTTCCAAAAATATCAAAAGAATTAAACGAAGCTCTCACTGACGCACAAAGCGGAAGTTCCCAGGCAATGGATGCCGCCCGAGAAAATAACCTGCCGCACCTGATTTCTTCACTCGACAAAGCGCAAGATGGTATTGTGCGCGCACTAGAAGCGCTACAGGATGAAGAACAACAAGAAAAAGATCAACAGCAAGAAATGGACAGCATGGAGCAACGATCTGCTCAAGAATTAATCATCGCTCAAGGAGTTCTCGATGCTGGCTGGCGAAAACTGATTCTTGATGAAATTTCGCGACTTCGCGCAAAAGGAGAACCTGCCGACTCGTCCGTACTCAAGTTTTTGGAAAGCAGGCTCCGCTGATGAAAAAGGCACTGACGCGTTCGCGCATTCAAGGCGTTTCATTTCATCGAAATACTTCTTCTGTTCCGAACGTAACAAAGAAATATATGAATCGTCCCCCTTTTGTTACTCCCTCACACTCTCCCGCTCACGGAGCGCCACAGCCACTTTCCCGACACCACATCCGTATTTTACTGCAAGATCTTGCAAGACAAACATTACACACACTCATGACTGAGTCCGTTGAAATGACCTCACAGTGGCGGCACGCCAGTCGGGCACTCGACAAAAACGTCGGAGACACTTTTTTCGATGACCCGCGCAGCAAGCAAAAATCGGATGAAGAAACTCAAACTAACGAGCAAGCCGAAACACTCGTACAAGCGCGAGCCACCTTTCGCTTTTGGAAACATCGAGTGGCAATTTTGGAAATGATTGCCCAAGCACAACAACCTCTTCAGTGGGAAAAACGCGAACGGCAAAAAGTGCCGTTCGAAAAAATGTCGCGACAAAAACCGTAATCATCAAGCATTTTAGAAAAAAGCATCGCAGTTTCACAAACTGCAAGAATATCCCACCATCTTTCCCAACTGTTTCATTGCCACTACTATGAATTCACAAAGAGAGGAGAAAGTGGCCATGCAACAAAAACGAAATCGAACGACGGCATATATAGTTCTAGGATATAGCGCAATACTATTCGGCTGCGGCGACGGCCAATCTTCATCACTATCTCAATTCACAATAACCAAAAACGGTTTTCACGCACAAAATCGCACATTTCTAACACAAATATTTGAAGAAAATGATTCAAGTAGCGTCGCAAGAACAAACAGACATCTTGTTGTCACAAATTATTCCACACAAACATTGTTAGAAACACTCTCAATATTAAGAGGAAACCAATCCCTTATTTCGTTAGCGGCAACAACAGAAATTCGTGAATACTCAAACACAGGGGTTGTAGCTCTCAATATTTCACAACAGGAAGCTCAATACCTTGAGCAAATTGGAATTGCACTTTCCGCGAAACCCTCGCATGCTGTCCATAAATTGTTAACACAGCAACAGCCTCCTTCCTGGGGAATTGATCGTATCGATGGATCAGCTTACGGACTCGACAAAAAATATGTGTATCCGGAAAACTCTGGGAAGGGCGTTTACGCCTACATTATAGACTCGGGCATAGACTCACACCATCCCGAATTTCAGGATCGAGTGCTGCCCGGATTCAACGCTGTGCAAGATAACAAAGGAACCTTTGATTGCGATGGACACGGAACTCATGTTGCTGGCACGGTGGGGGGCATATTTTCGGGAGTTGCCAAAAAAGTTTCGTTGGTGCCGGTTCGAGTTCTCGATTGTACAGGAAATGGAAAAGATGAGGATGTTGTTGCCGCAATGGAGTGGATTATCGCACAAAAAAAAGCGAACCCCAAAATTCCAATTGTCGCTAATCTGAGTCTTGGCGGAAAAAATCTTCCCGCTCTCGACACTGCAGCAACACACATGGTTGAATTGGGAATTTTTGTTGCCGCAGCCGCAGGAAATGATGGCGAAGATGCATGCGAAATGTCGCCAGCACGAGCACCAGGAGTTATGGCAGTTGGAGCCAGCGATCGTAACGACTTCGCAGCGGACTACTCAAACTTCGGAAAATGCGTGCACATATACGCACCCGGAGACGAAATCTATTCTGCCAAAGCCAACTCTCGTACAGGGACAATTATGAGCGGAACATCAATGGCTTCACCACATGTTGCCGGCGCAGCAGCTATTGTTTTGGGAATCTTCCCTCAGTATTCAGCTGAGCAAGTTGAATCGGAAATAAAGACCAAAGCCCTCAAAGGCACATTGAAAAATGTTACCGAAGCAAATTTGTTGCTTCAAATTGAACCAGGAGAAGACAAACCCGATCCCGGACAACCACCTCCACCATTTCCAGGACTTATTTTACGCTACGAAGCAGACCTTCCACGCGGCGGCAAAAAAACATTTTATCCGAATACAGCAACACTCAAAGGAAAAATTCGAATCACAGCCAACCTAAAATCGGCAGATGCATTTGCATTGCAAACAGTTTCACTTTACAAATGGAACGAAAAATCGGCACAGTTTCAGAAAGTACAAAAACTCGGAAACAATGCCAATAAACTTCCGGAATGGCTTGTTGAAAACGGGCGTTTCACATGGGAAGTTCAGTCCAACAGCGGAGCATCGGCATTTGAGCTTGAAACGCGATATTTAGAAGAGCAAAGTGCCTTTTGACCATTGTTTTTCACCTTGAATAGATGTTAGCAAAAAAATACCATTTAACACTCATGTGAGTTCCTCATGTGAGTTCCTCATGTGAGTTCCTCATGTGAGTTCCTCATGTGAGTTCCTCCTCTGAAGCTGTTTCTGTCTACCGACAGTCTCGAGGCAAACAACAGACTGAGAGACGCTTCGCAGTGCGCGATTGTGCGGTGCTGACAACGAGTCTAAATCCAGACGCTACAATCGCATCCAGAGTTTTGCAGCAGGCGTGGAGTGCCAATTTGCGGAGGAGCGAAAAATTTGCGGGCGCACAATCTTTTCTAACACAGCTTTCGTCCTCTCGAAATGTCACGTCTAACGTCCAATGTAACTTGTTTTCCAGGGCCCAATGACTCCGAACAACCTTAGCACAAAATCCATAACCGTCTTAGGCTTACCCTTGATGTTGCAATCAACAATACTCGCAAGAGTTTCCTATTATTTATTGCATAACTATTTCCACTTGGCGCAGAATTCCCTGACGTATCGATTATGACTTTGAAATCGTTTCTTCGTTTATCTTAAATTTGTGGGAGGCACGCTATGAACCCTAGAAACATTTTTCTGAAAAACCTGGCTTCGAAAAGCATTATTGTCGGCTGTGTTGTTTACATAACTAGCGCAGTTGCAGGTTGCGGACTTCACTCTTCCTTTTCATTTCTTCGAGAAGCATGGAATAACGACAATTTACCGTCTTGGTTCGATCCTGAAATCGTAACCGAGTTCTCACAACTTCCTCTTTCAGGCAACCTTGGTTTTGTCCCTTGGAGCGGTAACACGTGGGCTGCAGCCAAGGGTGGACTTGCATTTCGTTGGCAAACCCCCACAAGCGACGCATGGGAAAACCACCTCTATTCACTAAACGAATTGAGGAACCTTTCTTACAACGAAATTGCTCGCCTGAGCCCCGCGGAAAAATACGACATATTTGCCAACGACTATAGCTACACCCTCACAAACGAAGAGCGGACTCGTAACATTCGTAACTCTCCCGGATGGTATGGAATTTGTAATGGTCTTGCTCCAGCATCTCTCATGTCACCCGAACCAACCCCAGGCATTGTGCACAATGCCGCTGGAATTGCTATTCCATTGAGCTCCGCAGACATCAAAGCACTGCTTAGTCTCATGCAAGCAAACGCCGACCCCGCAGTCGCAAATTGGAGGTACATAGGTTTACGCTGCAACTCCGACCTTAGCAACAATTCGCCAGATGCAAATAACGATGCCTGTCGCGACAGCAACGCAGGTTCTTTTCACCTTGCCTTAACCAACGAAATTGGCATTCACAAACGAGGCTTCATTATTGACCGGAGTCGCGACGAAATCATTTGGAATCGGCCCATTTACGCGTTTTCAAGCGAAGTTTCTGGCGAAAGACAGCCATCGGAAGGAGCTGCTCCCGGAACCGTCCGAGAGGTCTCAATCAAAACCAAGGTGTACACAACCGTAAGTTCTTCTCCCCACTGGAATGCAAGCAGAAATAACGACGAAATTACGACCGACACAGAAGACTACCTCTATCGATTGGAACTCGATCGGGACGGAAAAGTTATTGGCGGAAACTGGATATCGTGGAATCGTCCCGACTTCGCATGGAAAACAATGAACACAAACTTGGACAGCTACATGGTTGGAATTTTCTCACATATGGGTTCGCTTATAACGAATCTTGCAGCAGCACCCATAGCACCTCAGCCTGACAGCACAAATCGCAACACAACACATCCAACCCCTGTTCCAACCCCTGTTCCAACCCCTGTTCCAACCCCTGTTCCAACAACAGTGCCAACAACAGTGCCAACTCCAATTACAACTCCCGAACCAACACCGGCTGCAACAGCGCGGCCAACAACGCCTCCAACAACTCTGAATCGAGAAACGGAAACAATTGTCGTCAACGGCAACTATACATACGACATCACGCTACGCAGGGAACACACATATCTCAGTTCAGAATGGATTGACATCTCGGGACAAGTTCACGATCCCATAAGACACTCTAGCAAAGTTGAACTCTATAATGGAAATCAACTTGTAGCATCTGCACTCACAAATATCACAACCGGAAGATATCAACTTCACTTTCAGCTCACTTCAGGAAATTATTCATCCTTGGAATTACGCTTTTTCGCTTACCACTCTGGCGAAATTGTGAATCACTCCCCTATTGCCATCAGAGTATTGGATCGCTAAGTCAGAATTATCTTTGGCAACAACGCGCATTGCCGAAATATTGCTGAGATGCATTTAAAAACACCGGGAGCATTCGCAATGAAAATTATTGTACACAAAGCGCCTACACGCAAGCACAAAAGAAAAGACAAAATAACGCAAAATTTAAAGCAGAATGAAAAAAACAACAAAAAGCAGAATAAAGAACAGGATGCAAAACAAAAAACACGCCTCATGAAAGCACTCAAAGATTACGACCCTCACACAGCGTACATTGGGTACAAAAAAAGTTCTGTTCCGAATTTCCTATTTGGACCTTCAAAACAAATACAAAAAGAAGGGGCCAGTCCATACAGCCACTGTGAAGGCGTTGTAAGACTCCTCAAACAACGAACAGTAAAAGAGGAATACGAAAAAGCGAATCGCCTCACACACGCCATGTTTCGCAAGGGGTTAACCTTTTCAAAATATCATTCATGCAAATACGAAGAATTTTGCGTTGCATGCAGTCCAATTGTTGTTCCAATTCCAGAGCCAATGTTTCGCAGAATCGAACGGGGATCGCAAAAACTTGTATCGGCACTTAGACTTATTTTGCAAAGCATTTACGGGAATGCACATCCCGAAGAATCGGATTTTCTTAAGAGCCTCAGCATAAAACACAGACAACAATTTCTGGCGAACATAAAATCGTCTCCTCATTATATTCCACAACTCCATCATCCCAACATGAAACAGTATCCCTTCTTTGACGTTGTTGGCCTCGATCTTGCGCTCACAAAACACTTAGACGATGTTTTGCAAGCTCAACACATGACTCATTCTACCCCAACCACATCCAGCGAACTCCCGTTCCACCTTATTGAACTCAACGCAGGATCTCCCAGTGGAGCCTCAAATAACCAACAAATGTTAGAGATTATGGAACATCTCGATCCAGAAATGCTAAATAACGCAGGCACTATTATACCCAACGATCATTTCAAAACTCTTGCATCCGTATACAACGCTCTTGGACAATACTGGACAAGGCGCAGCGATGGAATCACAATCATTCTTGCGCCCGGCAGCGAGAGTGGTGCAACACCAGAAATTCATGAACTTGCGCGCCGTAGCGGCATTCTATATTGCGATGCGTCCGAATTATTTATGGGAGACGACGGCTATTTGCGCATTCGCAACTTCACTGGCCAAGATCACATTGTTACGGCCATTTATTCGCGCATCAATTCCAACAGCGCTCTTTTCTCAGAATCGGACGGCATTTTTCTGCGCGACTTTGATTCTGGAAAAACCATTTTCACACAAGACCCGCTCAGCAAAAAAAAGAAGATTCGCAGCAATGACAAGAAACAAAACCGATCGAATTCGAATGAACTCAAAGCAAAGCTACCTGTTCTTCAATCCATGCATGCAATTCCAAACCTATTGAGTTCAGTTCTCAATAGAAAGGTCTATTTGGGAGGTCTCAACAGGCTATTGGACGACAAATGTTTGCTCGAAACTATTTGTACGCACGGTCCGGCATTCTTTGCAGACGAACCGGCAACAAAATCTTCCGAAACAAAAAAGATGAGTCATGAAAGCTTCTCAGACAAACTCATACCTCCTCCGTCGCCGAAGTCCGCAAAGCAATGCCTTCACGAACTTCGATGGAATGCTGAAAACTGGGTCATTAAATCGCCACATCTTTCCGGAGGAAGCGGAATTCACATTCTACGCTGCCTCAATTCCAAAACCAGAAAAAAAATCGTAGACAAATACGCAACACACCCTAAGCAATATGCTATTCAGAAACTTGTAACACTTGGGCACATACCAAGTCCCACCAAGTCACACCACAAAGTTCATTATGCAAACCTTGCATCAGACCTACGGATGTGGGTTTTCTTTGGCGCTGGACCGAACCATTGCAGGCCAATTCTCACACACAATGCGCTCATGCGCACCGCACCCACAGAAAAAGGTCCGTACAGCAGCATCGTAAACACCTCACTTGGAGGAGGATACGCTCCCACAGTATTTGTTGACACCGAAACACAGCTAAACTCGCAACAATTAACAAATGAAAAAAATGCAACAACGCACGCATCGAACCTCATTTCCAATGAGAAGCAAACGGACAACATCATTCCAATAATGGCATCCTCAAAAATTTTTCAGTGCATGCGTATTTGCGATACACTCGCCCATATCCTCATAACAAATCGGGACAGCAATAACATCTCTTTCTTAATTGATTCATTGCGTTCTCAAATTAGAGAAGTTGCTTCGTATTTGCCGGAAAGCAGTACAGAAACCGCGCAAGATTTATTCCAGTGGAAACAAAAATTCATACGCACACCAAAACAATACAAAACACAGTCCCATATTTCAATAACCATGACACAAAATCAAGTTAAACTCGCAAACTGGATAAGCACTCATCAACAACTTATGACAACCAAGTTTCTATCCATATTCGATGCCCTAAATATATGGAAAACAAATCCATATGGAAACAGAGAAAAGAAACAGGATATTAATCTTGCACTCAAAATCAAAAGCCTCAACAAACAACTTGCACCACTTGCAAACACAATCATCCAACAAGCACATATCGCCGCACGCACAACGAAAGTGTCTCACATTGCCGCACAGCAAGGATTGGCGCTACTCAGTCATATTCAACACAACATTTCGGGACTCACAAACACGATTTCATTCAGCACAAAAGAAGCAACTCATCTTTGCAGTATTCAACAAGTTCTTCCAGAATCGGCTTCAGCGTCCCAAAACATTGCCACGATATGGGAATTCAATTCTGGACTCAGTCTTGTGGAATCAAATAGAGTTCCAGATCACTTCAAGGAAGCCCGATATACGTGGCAAAAAAAATGTAACAATATGCTAGACATCAACTCCCCAAAAAACAGAAAACACCTTGAAATTATGCGCGCACAACATTTTTCAAAATTTCCGTTTTTGAGGCAACTGCAAGAAACCATATGCAAAGGTTCGGTGGCAAGAATTGACGAATTGCTGAACGCACTGCAAGCAGCTCCCTACGCTCAATTCAATTTGCTTGAGTATGCAAGGAGGCACAAAAAACAAGCTCTTGACGTGCTTTCTGGCATCCTACAACAGGAAGCATTCACACAAACAGCCCTTTTCTCGAGAGCGGCCGAAGAAATCTATTTTGAAGGACGCCATTGTTTAGGCGAAGCTTTGCTTCACAAAGGAACGAACCGTTCTTCACTTTCTGGGGCAAAAATTGCAATTTGGGTATCCAGAAAACAGTCTCCACTGAGCGCAGCATACACGCTAGGACACGAACTTGTGCATGCATTTCAATTCGAGGAACTTCAGCACCTGGAGTCACAAATATCATCAAATTCACCTCTTGGAAATATCGTATTCGCTACTCTTTTTGCGGGCATTTTTGAAAACGATTTTTCAGGTGCCGATTTTGAAAACACAAACCGAACCTTAGGAAGACAACACATATTTGGTTTCAAAAACCTCCTGGGAATGAAGCTCAAGAAACAAAAAGCAACATTTCTCCAAAGGCTTTTATCTGCAGCAAAAAAAGGACCCGAGGCATGGAATCACGTGCTTAAGGAGATCG
>CAIZES010000362.1 GCA_903932045.1 uncultured Silvanigrella sp. | reverse complement strand
TTTCACGGAACTTCCCACTTGGCGTTTGGCTTGTGAAGCGCGGTTGAATTGAGTTTCCGCAAAATCGTGTCCTCCCACGATGGCGAGGATTTCGCCGGTATCGCCGTTTGCAACCAGTGCCGAAGCTTCAACTCCATCGGAATCGGTGAGTTGATAGTATTTTATTTCGTTTTTCGAGCTCCCAGACGGAAAAAAGCTGAGATATTTTGAGAGACCTTGAATTTGTTTTATATTCGTGGCAACGCGTTTGGGGGTTTTGCGATCCAGCGTGCGAATGTGAACTATGTCCCCAGGTTTGAGGGTGTTTGCGAAGTCTTCTGCTATCTTTTTTCCAATTACGACATCGTTTGTTCCTTCTTTTGTTGTTGCTTCTGTTTTTGTATCTGATCTTGTGGATTGCTGTCGAGCCTCGCCAGTTGCCCACTGATGATCCTCTACCAAGAGTAGGCCAATTCCCTTGGAAGAAACAACGCCTAACGCCCCTATTGTGGGGAAAATCTCCACAACAATTGCCGACATTATGGCATCGTCATTCTGTGGCTGGGAAACAAGTTCTTTGAGAGCTGGTTCAAAAGTAGGTCCTATGTGCTTGGTTGCACCACGAAAACTTCGTTTGTTTTCATATTGCTTAAGGCTTTCTTGTATCACGTGCTGGGTTTCGTGCTGCAAATCTAAATCTACAGTTGTGTAAACCTTATATCCTTCTGACGAAAGTTTATTTTCTCCAATAAGGGTTTCGAGCTGTTTTTTGACTTCAGCAAAAAAGTACGGCGCCGCTTTTGCGTTGGGTGATTCTGCCCGATAAATTTTGAGTGCTTGAGCGTGAGCTTTTGTTGCTTGTTCTTGTGTGATCTTTCCTGATTTTACCATTTGATCAAGAACAAATTTTTGCCTAACTTTTGCCTTCTGCTGATTGTCCACTGGAGAATATGCAGAAGGCGCGGGAGCCAGGCCTGCAATAAGAGAGCTTTCCGCTAAATTCAGTTCTTTGTTTGTTTTGCGAAAATAGTTTCGAGCTGCGGCCTCAACGCCGTATGAATTGTTTCCAAGAAAAAGAGTGTTCAAGTAGAGCTCAAGAATTTTTTCTTTGCTGAGAACGTCTTCAATGCGCATGGCAAGAAGAATGTCCTTTATTTTTCGTTCCAGTGTTTTTTCGCGTGTTAGGAGTAGGTTTTTGGCCAATTGCTGCGTGATTGTGCTTCCGCCTTGTATCGGACCGGATGATTTTGAAATGAAGCGGAGAGCCGCACGCCCCAAACCATTGTAGTCTACTCCGTGATGTTCAAAGAAACGCATGTCTTCAGCGGCAACAAAGGCATCAATTAGCAAAGGATTAATAGCGTTGTATTCGGTGGGGTATCGGCGTTCTGTGAAAATTTCTCCAATTTTTCGTCCGTCACGACTATACACTTCGGAAGGTTCGACGGATACGTGCTTTGTCAGTTTTTCTACGTTCGGTAGGGTTTTTTCAACTGATTTTATGTATTGCCAGGTTGTGTATCCCACGCCGCCTACCCCTGCTGCGCAGAGAACGACGAGGCCTGCGGTAAATCTCAAAACGAGTGATGTAACATTAGGCATAACATTTCTCACTACTAAATTATACTTTTTTCTCTCTTTTCTCTTCGATTGTCGCGCCCGCTTGAGCGGCTGTCTGTGCAGCCTTGAACGCTTGTGCGGCCTTTTGCACCGATTCTTTTTCGTAAGGTTGATCCTTTGCTTGTGCCTCGCGCATGCAGAGCGCCATCCCTTGATAGGCCTTTTCGTAATTTGGGTTGGATATTACGCTACGTGCAAATGCGTTCGTGGCAAGTCCAAATTTTTCACTTTTTCGAAATGCAAGACCAACGTTGAATTCCAAAAGGTGAACGCGGTTTTTATCGGGTAAAACGCCCATGGCATTTTGGTAAAGTTTTATGGCATCGTCAAACTTATTCTGACTAACCATGGCAATTCCCAGGCTGTTAAAATAGGTTGCCAATTCGTCGCCTTTTCCCGATTCTTTAAAAAATCGAGCAGCAACTTCCATATTGCCTCTATTAAATTCAACTTTTCCTAAACCTTGTTTTGCATCTCCGTTTTCTTTGTCTTTTGAGCTCACTTCCTTGAATGCAGCCTCGGCTTTTTTTTCATCACCGGCTCCCAAATAGGCATTCCCCAAATTTATGAGACGATCCAAACTGCCGGGAAAACGCTGATTGATTCCTTCGAGTTGTTTTGTTGCCTCCTCAAATCGACGGAGCTTTATAAGCAATTTTGCCAAACCGTGATGAGCCGGTGTGTAGTTTTCATCAAATTTAATGGATTCCTTATAAGCTTTTTCGGATCTATCCAAATGTTCTGTGCGCGACCAAAGTTCGCCAAAGAGGCAATAGGCACGCGCAGCATTAGGGCCCGGCTTGAGAACATCGTTGATAATTTTTAAAGCCTCATTCACTTTGTTTTCTGCTAACCAGTCTTCAATTTTTCGCAGTGTGCGCTGACTGTTGTCAAGGCTTGCTTCAGCTTGAATCATGGCTTCAATTTTTTCTTTTACACGTTCTTTATCGAAGGGTTTAAGAAGGTAATTATCGATTCCAAATTCCCGTGCCAAGCCAAGATTTCCGTCAGAAAGTTCTCTCGAGAAAATAAGAAAAGGCGTGCGTCTGTACTTGAAAATCTGTCGTAGCTTTTGCATGAAGATGAGCCCGCTCATGGCCTCCATTTCCCAGGCAGAAATAAAGAAATCGAATTTTTCGCGTTTGACTTCATCCAAAGCCTCAAATCCAGTTCGACAAATTTTGACAACCGAACCGGGAAATGCGTCGTTAACTGCGACTTCCCAAAAAAGGGCAAAGTTGGTATCTTCATCTACAATCATAAATCGTTTTTGTTCGTCGCCCACAAAATCTCCTTGTTCGCGCAATCTTACAGAGGTGATATTTACTTTTCGTATTGCGCACCTAAGCCAATGGCGTAAGTGCGAGTGTTTTCTGCTGTGTCCATGGATGCTGCGACACGAAAACCCCAAAGCAATAAATTTGCTCCAACCGTATAGTGTGTTTTGTCTTTTTCATCCTTTAGCATTCCTGGTGCGGTGTACATTCCTGTTGATGCGAGGCATCTAAAGTTGTTTATATCGACTAAAGTTGTTTCCAGAGCAATTCGTGGTGTTGCGCGCGCTTTGGTTTCTAATTCTTGTACTTGTTCACTTGATGTTTCGTCGAACGGTACATAAAGAGCGTAGCCCCGTTGATAAACACGTGACCCCGCGCGAACGAGTTTCGACTGGGCCTTTGTAAAATAGAGGAAGTTTGTTTCAGCGAGAATGTTAAATTGCAGTGGAAATGGAGCGGAATTTATCGCGGGAAATGCGTAGCCCGCACCTATGCGAAATTCACCAGGAAAGTAGGGCGTTCCAATTTCACTTCCTTCTCTGGGAATAAGTGTTCTTTGGGATTTGGGAATGAGCTCTTTTTGCCAAGATACGCCCAACTTAAGCTCTTGAAGATTGAGTTGGGCGCTCATTCTGCCCGTTGTGCCGTGATACGAAGTTGCCTCAATTTTTTGCCACGGACTTGTCTGCAAAACGAGCTCATCACCCATGACAAAAATGGGTTCGAGTCCGAGGCTGAGTTCGTCAAATACCAAAACGCCAAGTGATGCGCTCATTTCTGTGTCTTGATTTTGATATTCCAGTGCGTTGAGTTTTGTGGGCGAAAAGTGCGATGAAAATTGACTCTGCCGAATTTTAATTCCGGTTCCTGCAGCCATCAAGGGATTGGGAATGTTGAGTGAGAGATTCACTCCGAATTTGGAATTAGAGTCAGTTTCAAGAGGAGTGACGTCGTTTTTTTGAGGAATTTGCGAAAAAAATTGTAGCGTGTTTTTTTGCAGTGGGAGTGCCGCAGCGGTGTCTGCAAATCCCGCTCCCATGCGAACAACGGAAACACCTGCAAGTCCAATGCTGTCGGGATTCTCTCTTTCCAGAATGGAGGAATGATATGTAAATCCATTGTCTGCGTGCGCAGAAGCATCGTAAAAGCATAAAATTGCCAACATGCTTTTTGTCATACAAAAGTTCCCCAAAAACGGGAGTGAGTCATCGGACGCTTGTGTGCCTATTGTAGGGTACTGCGAACAGATGACCTAGTTCGGGGCTCGGCGGTGTGTCAAATGGATGTCAAAACACTTAGCGTCGAGGAGTCCATGGTTCGCGTGATGGTGTTCGAGTCCCCATATGTGTGCCTGGGCGTGAGGCAGAATTTTTAGGATCGGGCTGGGGCATGGTGACTTTTTCTTTGTCGGCAATGAGCAGAAGTTTTTTGCTCACTTCAATGATGGAGGCAAGATCGAGTGAAATAAGATTGTGGGGTGTGAAACGAAGGTTATCGAAAGAAAGTTGCTCAGGTAGTTTTTCAACGTCTACATGTTTTACTAATTTCAGGGCATTCACTTGAGGAATGAGTTCTTTGCCTAAATAGAGGGAAACTCCGCCTCGCTCAAATTTGTGGTACATGGAGAGCACGTTGTAAAATGTGCGATCGATTTGGCATTTTGTGCAAAAGGATTTTTCCTTGGCACCTCTGTTTTCTTCCTGGTTTTTGGTTGCACAAGCTTCGCAATATTCAAGAATCTTGAAGCGTTTGCTAACGCAAAAGCGAAAATTGAGCACTTTACGGAGCGAAAGATCGTTCGCAATTGCGAGAAAAATGTTGTTCTTTAGATCAAAAATTTCTCTGCGCCGAGCCTGATCGTTGGTTCGGCGTGCATGAGCGCTCAAAGCCAAGCCGCACAAAAATTTGTAAACAATGAGTCTTTCTTGACGTGACGAACTCACCAAACCCATTGCTAAAGAGTCGTATTTCTTTAGCGGTAGAATTTCGCGAGGGTTCTTTTTGGAGAACTTCATGAGGTCGCCAAAGAGTTCCATCTTGATGCATTCTTCTTTCAGCTTGGGGGTTTTCTTTTTTTCTGTTTCCGCCTTCGCTTTTTCGCTCATGGGGTGTTCTCCTGAATATAACCTTATTTTTTACAAAATTCGCGATGAAAATCGCCTATGTCTTTTACAACTTTTTCAATTTTATCGGTTGGGGGAAGAATGGTAATACGAAAATGGCTTGTGCCTGGAAACTGTCCAAATCCTGTGCCGGGAACAACACAAATTCCTTTAGATTCCAACAGAGCCATGCAATATTCTGCGTCTGTTTTTTCCTTGGGAAGAGTTATTTTGGGAAATGCGTACATGGCACCTGTAACCTCGTTACATTGAATGCCTTCAACTTTGTTCAAGCCGTTCATAAGCACTTGTGCGCGAAGTTTGAGAGCATCCAAAATGGTATCGCGTTCTTTTTTGTATGTTGGGTACGAGGGGTCGCCTTCTTTGGGTGGTTTTACCATCAAATACGTTACCACCTGACCGGGAACATTAGAGCACAGGCTTACGGACTGTAACTTTGTAATTTGATCGACCACATCTTGAGGTACATTTCGAACTTCGAAGTAGCCCCCACGGTGGCCGCATTCGCCCAAAAATCCTTTTGAGCAGCTGTGAAAGCTAAATAACGAAACTTCTTTTTCCTTCAGGCCATGAAGGACTTTTGCAAAAGAAACAAATTTGTCACCCGGTTTGTAAACGTTTTCTTGATACACTTCGTCGGCGATAATTGCGAGGTTGTGGTCTTTTGCAAAGCGTATGACCATCTCAATATTATCGGCATCAAGCACAGAACCAGTGGGGTTTCCTGGATTGATAACGCAAATGGCGCGTACGCGAATTCCTTTCGACTTAGCTTCGCGAATGGATTCTTCCAGCATCATGCGTGAAAGTTTCCAGTCGTGGGCTTCGTCCAAATAATATCCAACTTGTTTGGATCCATAAAGAGTGAGTGTTGCTGAATAAAGGGGGTATTGGGGGATGGGAATCATAACGCCGTCGTTGTCATCGGCAATAACCATTCGAAGGATTGTTTGAACGCCCTTTGACGCACCGTCGGTAAGATAAATGAGTTCTGGATCCGTAGGAACGCCATCGCGGCGTTTGATGAAATCGGCAACGGCTTCGCGCACCACGCGAATGCCTTTGCTTTCGCTATAGGCGCCTATGCCGTGTTTGCTGCCGCTTAGAATGGTTTGTGCGGTTTCATGCACGTCGCGCGGAAACATTTCGCGTGCGGTACCGTTTGCAAGTTCGGGATATTCGCAGAGCGCAAGAACTTGACGAAGATATGTGAGTGGTTTTTGTTTGAGAGCTTGAGGATTACCAATATTGCAGTACACAATTTCGCGTCCAGCGCGTTCGAGTTCTTGGGCTCGTGCAACAATGGGCCCGCGAACGGCGTATTCAGTTTCCAAAACGGCTTTGCCTAAATCTTTTAATTTCAAAACCATAAACGAATCCTTTTTATTTTCGCTTGTTTGCTCAACCGGCAATTGCGAGATGTCAACATGGAGCACATAGTTTATCAGGCGGGCTACTAGGCCTCAAGTATGCGTATGAGAAAAGATATTTGGTTCAAAAGCGAATGTGAAGGAGAGACACGGTGAGCGACTTTGGTGCGATTGCAACATCGGGCCAACTGAGCGAAAGACGATTGCCGCACCCAACCACAAGGGAACCAAAGGGCTGCTTGCAGTTGCTTGGGAGGGCGCCGAGGGGTTCGTTGTCACCAGAGTTTGTTCCCCGGGAATCGTAAAGGCCATACGTGGTTTCATCGTCGGGAAGTGCCTCAAGATTGCGGCTGTTGCCTCTTCCGTTTCTGCCATTGAGGCCTGTGTGCACCCCTGCCGATACATTGTATAGGCTTAGTGCGCTTCCAAGCAGAAATCCCACGGAGGCTCCACCGGCTACAACGCGCATGTTGTCGCTTACGTTGCCCGGTAAAAATGGCAAAAGCGCAACTCCCGTGGCGGCACCAAAAGCAGCAGCGTAGCCCGCGGTGACAAACACATCACGCAAATCGTCGCTATGAACCGCAACGCGTTGTTGCGCTTGTGCTGCGGAGCATGTTGCAGCATTTGCTGCCAGAGATATGGTAAGGATAGCAACAAGGCCAAGACTGTTTTTGTTGGGCATGATTGCACTCCGGTGTTTAGATTAACAGATAGCTTTGTTCAATATTACCATGCAGAGTGGCATTGTACGTGCAAACTGTCAGATTTGTGTGCCGGCAAAATTGATATAGCAGAGGGCATTTTAGGGGGCTTGTTGGGGTCTCGTTGGGAAATTGTCGGGATCTTGACAAATGCGTGGGGCTCAGGGTACCAATATGGCGCGTGCTGGCTTAGCTCAATTGGTAGAGCACCTGATTTGTAATCAGGTGGTTGCGGGTTCAAGTCCCATAGCCAGCTCCATTTTTTTTCTTTTTCGTCGGATAAGCTTCGCACAACATCGTCAGAACCCTTCGCGGCTCACTTGTGTACGTCTTTGTACACGTCGTTCGCCGCTCAGGAACCTTCCTCGTTCTGCTCGCTTCTCCTCGAAAACGTAAAGACACAACTTCGGAAGAAATTCGTTAACGTCATCTTGCCGGCTGCATATTCCTGAAGCCCAACAAGTCGAACTGTGTTTGATTTCATTTTCAACACCTCATGGACTGCTAATTTTGCATGAACAGACAGCTTATAAGCCGTCATAAATAGATATTGCCACACCTTGTAGGCTGTCTACGTCATATTCTGGGTGCATGATGAAAGACGTCTACAGTATTATTGATTGGACTTCTTCTGAGGTAAGCACTATGAATAACAAATTCGTCGTCTTTTTTGTTTACACCCGGAAACGGTGCGCACTATTTTAACGAAACTGAGTTCGCGCTTGCATTAATTGTGATAGTTTTTCCTGTGCGGCCATTACTATCATCCATTTTTTCCTCGAACTTCGCCGTTTCCCCTAGAGTCACCGTCATGCTTGGCGCGGCTACCACTTCTCCTTCGGAGTTGAGCAATTCCATCGCAATCTGAACGGTTTCGCGCTCGCCAGTACCAGCGCCACGCGCTAGCTTGATTCTAATTGCGTCATGAAACTATGGCAAAAAATATTACGGATCCCAAAAACCAAACCAAGAGCGCAGATAAGAGAAGAATAGGCGTCTCATTAAACCAACGCTCCCACCAAGCCATCTTAGCCCCAACACTTTGAAACGTTTCCAGTGCTCCCCACGCCGCATGTCTTACATTGTCGTTCAAAAATTGTGACGCCTGTTTCCATGGATTAACAACAAAAATCATCATTCCGCGAACGATTACGAGGGTGTGGAGGCCATTTAATGTCCTGACCATCAGGCTAAATATGCTCCTCACTGAACTTTATGGTAGCACCCCTAAGCCGCGAGCGAATAGCCATTTGCGTCAATTTTTTGCCAGAACTGTGCCCAGCGTCCTTCGGTAT
>CAIZES010000361.1 GCA_903932045.1 uncultured Silvanigrella sp. | reverse complement strand
TAATTTTTTTACTTATTTTTTTTATAGGTAACCGCTACTTTTTTATTTTCATCATTTTCAACTGTTTTCTCATATCCACATTTGCAGTTGAATATTTGTGTCATGGATTTATTCAAGAGGCTCTTACCAAACGTTCAGTGCCCGATCTTTTTAAGGCGGTGGCAGAACGTGCTGTGAAAATTGAAAGCCGCGAAATCAAGGTGAACTGATTTCTAATTGTTGACAGGTGGTGGGTATGCGGATTTGGCTTGATGCAGATGGATGTCCAAACGATGTTAAAGACTGTGTGTTTAAGGCGTCACTGCGCACGAATACTGCAGTTATTCTGGTTGCTGATAGATGGTTTCGTTTGCCGCCTCATCCGCATTTGCAGCTTATGGTTGTGAATCAGGGATTTAATTCTGCCGATGACTATATTGCCGACAACGCCTCCGATGCCGACTTGGTTGTGACTGACGACATTCCCTTGGCGCATCGTTGTGTCACTAAGAATGTTTCAACAATCAGCAGGCGCGGAATTGAATTTGATGAAGGAAATATAGGGGAACGTTTGGCAACTCGCGATCTTATGGATGGATTGCGTGGCGCGGGTATGGTGACTGGTGGGCCCCGTCCATACGGAGTGTTGGATAAGAAAAAATTTGCAGAAACATTTGATAGAGTGCTAACCCGATTGTTGCTGCGTGAGAAAGTTGACGTTCCGCGGGGTGCGCCATGAATGTTAGCATCTTTTTTTTGTAAAAACTTCACGGTATCCGCATTTCTTATTCACTGTGTGGCAAAAAAAGCATAGCATTTGACCCAGCCATTTTGGTGGCATTGTGTTTGACTGGGATATGTATTGCAACATAATTCACTCCATCTGGCATTTTTGTTGTCAGCAAAAACTTTGCAACGAGGATGAAAGTGGCAGCCGTTGGGTGGATTTATGGGCATTGGTACATCGCCGGTGAGTTGCGGAATGAGCGCATTCTGAGAGTGAATGCTGGGGACTGCGTTGAGTAAGGCTTTTGTGTAGGGATGGGTTGGATTATTGAGCACATCGACAGTGTTTCCGTACTCAACAATGCGGCCAAGATACATCACGGCAATTTGGTTTGCGATGTAAGAAACAACCCCAATGTTGTGTGTGATAAAAAGATAGGTGATGCCGTACTTTTTTTGAAGGTCGCGTAGAAGATTTAAAATTTGAGCTTGCACTGAGACATCTAAAGCACTGGTTGCTTCGTCGAGAACAATGAAGCGCGGCTTCAAAATAAGAGCGCGTGCAATTGCGATCCGTTGGCGTTGTCCACCGGAAAATTCGTGTGGATATCGTGATGCTGCATCGGGATTTAAGCCGCATTCAAGGAGTGTCTCGGAAACGCGTTGAGAAATTTCTTGGTCGGTTAAGTTTTTTTGGTGAACTCGCAAACCTTCGGCGACAATGTCGCGCACAGACATGCGCGGGTTGAGGGAAGCAAATGGGTCTTGAAAAATAATTTGAAGATATTGCCGAATAAAGCGCATTTCGTTTGTAGAGAGCTCAAAAAGATCCCGATTTTGGAAAAAAGTTTTTCCTTGTGCTTCTTGCAAAAGTTGCAATACACTTTGACCGAGCGTAGATTTTCCGCAGCCCGATTCGCCAACAATAGCAAGGGTAATTCCTTGAAGAATATCCAGAGAAACATCGTACACAGCACTAACAAAATTAACGACACGGCGAAAGAACCCGGCTCGAATTGGAAAGTGAGTGACGATGTTTTGAATGGATATGAGAGTTTTTTTTTGTTTCGTTATTTGAGTCAGCGTCAATGTTTGAGTCCGTGGCAATGCTAGTATTTATGCTAGTGTTTATGCTGGTGTTTATGCTGGTGTTTATGCTAGTGACTGTGTTTACTTCTTCTCGTGGTATTGTTTCTTGCTTCAGCCTTTCGATGGGATTTTTGGGATCATGCAGCAAACAACTCACCCATCTGTCGCTGACAGAAAAAAGTGCGGGATTCTCTTTTTCACAGCGAACTGTTCGATTGTGACAGCGTTCGGCAAATCGGCACGATTCTACAAAGTTGGTTGCTAAACGCACCATGCCTGGAATCACGGGTAATTCGTGGCCTCGTTTGTTAGCTTGGGGAATGCATTCCAAAAGTTTTTGTGTGTACGGATGAAGAGGGGAGTGCAAAATGTTTTCGCGAGTTCCCATTTCTGCAATGCGTCCCGAATACATCACAACAATATTGTCGCTCATTTGATTCACAACTCCCAAATCGTGTGTAATTAGGAGTAGAGCCATTCCTGTTTCTCTTTGAAGATCGCGAATAAGGGCCAAAATTTGTGCTTGAATGGTGACGTCGAGTGCTGTTGTGGGTTCGTCGGCAATGAGAAGTTTGGGTTTGCAAGCCATGGCCATTGCAATCATAACACGTTGTCGCATTCCGCCAGAAAGCTGATGTGGATATGAACGCATGACAATCTCAAAATGTTTAATACCCATGCGTTCCAAAAGCTCGCAGCAACGGTTGTGTGCCGTTTTGTGATTGAGTTTGAGATGTTTGAAAAGTGGTTCGCGAAGTTGTTGACCAATGGTGAGCACCGGATTGAGAGCTGTCATTGGTTCTTGAAAAATCATAGATATTTCGCGTCCGCGAATATTGCATAATTCGTTATTATTAAGGGTTAGAATATCTGTATCGTTAAAAATAATTTTTCCGGTGGGGTGATAACCGCGTGGCCCACGTATCAAACGCATGATGGACATGGCTGTGACCGATTTTCCGCAACCCGATTCTCCAACCAGCGCGAGACTTTCGCCTTCGTTCACGGAAAAGCTGATGCCGTCAACAGCTCTTGCTTTGCCGTTTTCAACCTTAAAGTGCGTGCTTAAGTTTTGAATATTCAGCAGAGTCATGCTCTCTCCTTAACGTCTTTTTGGGTCGAAAATATCGAGAACAGCTTCGCCTACAAACGTGACAAGTATGAGCATTGTGGCAATGAGTGCTACGGTTGGTAATGCAACCCACCATGCATTTAAGTTTGTAAGGCCTTGGTTGAGAAGTTCTCCCAAACTGGGAGTAGGAGCTTTCACTCCAAAACCGAGATAGTCGAGACTGACGAGAGAAATCATTCCTGCAGAAATGCTGAATGGCAAATTTGTAATCACAAGTGTGAGCGCGTTTGGTAGAATATGTCGAAACATAATTTTCCAGTTTGGAACTCCCAGCGCTCGCGCTGCCTTGACGTATTCTCGATTACGAGCCTTTAAGAATTCGATGCGCACTAAACCTTGAACTCCAACCCAACCCGATAGGCTGAGCAAAAATATGAGCATGGGAATGCTAGGTTCAAACATGCTTGCTAAAATTATGAGAAGATAAAGAAACGGAATGGCCGCCCAAATTTCTATGAGACGCTGCAGAATAACGTCTGTCCAGCCGCCAAGATATCCTTCGATAGCACCAACAAAAATTCCAATAACAGAATCAATGAGAGCGAGAATGATTCCGAAAAGTATGGATATTCTAAATCCGTAGATGAGGCGCGACAACACATCTCGTCCGCGATTGTCTGTGCCCAGTAGGTTGTCGCGTGACGGTGGACTGGGGTGTTGTAAATTTGGATCGGTGTTTATGGATTTGTAATCCCATTTTAGAGGAGGAAACAAAGACCAATTGCCATTTTCACTGATTTGCTTTCTTACGAATGCGTCGGTGTAGTCGGCTTCAGTTTCGAACGAACCTCCAAAGAGAGTTTCTGGATATATTCTTACAAATGGAAAGTAGTATTCATTGTTGTATTTAACTACGAACGGTTTACTGTTTGCGTAGATGTCCGCCAAAGCACTTGAAATAACAAGAACCACGATTGCGATAAGGCTCCAGTAAGCGCGTTTTCGGTTGCGGAAAGCTCGCCATTGACGCAGTGTTTCTTCACCAGGTTGCCAGAATTTTTTCATGTTGTCACCCCGACGATTTTTCGAATGAGATGCGCGGATCAATTGCAACAAGCGTGAGATCAGAGACTATTTGCATGCTCAAACCGACAAGGGAAAAAACAAAGAGTTCGGCTATCACAATGGGGTAGTCTCGTTTCATGACGGACTCAAACATGAGGAGTCCGAGGCCGTCCAAGGAAAACATGGTTTCAATAAGAAGACTTCCTGCAAAAAACATTCCCACAAATCCAGCTGGAATTCCCGAAATGATGATGATCATCGCGTTGCGAAAAATGTGTCCAAACAAAACAGCTTTTTCGGAGAGACCTTTTGCTCTTGCTGTTTGCACATATTGTTGGTTCATTTCTTCCAAAAACAAATTTCGAGTTTGACTCGTGAGAACCGCGAATCCGGTGAGGGTGTAGGCAAGGACAGGCAACACAAGATGCCAACTGAAATCGATAATTTTTTTTCCGAATGAGAGTGTTTCAAAATTGTCGGAAGTAAGACCTCGTAACGGAAACCATTGCACAAAAGCACCACCGGAAAAAACAATCAGCAGAAGCATGCCAAATACAAATCCAGGAATGGAATAGGCTAGCAAAACGATGGTGCTTGCTGTGGCATCAAAGGCTGATCCTTGTTTTACAGCGCGCGCAATTCCGAGAGGAATGCAAACGAGGTATACAAGAAAAAAGCTTGTAATACCAAGGCTCATAGAAACTGGCATTTTGTTGGCAAAAATTTCCACGACTTTTTGATGTCGAAAGTATGATTCCCCGAAGTCGAATGAGAACATTTTTTTGAGCCATACAAAAAATTGAATGTGAAGGGGTTTGTCGAATCCAAACTGTTGGCGTAGAAATTCAATTTGCTCGTGTTCCAGCTCGGCTCGATTGCTAACTTTACTGGCGTCTAACGACGACGACTGCGCGCTGCTGCTCACTTCAGCGCCTTTGGTGCGCCCGCGCATTTCGGCAAGAGCTTGGTCTATGGGGCCGCCAGGAACACATTGAGTGAGGCTAAAAAAAACAAGCAAAATGCCAATCAATGTAGGTATTATGAGCAGAAATCTCTTGAGAGCGTAATGCCACATGCGTTACAAAGTCCCTTTTGTTGGTGAACTGTGTGTTCCGTTGTAGTCGTTTTTTAGTTGCAACCC
>CAIZES010000360.1 GCA_903932045.1 uncultured Silvanigrella sp. | reverse complement strand
CAACGGCGCCATTCAAACTATGAACCAAGCGTTCCATTGCACACTCTGCACGTGTGCGCTTTTCGGATTTTGCTTTCTCCACAACAACATCGTCGTCAATTGCACATAAAATTCCCGATTTTGAATGCTTTGCTACGTTGTTAGAGATTCCTGCTGCCACCATTTTAACATCAACAACAATAGGTGCACCAGCCTCAAGTGCTTTCTTACCAGCCTCCGCAGCGCCCGGCGACATCTTAATAGAGGCCACCAAAGTGGGATCGCCGCTCGTATGAACAAGTCTATAAATCATTGCATTTTCGAGTTCGCTCCACTCATTTGCGCCTACAAGTTCTTCAATAATACGCATGCTGGAGCGTTCTATTTCGTCAGCCGAAACTCGAGGAAGTTCCATAACCTCATCAACGCGAGTTGCCACAACATCTGCAATTCGAGATTCCGGCCCAAGGTGCCTGCCCACTTTGAACGTAATATTCGGGTATTCTTTTTGCATCTCGGCAATGAGTTCCGGAATATCTTTCTTGATATGATTTCCATGAAACAAAAAACATGGAACAACGGAGATACTCACTAAACCCTGCTCCGAAAGACTCTTAACAGCTTGCGGCAAAGACGGCTCGGCGAGCTCCATAAATGCCGATTCAACGACCACACTTGGAATGCGCAAACGAACGGCCGACACGAGCTGAAAAAATTCCTGCGTTGCTTCATATGATCGACTCCCATGGCCGATAACGATAACTGCATTTGACGTCATAAGTTTTTCTCTCCGTTAGTTGCTATTTTTTTATTGCATATTTTTTGTTGTTCTGAATTTTTTTCTTGAGTTTTCGAAATTTGAAACTGGTGCATAGCTAGCACAAAGTTTTTGGCAATCTCTGGATGACCCGAAAAATGAACATGCAAATAGGATCCCACAACAGAATCTTTTGAGTAACCTTCTGAGCCTTGTTCTGTGCAATAAGCAGCAGGAGAACCCAGGTCAAACGCAAATGACGAATAATGAAATTCGTGTCCTCGCACCACAGTTTCAGCACTGCCAATAATGCAACCGCGAGCCAACGTAGCTTGACGATATCCCATTCCCTGCAATCGAGGATGCATTTGAACATCGCCCGGAATAACACCCGTAAAAATTCGCACCACACCATCCAGTGTCGTGAGACTTCGACCCAAGTACAAAAGACCACCACATTCGGCATAAATTGGTATATTTTGTTGAGCAGCAGCGCTAACAGAATCGAGCATCGAAAGGTTTCGAGAAAGCTCTTCGGCATGCAACTCCGGGTAGCCTCCACCAAAATAAATGCCATCAATGTCCGACGGAATCTGAGCATCGTCACAGGGACTAAAAAAGACAATTTCTGCACCCAAACTCTGCAACAATTCAAGATTTTCGGGATAATAAAAAAAGAATGCCTTATCGCGAGCAACACCCAACCTTACGGAATGATTTTTCTGTGATACCTGCACGTCGTGATTGGCATAAACCTCCGCGCCCACAGGACTCATATGGCTCATATGGCTCATATGGCTCATATGGCTCATATGGCTCACATGGCTCACATGGCTCACAGGAGCTGCCTGAGACTTTGAGAAAATCAAATTGAGATCGACTGATTTTTGAATATGGTCTGCAATAATATCAAGTTTTTCTTTGGCGGCAATGTGTTGTTCATGGGCACCAACAAGCCCAAGATGCCGAGACGGAAGTTCCACATCCACTGTGCGCTCAAGCGTTCCCAACAAAGGAACCCCGACGCGCTGCAAAGCTGCGCTCACCGCGGTGATATCTCGCCCCGGTGTCCAACGGTTCAGAATAACACCGGCAATATTCACATCGGGATCAAATTGTTTAAATCCCAATGCAATTGCACCCACACTGGCCGCCATTCGCGATGCGTCAATGACCAAAATAACAGGTGCGCCAATCAGTTTTGCAACATCCGCAGTGCTGGAAGGTGTTTTGCCATCGCGATGGCCATCAAACAGCCCCATAACACCTTCAACAATGACAAGATCACATCCGCCAGAATTTTTTTCAACGCTTTGCTGAACAGCGTCCGAACCCATCATCCACAAGTCCAAATTTCGTCCAGGCTTTCCGGTGGCGAGTTCCTGAAAAGTTGTGTCTAAATAGTCGGGGCCTACTTTGAAACCCTGCACGCAAAAGCCCCGACGCACAAATGCCGCCATAAGACCCAGCGCAACCGTGGTTTTTCCCTCGCCACTGCGAGGTGCTGCCACAACAAACCGTGAAACAGACATAGACAAAGCAGACTCCTCTCATCACCGAGTAGATAAGAGAAATCCTGCATTGGTCGTCGGGTGTCAAGTGTGTCAGAAGCATTTCGAAAAGGGGAATCAGTCTTCTATTTTCAAAACAGGAGCACTCTCGGCAAAAAGCGTAACCTTTCCAAAGTTCACATCCAGCCGCCCTTTGACTGAAACCAAAGATACGCGTTTTCCTGCAGCGGTGGCAGCAGAAACTGCGTCCGCGAACTGCTGAGCAAGTTGATTCCGATTGATAACGCGTCCACCGGCATTTTGATCGTCGTACTGAAAGTTAATGGAAACACTTTTCAGGAACGGGCTAGACGAATTGAACTCAAATCCATAGTCAACGCGTGTGTCGTAGCGATCAACAACTTTAAGAGGTATGGAACCGTTTTCAAGCGAAACGCACCTGCCAAGAATTTCGTCCGATGAAAGATCGTCGTTTTCAGAAAGATTGCGCACAACTTCACCTGGAACAAAAGCACCAGAGGCCGATGTACAAAAAGGAATGTGGAAGAAAAGTTTTCCGTGTGCAACTTCTTTTGCTGGAGCAGAAGAAAGCGTCATGCGCGAAGTATTTCCGGTATTTCCAACAACTCGAAACTTTGCCACTATGGGAATGTGATCGGAATATCCGTATCCAATATGCGTTGTATACTTAGCAGGCCTTCCCGAAGACGGATCTGTGACGTCTTGTGTTTTTGTTTGCCAACGCTTACCGGTGCCAGTCGCATTTGCAAGCGGACTCCTCCACCATTCTTTCATACCAGCAATGCTAAAGGAGTTATCAACATATTGTATGCCGTTATTATCGTACATTGATGCTGAAATATTAATTTGATCGATACAGTCACGCGTTCCCATAAATGATAATGTGCAGCGGTCTTCTGGATTGAGTTCATACCACAAATTGTAAAGCCTGCCCTCCGAATTGCCATTTGTGAGCATTGCACTTTCGTCGCCCGTCACTCCAAGGCCGTTCACAATAGAATCTTCAAAATAATTTGCATTCATATCACCAACGACAATGATATCAACGTTTGGATCTTTAGCTCGTTGGCGCTCAATATCCGCACGCACAACTTGCAGCATTGCTTTGCGAATAGAATTCCCCGTTTGAGCATCTTGCGGTGTCTTTTCCGTAACTTTTGCCTTCGTATGAACCGCATACATTCTCAGCAAACTTCCGTTCACATTAATTGTCACAGCCAAAGGATCTCGAGCTGCACCAGGAAAATTGGGGTCATCAAAACGAAGACCTTCAACCGACACAATGGGATACTTACTAATAATAGCGGGAGTGTCTGAGGTTGTGTAGCCCTTTGGCCCTTTCGGTGTTTGTGGACCAAGTACCTTATACTTGTAACCAAGTGGATCTAAAAATGGCGCCATCACCTGCAATTGAGTTCCTCTGCCATCAAGATATTTTACTTCCTCAAGTGCAACAATATCGGGACTTCCCGCAAGTGTTAAAGCCTCGGCAATGCGTTTTGCTTTAACCTCGTACATTCTATCTTGCACCCAATTGGAAAGAGTTGCCGAAAAATCGTACGGAAATGGTGCGCCCTGACTATCGGACATTCCCTCGATATTATATGTGGCGACACTAAAAATATTTCCATCGGCAGCTTTTGCGAATTGAGCCCCCACAGCCAAACCAAACAAACCAAGAAAAGCATGGGAAACGTAGGAATAGGATGAAAAAACATTCAAACGACGTCCATTTCGGGACGAAAAAGATGCGTTCATCGGGGCCTCCTTGTGAAGATATGCTTTTCGCTAGCACCCGATATAAGTATGGTCAATAGCTATTTTTTCAGGAAATTCCCGATAGGTAATGTTCGGCCTGAAGCGCAGCCTGGCAACCACGCCCTGCAGCTGTAATTGCCTGCCTGAACTGTTTGTCTTCAACATCTCCAGCGGCAAATATTCCCTCCACATTGGTATGAGTCCCGTTGTGAGTCAGAATGTATCCCGCATCATCCATTTCCACCAAACCCTTCAAGAAGTCCGTGTTTGGCTTATGACCAATGGCCATAAAAAGACCGTCCACAGCTACAATTTGACGCGCTCCATCATTGGACTGAACCACAATTCCAGTCAGTCCTTGCGCATTACTTGTTGTGTCTACAACTTGTGAATTCCAAATAAACTTCAACTTTGGATTGTTGAGAGCCCTATCCTGCATAGCTTTGCTGGCGCGGAGCTTGTCGCGTCGCACAACAACGTGCACTTCACTGGCAAGTTTTGCTAGGTAACAGGCTTCTTCCATAGCGCTATCACCGCCCCCCACAATGGAAACCTTTTTATTGCGATAGAAAAACCCATCGCAAACCGCGCAGGTAGACAAGCCATACCCCATAAGCTTAGCCTTGTTTGGAAGATCCAGCGTCAAAGCGGATGCTCCTGTAGCCACAATAATTGCACGGGTTTCAATCTGTTTGGAGTCGAGATGAATTCGAAATCCGCCGCCAGAAAGCTTCTCGATGCTATTCACGTTATCATTGCTAAATCGAGCTCCCATTTCCTGGGCCTGCGCCTGCATATTCTGCATGAGCTCGTTACCATCAATGCCTTTTGGAAAACCCGGAAAATTTTCAATCACGGTAGTTGTTGTAAGCTGCCCACCAACCTGAATACCCGTTACAACAATGGGCTGAAGCGCTGCACGTGCAGTATAAATGCCCGAGGTGAGGCCAGCAGGACCAGAACCTATGATAACAACATTTTCCATAATCCACTTCTCCTGTGTTAGAAAGGGAACTTAACTCTTGACGCAAGCCTTCAAGATGGACTGATTGTGTCAGAAACACGTCAAAACTGCCAGTTTGCTCTAATATTGGGCTCAAACCCAAGATTGCTCTCAAACATCCTTTTCATTGACTCTGAATTTGATACTATGATTGAAAGAACGTTAAGTATGCATTTTTCCTGAAAGACTTAAAATCGGGATGTAAGTACCTGAATTGAATCCAAGTTAAGGCCCTGACCCAGAATTCAGAATTGGACTCTTGTCAAGGGATTTATTGTTCTGGTAATCTCCGAATTCTTTCTGCGGATGATTTGACAAATGTTTTTTTTTGAGCATTGGAATCAAATGAACACTCTTCCCCCAAGCAAGTTCAGTCTGGTTTGTACCGTTTTGGTTGCCACACCTGCACTTGCTCGCCCCACATCGCTACCAGCACTCCAAGAACTTCAATCCGAAGGTGCACTTGTAAGCGCGCTGGTTGTTGATTTAGGCACCGGGAAAATCATTGTAGAGCACAACGCAGAAAAACGCCTCACGCCCGCCTCCGTTACAAAAATAGTGTTGGGTGCAGCCTCCCTGGAAAAATGGGGATTCGACTACACATTCAAAACTCAGATTTTTGCCACAGGATCAAAATCGAAGGGCGTTCTTCAAGGAAATCTTGTTATTGTTGGCTCTGGCGATCCTTATTTAACCAACGAAAAATTATGGTTCTTAGCAACCGATGTCGCACGCTCGGGAATTAAAGAGGTTTCGGGCGATCTTGTACTCAATGTTTCCGCATTTGGTGATGTGAGTCTTGATGGCAATCGCAAAGCAGGAAAACTCCACAGCTCCCATGCCTATGACAGCCCTCTTTCGGCGGCCGCAGTCAATTTCAGTGTGCTTGCGGTTGTGGCCTCACCCGGGGAAACGTCCGGAAAGGACGCTCATCTTGCCTTAGAGCCGTACAATATTCCCACTGCAAAAATTGTAGGCAGGGTTAATACCGTCAAAAACGAAAAGAACGCCAAACTTTCGGCCAGCCGCACCCGCGCAAGAGGTTTTGATGAAATTCGGGTGAGCGGCAGCATTTCACAGGCCGACTTTCCGCAAAGGGTTTATAGATCAGTATCAGATGCTGATGAGTATTCAGGCAGCGTTTTTAGCGAATTCTTACGCGAAGCCGGCGTGCGAGTGAAAGGGAAAACAATTATTAGCCACGACGCCCCTTCATCAAAATGGGCTCCAGTGGCTGAGGTTGAGGGCTTTCCTCTGGATTGGCAGCTGCGAGGGCTTTTCAAAGTGAGTAATAATTTCATTGCAGACATGCTCACAATTAATCTCGATCGAGAAAACGAAAATTCCCGTGGCGCAACAATTGAAGGCGGAGCACAGCAACTCGACAAGTACATGAAACAAGTTCTACAAACTTCACCGTGGAAATCGAATTCCGCAAACGAAACACTCCGCCTAGAAACGGGAAGCGGATTAACACCCGAAAACCGTATGTCAGCTAAGGATATAGTTGCTGTTCTCGATAGAATGTATCGGAACTCGCGCGAGTTTCCCGCATTCTATTCATCATTGCCAGCGCCAGGAAGTGAAGGAACAGTGAAACGTCGTTTTTCTGAGAGTGACGAAAAGCATCTTCGCAACGCCGTACGCGCAAAAACAGGGACCCTCACTGAACCCTATGACGCCGTAGGATTGGCGGGCTATGTTCGCACACAAAGCGGTTCGTGGAATGCCTTCTCAGTTATCGTGAATGGAACAAAAGCCAAACCTTCGTTTGGAGTTTCGCGCATTCGCGATGCAATAGATTCGGATCTAGCACTCGTGTTCCCAGTGGAACACTGAAAATTTTTTTAAAGGAGCTGTATATGCAAACAAAAAGTAGTTTCTCACTCAGAAAGCTGTTCCCAGGTCTCGACGAAGAAGAACTCACAAAGCTTCAGCAAGCTTCTAGCGTTATTATGCTTCGCAAGGGAAAGAATCTTTTTGTGGGTGGCGACACACCCCGTTCCGTTTACGCCATAGCCAACGGCTGCTTGAAAATTGTTCGCGAAAATTCCGAAGGCGGAAATCTTATTGTTCGTGTTGTAAAGTCGGGCGAAGTATTGGGTTTGAATGAAATCTTCTTGAACAGCAATTATCTCCGCACAGCCGTGGCATTGCGCGACAGCGAAATTTTCGCTATCGATATTCGCACACTGGTTGACATTGTGAACCGTAAACCCGAACTTGCAATACACTTCATGAAAAATCTCTGCCAAGAAATCGGCAAACTGGAACGCCGTTTGGAAGCAAGCATGTTCAAAACAGCAAAAAGCCGTGTTACAGGCGTTCTTTTCGACTTGCACGGATCATTCGCAGACAACGCTAACGACAGCGTTTTTGAACCACCTCTCAGCCGCCGTGATATTGCCGAAATGGCCGACGTTGCCCCCGAAACCGTAAGTCGTGTTCTTGCCGATCTTAAGGTTGGTGGTGTACTCGATTCTCAGGGTCCAGTGTTTCGCGTTCTCGATGCAAACGCTTTTGCAGGAGAGGCTCAAGGAGTTTAAGGATGACAAACGAAACGCAATCAAACGAGTTTGACTCCGTTCAAGTGAAATCGCGTTTTCGTAAATTGGCTCCTCTCTTTTTCGCACTCATTCCCATCTTAATTGTTGCATATATTGCTGGTCGCACTCCAAGCGGAGTGAGGCTTTTTGATCTCGTAGGCCGCAATGCGCCTGCAATTACAGCCCTCACGCTCGAATCAAAGCCATATACCTTTCGCAGCTCAGGATGGCGTGTTGTTCACTTTTGGACAACCACATGTTCGGAATGTCGTGCAGAAATTCCAGAAATAAAGCGATTTGTTGAAAAAACACAAAGCGAACCCGACGCCGTTGAGCTTGTGAATGTTAACATTCAAGACACACCAAAAGCCGCCGCCGAATACGTATCTCGTTATGGAGTCGTACCAGTTGTTCTTGCTGATACTGACGGCAGAATGGCTCGAAGCTACGGTGTTACAGGCGTACCCGAAACCTTTTTTGTTGATGCAAAAGGCATTGTTCGTCACCATATTGTGGGCGCAGCAAGCACAGACGAATTTGAGCGCGTATTGGAAGTTTTGAAGAACGCCTCAATAGTGCCCTCACCTCAGAAGTGACGAGGTTATTGTGTCTTTAAACACTCCGCGCTTCACAAAAAGAAATGAAAGTTTTGTTTGTAAGAACTGCGGATTTGAAGTTCCTCAATCTTCAAGCACATGCCGCGATCATTGCCCCAAGTGCCTCTACAGCCTTCATGTGGACGAAAACCCAGGGGATAGGTTGGCAGAGTGCGGTGGAATACTGAAGCCCATTGGCTACGAAAGCCACCCCAAAAAAAACTACATGATTTTGTACGTCTGCGAAAAATGCGGAGAAAAACGCACAACACGTTTCTTGGAAATTGATAAAATCATGCCCGACAGTTTCGACAATTTACTTAAGCTCACTCCAAAATTTTAAAACGTGATGCGTTCCGCATTTTCAGTGAGAACTCGTACTTCACTTTTCCAGTTTTTTCCTCCGAGCGCCTGAGCAAGCAGAACGGTGATGTGCTCAACACGCAAATTTGGAATTTCTTGTCGCGACAAACCTTGCACGCAAGAAGGACAGTTTGTAACCAAAAGTTTTTTTGTTGTGAAATTCGATTTTTTTTCTGCGCAAGCAAAATCCGAATGGAGTGCGCAGTTTATTTCCTCGTTTTTTGCAGCTCGCAGCTTTTGGGAAATATCAGGACGCGAAAGTGCCATTGTGCCGGCTTCAGAACAACAACTGGTAAGGGTGTGTGTTTTTGTATTCGTTATACGCTGCAGGGTTGCAGCGCCACCCCCATTCAAAGAGTCGTGGCAGGGCGTGTGATAGAAAATCTCGGCGCAAGCTTTGTCAGATCCGTTGTCAGATCCGTTGT
>CAIZES010000359.1 GCA_903932045.1 uncultured Silvanigrella sp. | reverse complement strand
CTGATACTCTATTTTAGAGTAGCGGAATTTTTTTTTAAAATGCAAACATCATTAGGGTCCAATCCTTCAGATGATTTCCCAAAAACTGCTGGTCACAATCTTTTCGCCACATCCAGAGCGTCTCGCCTTACATTTGAACAGACCCGTTTTCCACAAATTCGTAATGTTTTCAAAACACGCAGCAGCCAGCCTTGCCATGAGGCTCTTCAACCGCTAGAAAAGGACGCATGTGACGAGACTCTCGAAATCTTCCATTCGCTTGAAAGGTGACGCCATGGTGAAAATGAAAGATATGCCAAAATACCACGAGGCTACAGCTGAAGTTGACGTCAGCGAGTTTCGTAAAATCATTCAAAACCGCCGTTCCGTTCGATCGTTTGATGGCACACCCGTTCCGGAAAAAGTCATGCATGAGTGCCTCGATTGGGCTCTGCTTGCTCCCAATTCGTCCAATTTGCAGCCTTGGGAATTTGTGTGGGTTCGCTCTGCCGATAAAAAGAAGCAGCTTGCAGACGTCTGCCTCGGCCAATCTGCGGCAACCACCGCCACCGAAATGGTTGTGTGCATTGCGCGCATCGATTTATGGCATCAAATAAGCAAAGACATTTTGGCTCACTACGAGAAGCTCCCCGTTGCAGTTCCGAAAAGCGCAACCGATTATTACAAAAAAATTGTCCCTTATGTTTACGGGCAAGATTTTCTAGGAATTTTGGGCCTAGCAAAAACAATTGTGTCCTCAATTGTTGGTCTGAATCGGCCTGTTCCTCGTGAGCCTTTTAGTCGCTCTGCCCTTATTACATGGGCAACAAAAACCTGCGCCCTCGCCTGCGAAAACTTTATGCTGGGAATGACCGCACACGGATTTGACACTTGCGCAATGGAAGGGTTTGACTCCAAGCGACTCAAAAAGTTGCTAGGGCTGAATCGCGGCGCAATTCCTGTTATGGTTATTTCCTGCGGCAAGCGAACTGATGGAGGAGTTTATGGACCTCGCTTGCGCATGCCCCGAGAGCGTTTCGTGCGCGAAATTTAGCTCCAGTTCTGCAATGCGAATAACAAAGTGTGAATTACGGAAGCCGAAATAAAAAAACGAAAAACGAAAAACGAAAGGCGAAAGACAAAAAACAATGACCAACTCTGAGCCCAAAATAGGACGCGAAAATTTTTTAAGTGAAACTCTTTCGCGTGAAAGTATTTTCGATATTTCCGAAAAACGTTTATCGGAATGGTTTGTACAAGCTAACGGGAAAGCATTTTGGGCTCGCCAAACATTGCGCTGGCTGTTTGAAAAACGCGTCTTAGATACCAAACAATACACCGACATTCCTCCCATATTTCGTGAAAAACTATCACAAGAATTTTCGTTTGAGCTCCCCAAAATTGATTCACTCCTTGCATCCTCGGATGGAAGCGAAAAAATATTGCTCAAAAGCATAGACGAAAAATATTTTGAATGTGTGCTTATGCCTAGCCCAGATCGCGTTACAATTTGTGTCTCGTCGCAAGTGGGTTGCCGCATGGCTTGCACATTCTGCCAAACGGGACGACTGGGACTTTCTCGAAATCTCACAAAAGGCGAAATTCTTGCTCAGCTTTTGTGGTGCTACAAACAACTGGAAAAACGAGGCGATGATCGACGCATCACCAACGTGGTTTTTATGGGCATGGGCGAGCCCCTCGACAATCTCGACAACGTCATTGAAGCCACTCGCGTAATGCTTGCACCTCACTATTTTGGAATGTCCAAACATCGGGTCACCGTTTCCACTTGTGGCCTTGTTCCAGAAATTCGAAGAATGGCAAAAGAGTTTCCTTTACGTTTGGCCATTTCACTTCATTCCGCCGACCCAACGCGTCGCACCCAGCTTATGCCAGTTAATCGTCAACACTCGCTCGAAGAACTCAAAAAAGCTCTGTTGGATTATCCAGCCGGCCGCGACGGCATTACCTTCGAATACATAATGCTTGATGGCGTCAACGATACTGTCGAATATGCAAAAAAACTTGTGAAGTTTTTGCACGGGTTGAAGGCAAAAGTAAATCTTATTCCCATGAATGCTCACCCAGGCATGGAGTGGAAACCGTCGCAAGAAAAAAACATGCGCGAATTTCAAAAGTACTTATCCGATCGGTCCATTCCCGCCCCAATTCGTTACAGTCGAGGCTATGATATTAGTGGTGCATGCGGACAACTCGCTGCAAAGCGCGAAAACGAACTTCATCTCCCGCCCAAGCGAATCGCAAAAACTCCACCCAAAGCAACCCGTCCAGCAACACAGCAACCAACACAACAAGAAACTCCAGGGCAGCAATCAACGGACACAACTTTTTGCGGCGGAGCCTGGAAGGTTTGGGCCGAGTTCTTGAAAAGATATGGCCGAGACTCCGCAATAAAAATGGCCGATGGCCAAACCATTCATACCAACCAGGTCATGCGACACGTGGAATCGTGGGATCATCAATGGGTGCTCACACCCGCGGGTGAGGTACTGGAACGTCAACCTAACGGCACCGACGTCTCACTCTTTGCCATTGCAAAGAAATAACCTTCTTCCCAAATTATGGCGGGTTTTTTGCCAAGAAATTCCTGTTTCCGGCAGCAAACAGAAAATCCCAGGCACGAAATAATTCAAAGACCTACAATGAGGCAGCACCATTTCCGAGCTTGGAGGAATCATGAGCAACACTCACACAGACAAACTCAAAGGCATCCCCGTTGAGATTCTCAATTTCGATACAACGAATGGAACAAAATATACGCCATCAATCACAGCAACCCTGAACATCGACAATTCCGTCATACGCGAAATTTCACAAACAAAAATTTCGTCAACGCAACACACTCCTGCCTATTTCGTAACACCAGGATTCATCAACGCTCATGCTCATTGGCTAATGCTTGGCGGCAGCTCACTCCGTGAGGCAGTTGACCTTATCGAAAAAAATCCGGAAGAAATGAAACAACGCGCCCTCATCAACGCTCAAAAAACAGCACAAATGGGTATTACAACCGTTTGTGATAAAGGCCCTCCTGGGCGAAAAAATGCACCACAAATTTTGAATCAAATAAAGGAATATTTCCACGAAAATAACCCAAATAACCCAAACAACGATAACAACGGACGAAACGTTATTCCCCGTACATTTGCTTCACATTGGACAATCTCCTGCCCAGGCGGATTTGCCGATGTGTTTCTGCAAGCTGTGAGCACAAAACAGGAGCTCTTATCCAAACTAGAAGAACTGCGTACAAGTGGTTCCGAACTCATCAAGTTTATTCTCGAAACCGAACTTGATGCCAACTACGAATACAAAGTTGTTGTATCAGACGAACTTCTTTCTGCTGCTGTCGATTTTGCAAGAACTCACAACATGCGCGTCAGTGCGCATGCAAAAGGCACCTTAGGAATTGACGCATGCCTACGTCACGGTATTGCAGGAATTGAACACGCGCTTCAAGCCACAAACGCGCAAATTGCGCTTCTGGAAGAGCGAAACATTTTTGTTGGACTCACACTCGAAGGTTTCGAATGCCGCATTAAACATGCTGTGGAAAATCGAGAAGACACCAACACAATGCGTGTTGTGGAATATGAGTGGGCTGCGGCAACACGTTTGGCCACCAAATTAGCACATTTTCACTCGGACGAGCGCAACTCGAACAGCACGAACGGCACAAATAGCACGAACAGCGCATCCAATGTTCTTTTTGCTTCCGATGCGGGCAGCCACAGCACACCCCATGCAAGTCTTCGCGAACTTATGCTCATGCGAAAATTCGGATTTTCACCGACAGACATTTTCCGTGCAGCAACATGGAACGGTGCACGCTTCCTGAATCAGCAAAACAATATAGGAAAAGTAGCACAGGGATATCAGGCAGATCTCATTTTTTGGAACACCAATCCACTTTTATTGTCTGAGTTGGAATGGGAACGCCTGAACAAACACATTGCTGGTGTTATGGTAGGAGGAAGGTGGGCAAAACTGCCTTCGCACCTCAGCTCACATTATTAACGCTTTCACAAAAACATAACAAGCAAGTAGGCTCAGCATTCCCACAAAGATTTTCCGAACCATCTTTTCAGAAAGTTTAGGCAAAAGCATCACCCCCAACTGCGCTCCTACCAAACTTCCTGCAGCAAGAAGAAGCCCAACGTCCCACAACACACTTCCTTTTAAGGCATGTCCAATGGAAGAAGAAATTGCAGAAACCAACACTACCGCCATACTTGTCCGCACGGCGTCTTTAAGAGGTTCAGCCACAAGCAAAACAAGCAAAGGAACCATAATGACTCCCCCACCCACTCCAAAAAAACCGCTAAAAACACCACCCAAAGCACCAATAAATATTTCTGACCAAACAAACTCCCAGCCCTCTTTTGGCGCAGTTTTTTTTGAAACACTTCGACGCAATCGCATCAACGAAATATTTGCAAGTAAAAAGCAGGCAAACAAAATAAGCAGAAGCCGAGAATTCACATGATGCGCCAAAAACACGCCAACCTGCGCCGCTGCGGCAGCGATCACGCCAATACGCAGCGCCCTTACCAAACGAAGCTGTTTCGAGCGAATGTGAGCGGACACGCCAGAAACAGCAGCAACGAGGACAGGAATACTGCTGGTTGCAACAGCATTAAGAGGCGGGTAACCAAACGCAACAAGCACCGGCACCAAAAAAACACCACCACCCAATCCCAAAATTCCCGCAAGAGTTCCCACAACCAAACCCGTAAAAACAAGACTCACCGCAAGCACCAATGTCATAAACTCTCCCCGAACGCAGTAACACCGAATGAAGCGTACTGAGTCTCATTACCTTTGAACAGACTCCAGCCACAGTTTGTTTCAGGAGAACACAAGAAATGGAAAACAAAGGAAAAAAATACGAGGAGTTAGACTGAAAAAGGTGTCAAAATATTTCTACAATTCCAACATTTTGAGGTTCGAATCTCTCAAAAAACCAGAAGCCTAACCGACAATAATTTGGAAACACTATGATGCCACAGTACCCCTTCGGCAACGGCGAGTCGAGCCCAATGGTGCACGATAGGGTGACAGAAAAACAGTTGCCAACACAGGGTACGGCATTGTGCACAAAGGAACTACGCATGAACCAACGCATTCGGAAATCAATTGAAAATCGAATTCAGAACCGAATTCAGAACTGCATTCAGAACTGCATTCAGAACTGCATTCAGAACTGCATTCAGAACTGCATTCCATATTCATATCAGCGGCGAATTCCATGGCCAGAATTTCTTTCTCTATTTACACTCTTCCTATCGTGCAGTCCAATAACAACAAAAAACGCACAGTTTGAAAGCAAGCTCTGCTCAAATCCGCAACAACAAAATCCACAACAACTCAAACAGCAACAAAGAGACAGCGACCCACAACCACTTGCCCCCGGAGCAACTGGTTGGCATATTCTTTCCCCCGATTATCCTCAAAACGATCCACTCGATATTATTTCTTTTGAGTGGGACTATTACATGATTCACGACAAAAAGGCAGGATATTTTGGCATTCTTGGACACGTCATCAATAACCCACGCACGCGTTTGAGTCATTATGTGCAACTTCTACCCGACGGCGGTAATGTGGCCATGATAGGATTCATGGACAATAAAACGTTACATGGTGACTACACAAATTTTGGCGCAAAAAACTGGGTTGCGAATTCCGACACGCTCAACTTTTTTGCTTCCCGCGAATCCAACAAATCTTTTGCCAAAACAACCGAACTAGCACAGGGCTCTCCCAACGGACAAAAGGCCATGCATTTGGAAGGGCGAACACCCTCGTACATATGGGATCTCATTGCATGGCAAGATTGGACCTCTCGGCCGACAGTCTCACCCCGTGCCGTAAGCGCAAATGATATGGGCCGTTTGCCCAATGAACTTTGGACTGTTGATATTCTGTGGCCACGTTCGCGAATTAAAGGAACAATAACTTACTTGCCCACCAGCAAAATTTACAACATCGATGCCCATGGCTATCGCGAAAATTCTTGGGGTCGATACGATGTTGTTACCG